>CAMOLA010000070.1 GCA_946618265.1 uncultured Eggerthellaceae bacterium
CCATCGAATACGGCTCGAGCATGGGACGCTCGTTGACCATGCGGCTCGCGGCTTCCTGCGTGTCGAGCTTATGGAAGAGGATGTAGATCTCGCCCGAAGCGAGCTTGGGCGGGACCTCGGTGAGCCCTAGGATGGACGTGCCGTCGGGGCAGGAATGGCGGTTGGCGGGCATGAGCAGCGAAACGCCGCGGCGGGCGGCCATCATCGACTGGCAGTAGCGCATGCGCTCCTTCGGGATCTGCACGCCCTCCGGATACGGCTCGCCGGCGCGGATGAGGCGCACGCCCACGGGATGCCAGCGCAGCTGCAGCACGACGCGCAACGTCTGCGCCCACTCCTTGTAGGTGGCCGCCGTCTCGTCGTCGATGAGCTTCGCGCGCGGATGGTCGTCATCGGCCGCGAGCGCATCGGGATTGGCCTCGACCGTGATGGCGTCCTGCGGGCAGTTCCCCGAGCACGTCTCGCATCCCCAGCACCATTCTGGATGCACGGGCTGCGGGCCGTCGTCCATGATGTAGACCTCGGTCGGGCAGAACCGCTCGCACAGCCCGCACTTGATGCAGGTGTCGCGGTTGATCGTTATGCTGTAAGACACTTCGTTTGCCATGTCGTTATCCCCTATCGCCCAGCAGGTACTTCACGATCAGGTCGTTGTCGACCTTGCCGTCGCGCAGCTCCTCCTTCATCCAAGGCGGATACACGCGGCAGCCCTTGGAATCGGTGAGGTGATACGAGCAGAACGGGATGGCGCGCCCGTCGGGCACGGTGACCATCATCGAGCACTCGCGCAGGCGCTGGATGTCCATGGTATAGGCGTCCATGTAATCCATGATGACGATGGACAGCCCGTCGGCCACGTAGATGCCCTTCTTGGAAAGGATGTCCAAGAACACCGAGCCCTGCGGGCTGTCGGGACTGTACGCTTCGTGGTATTCGTCGGTCGTCAGGAACTTGGTCGCCGGCCAGAAGCCGCTGGGATGTTCGACCACGCCCGCAGGCGCCGGCCCCTTGACCAAGAACACGCCCGTGTCGCACAGCGGGTTGGAGCAGCCGAGCGGCCAGACGTCCTCCACGTCGATGAGGCCTTCTGATTGCTCTGCCAGCTTGAAGATGGTGTCGCCGGCCGTCATGCCCGTCGCGATGCGCGCGTCGAAGCGCCCGGAGGTGAACGCCGGCTGCAGCGCGAGCCCCGCCACGACGTCGGAGTTCTCGCAGGCGAAGCGCAGCACGTCGCCGAGCTGGTGGTCGTTGACGCCGGCGAGGATGGTCATGCACAGCACGACCTGCACGCCCGCTTCGCGGCACCGCTCGACGGCCTTCAACTTGACGGGCAGGATGTCGCGCCCGCACGTTGTCTCGTACACGTCCCCGGTCAACCCGTCGAACGACAGGAACAGCCCCGTGACGCCCGCATCGCGCAGCGTTTCGAGATAGCCGGGACGCGATGCGATGACCAGGCCGTTCGTGTTGAGCTCGATGCCCCAGAAGCCCTTCTCGCGTCCCATGCGGATGATTTCGGGCAAATCCTTGCGGCACGTCGGCTCGCCGCCCGTCAGCTGGACGGCGCCATCGGTCCCCACGGCGTCGGCGATGACGTCGTACATCGCCGAAATCTCCTCCAAGCTGGGATCGTGCTCCTCGGTGTCGGCGCTCATGAAGCACACCGGGCACTTGAGGTTGCACATCCACGTGCATTCTATTTCGAGCAACGTGCCGCGGCGCTCGTGGCGCCCGCATGTGCCGCAGCCGAACGGGCACGGCCCCGTGACCGGCGTGGTGTTCTGCGGCGGCGTCTTCGGCATGGCCTGCGCCGTGATCCAGCGGAAGTGATCGACATCCGGCCAGATGCGCGTCTTGAACTCGCCGTGCTCGGGGCACGTGCGCTCCATCCAGACCGACTTGTCGTCATCAGCGTACACCTGCGCCGACAGGCTGCGCAGGCAATCGGGGCACAAGGCCACCGTCTTGTGGAGATCCTCCCTCACGCTCTCACCCTTTCAAAACATGACAGCGGCTGAGTATACATTTGGGGACTGTCCCCAAATGTATACTACTCGTACTTGCCGCGCTCGTAAGCGTTCTCGGCCTTCTGCGCCTCGCGGATGGCGGCCATGCCTTCCTCGATGCGCTGGCGATCCTCGTCGGTCGGAGCCTCGCCTTCGGACGCGTCGGGCGTATCGGATTTGCCGTCGAGGTAATCGCGCGGGTCGTGGTTGTCATTGGGCGGCGTGGTCACGCGGATGCCCATGAATTCGACCCAATTCAGCGTGCGGCGCGGCACGAACAGATGGGTCTGGTACTTGGCGGCCTCGCGGATGGCCTTCATGCACGAGATGGCGTGCGCCAGGTCCGTGATCTCGTCGATGTCGGCAACCGGATCGAAGTAGGCAGACGGGATGTCGCCGGCCTCGACCAGCTTCTCGACGTAGCCGTCGAGCGCGGGGCGCCCGTCCATGTTGTAGTAGATGCCATCGTGGTTGATGGGCGTGTCGCAGCTGAAGCCCACGAGCGACGTGCCGCACTCCTGGCACGGCGCCTGCACGAAACCGGGCTTGCCCAGCATGTGGCGGAAATACTCGAGCCACTGGAAAGCGCCCTTGACATGCTCCTTGGGCATGGTGGGCACGTCGCCGCCGATGGACACGATGTTCTCGTAGCCCATGTCGAACAGCTGCTTGAACGAGTCGTTGAAGTGCTCGTCGAACGTCGAGCCCGTGTCGACCAGGTAGTTGATCTCCATCGGCCACGGCCCGATCTCGTCGAAGACCTCCTTGACCTTCGGCAGGCTCTCGGCCGGCGTCGTGGACACGAAGAAATCGTAGACGATCTTGTCCTGCTCGGGATCTTCGGCCATCTTCTCGGTGTTGCGTTCCTGCAGCTCGATGAGCGCGTGCATGCCCATCTCGCATACGTCGTAGAAGCACAGCTTGTAGAACTGAGCTGCCTGCTCGAGCGTGAGGAACCCGCCATATTCCTTGGTCATGCGCGTCTTCACGATGCCCGGCAGCGGCGGCTTGCTGAAGATGAGCAGCGCTTGCTTTCTTTCTGCCATTCGTACTACCTCCCTGTTCCAAGCGGCCTCGAAGAGCCGCCGATAAGACTAGGCCTAGTATTGTATCGGGTGTCAGGCGGCATGCGAAGAACAGGCGCGAATCCTCGCACGATTCTTATACTGACGCGACGAGCGGTCAGCCCAGCCAGCTGGTCGGCTGGCCGGGCCCAGATGCCGCTACCAGCTCAGCTTCTCGTCGACCTTCTGGATCATGCAGTCGATGGCGTTGTAGGCCCACGTGCCGATGAGCTCTTCTTGCAGCCCGCACGACGTGAGCGTGTTCACGTTCGACTCCCAGATGCCGCCGTAATCGGGCGCCTTCGGAACGCCGGCTTCGGGATGCCACCAGCCGTAGTCGACGTTTATCACATCGTCGCGCATCTTGGCGACGGACACCGTGAAACGGGCCTCGCCGTAGTCGGTGGTCAGCTTGGCGGTGTCGCCCGCTTCCAGGCCCAGGGCCTTGGCCATGGCCTCGCTCATCTCGACGACCGGCCCGGGCGTCCCGGCGCGGAACTTCGGATTGTCCATGTACATCGACGCGTTGAACGGCTGCTTGCGCGAGCCCGTCATCATTTCGACATGATGCGCGCCCTCGCTTTCGAGCCGCTCGACGAGCGCGGGCGAGCAGAGCCGCATGAGCGGCCCCTGCTGCGGAAGCCGCTGTCCGCCCAGCTGGGGCAGAAGCTCGCTTGCCAGTTCGATCTTGCCCGTCGTGGTCGCAAAACCCTGCGGCCAGCCGTCGGGACCCGGGCGCAGGTGCTTCTCGGGCTCGGGCGGAACGTGGTATATGCCGATGGTGCAGTAGTCCTGCCAATCCCAGCCCGTGGGCGCGAGCTGCGTGGCGAAGGCGTCGGCCAGCGTGGCGTCGGGCCACAGGTCGTCCTGGCCCAGCCGCAAGCCCAGCCCGCGGAAGATATCGTAGTCGGTCTTGCGCTCGTAATACGGCTCGACCGCCGCCGGACCGCCATAGCCCATGTTGGCCACGCCGCCGTGAATCTGGAATATCGGTCGTTCGATGGCGCCCGCGCACGGCAGGACGTAGTCGGCGATGGCGCCGGTCGAGGTGATGTAGTAGTCGAGCACGACGATGAGCGAAAGCCCCATGAGCGCGCGGTGCACGCGATTCGTGTCGGCGTAGGTGAGCAGCGGGTTGGTCGCGTTCACGATCAGGGCGCTCACGCGATACGGCTCGCCTTCCTCCATGGCGCGCAAGACCAAATCGGGGCTCGCCGACGTCATGTAGCGCATGGGGAGATGGCGGCCGAACTTGCCCACCTGCGCGTCGACGACGTCGTAGCCGTCGAAGCACTGTAGGGGCGCCACCTGCGTGTTCAGGCACAGCTTGCGCACCTCGGGGGCGAATCGGGCGCTCAGCTCGAAATCGACCTCGCTCGTGAAGTCGCTCGCTTCCGCGAGGATGCACGAACCCGGCCGATCGACGTTGCCGGTCGCGGCGCGCAAACAGCAGATGGCCCGATGCGTCGGCGCCACCGATTTGCCGACCTGGTCGACGCCCCTGCCCGACACGAGCGCCGTGCGGCCGGCCGCGAACAGGCGCGCCGCGGCCACGATGTCGTCTGCATCGACGCCGCAGAACTCGGCGGCGTACTGGGGCGTGACTGATTTCACGTGCGCGGCGAGCTCGTCCGCTCCGTGGCACCACTCGTCCACGAATGCGCGATCCTCGAGACCTTCCTCGAAGATGACGTGCAGCATGGCCAGCGCCAGCGTGCAATCGGTTCCGGGCCGCACGGGCAACCACAGATCGGCGATGGCTGCAATCTGGGTATAGCGTGGATCGACGCACACGAGCGCCATGCCGTCCATCTCGCCCACCTTGCGGATCGTCTGCCAGAATGCGGAATTATCCGACTGCGCCGGGTTCGTCCCCCAGATGAACAGCGCCCGCGTGAGCCCCGGCACGATATCGGCTTCGACCGTCCACCCGAAGGTGATGGCGTCCATCCAGATGCGCGGGTTCCAGCAAATCTGCCCGATACCCATGTTATTGGGGCTGCCGAACCCGTTCATGAAACGGTGAAGCGGCCAAAACGACGCGTGCGGGCCGCCGATCATCGAGGCCAGCGTGCCGGCCCCATGCTCCTCGCGCAGCACCTGTAGGCGGCTTGCAATATCGTCGAGCGCCTCGTCCCAGCTCACGCGTTCCCACTCGCCGCTTCCCCGCTCGCCGATGCGGCGAATCGGGTAGTTCACGCGACGAGGGCTGTCCAGCACGTCGAGGTTCATGCGCCACCTGCGGCATCCCGCCAGGATGCGCTCGTCGTACGGGTAGCGCGTGGGGTCGGGCTTCAAATCGATGACGCGGCCTTCTTCCACGGTGGCGAGAAACGCGCAGCAATACCCGCAGAAGTGGCAATTTGTTGGTTTGATTTCAGTCATGGCTCCATCTTACATGAAACGCGAACAAGTGAGTCGAAAATGATGGCAATGATACACTACCTCAGAGGTAATGTATCATTGCCAGCGGCACCGACGAACCGCGCTCACACGCGGGCGAAGGTGAGGCAGCGCACCTCGCGCACGCCGGCGGCAATCAGCGCATCGGTTGCCGCGCACAGCGTGGCCCCGGTGGTGTACACGTCGTCGACGAGGAGCACGCGCGTTCCCGACGCGACCCCTTCGTGAGCACGGAAGCTCCCGGCGAGGTTGCGCACCCGCTGCGAGCCGGACAGCGCGCGCTGGTCGCGCGTCTTCGGGCGTTCGAGTGCCGCGACGCAGGCGCAACCGAGCTCGTGCGCGAGCGCATCGCCGAGCAGCTCGGCATGATCGTAACCCCGGTACCGATACGCCGTAAGCGTAGCCGGCACGAACGTCACCACATCGACCGGCCACGAAGGCGGCAGGACCCTCGCCATCATGCGGGCCATGGGCGTCGCCAGGCGTTGCTCGCCCTGGTCTTTGAACACGCGAACGACGCGCCCCGTCACATCGTTGAACGCCGTCGCGCTCGCGCAACCCTCGAAGGGCAACCGGTCGCGCCCCATGCGCCCGAGCGCCACGTCGTTGCATCGGTCACATTGGACGAAACCGTACGGTGCGCCGCACCTCCTGCATGCACGCCACCAGTCAAGGTACGGCACGCTTCGCGCACAGCGCTCGCACAGCACCGAACCGGGCGTATCGCAGATCGCGCAACGTGTCGGCCACAGCGTCTCGGCCGCCACGTCGGCCACGAACGACGCCGCCCTGCGCGCCATGCCGCGTTTCGTCCCGCCGTATGTGCCAAGCCCGCCGTCCATGCGGACATGCTAGCCCAGCGACCTTGCAGGGAAACCCGCAGCGGAGCACCCGTTTCGCCCCGCGCTAACCCCAGCCCATGCCCCGCGAATGCGCCGAAGGGCGACCCCCGATTCGCTCACCGCAACCAGACGGGCACTCCGCCGAAGCGTCAGGCCCAAACGAAACGACCCCCGATCGCGTGACGCGAATCGGGGGTCGCTTGATGCCCGTTATCGAAAGCGCTCCGAGGCGGTTACCGCTTCCTAGCGCTCGCCAGCCGAAACGGCACCGGGCTGCGACGCGCCGCTGATCTCCTCGGCGCTCACGGCGATCGTGTGCTTGATCGGCTTCCACTCGGCCTTCTTCACCAGAGCCACGAGGGCGATGGGAATGTAGGTCAGCATGAACAGCGGGAACGTGAACATGTAGCGGATCTTCTTCGCCGGGGTCGAATGGATGGAATCCCACTCGACGAACGTCGTGAGCACTCCGAGCACGAACATGAACAGGATGTAGCTGAGCAAGCAGAACGAAATCGACGAGAGCGAGGAAGCCACCATGACGCCCGTCGACATCGCGCCCGTCACGCCGAGCACGAGGATGGTCGCGTTGAACAGCACCGAAATGACGGTGAGCAGCATGGCCGGCGAGATGGTCATCAGCATGTCGTAGCACGCGAACTTATGCCCCTTCGACTGCGTGAAAATGCCCTTCACCAGGCCGCCCGCGTACTTGCCGAACACCTGGTAGAAGCCCTTGGCCCAGCGGAAGCGCTGGTTCCACGAATCGCGGAACGTGATGGGCTGCTCGTCGTAGAGCACGGCGGTCGGGCAATACGAGATGCGCACGCCGTCGATGATGCTCGACGTGGAGAACTCGATGTCCTCGGTCAGGAGATGCCACTTCCAGCCACCGACCTTGTCGATGATCTCGGCGGAGATGAAGAAGCCCGTGCCGGAGATGGCGCAGCTGGTGTTGAGGTTGAGGCGCGCCTGCGACAGGAACTTGGCCTCGCGCAGGAACCACGTCGCATAGCCAGCCGAAATCCAGTTGGAATCGTAGTTCTTGGAGTTGCGGTAGCTCGTGGAAGCCATGGCGCCGTTGTCGAAGGTCTTGTTCATCTCGCGGAAGTAGTTCACGTCGAGCACGTTGTCCGCATCGAACACGAAGTACGCCTCGTAACCGCGGTCTGCGTACTGCGCGCGGATCGCCTTGATGCAGAAGTCGAGCGCGTAGCCCTTCCCGACGAGCTTGTCGTTGAAGCGGCGGAACACGATTGCGCCCGCCTCCTCGGCGATATCGGCCGTGTTGTCGGTGCAGTTGTCAGCGACGACGAAGATGTCGATGAGCTCTTGCGGGTAGTTCTGAACCTTGATGGAATGGATGAGGTTGCCGATGACGGCGCTCTCGTTGCGAGCCGAGATGAGAACCGCGTACCGATGGTTCTTCTTCGCCTCGATCGTGCGGGGCTTCGTGACCAGCACGTTGAAAACGTAGAACAGCTGGTACGCATAGCAAATGGTAAACGCAAGGAACACGCTGAAGTTGAAGATGTCGACGAACGAGATCTCCGAGAAGAATTGATCGACCACTGTACCCTTCTTCGTATGCGCCGCATGTCGCGACTGCCGACTGTTCCTCGGGGTGTCGGCCCCTCCCCAATCTGCGCTTCTTTCGAAGCACCCCAGCTCACAGCTTTATGAGTCGAAGGAATTATAGAGATTAAAACGCTCCAAGTGAACGAGATTGTCGGCAAAACACCTTGTCAGGCCCCATTTACGGCAAAATCTGGCCATTTTCCCAAAGTTTCTCCATCATCCGACCACACTTCGGGCGAAACGGGTCTCCTGGATCAATGTCATTACGTTAAGCCGGCGGGGCCCATGCGCGTTCGCTTGGCTTCGGCTAAACCTAAATGGTTCTTCAAGCACTGGAAGAATGCACGGGGG
>CAMOLA010000071.1 GCA_946618265.1 uncultured Eggerthellaceae bacterium
GGGCACCGACTCCGGCGAGGAGTTCGTCGAGCTCGAGCCGCGCCTGCAGCTCGTCGACGAGCGCAGCTACAACGTGGAGATGCGCAAGCACACCCTGCGCGGCCGTTTGTTTGCCGCCACCGTCGGCAAGAACGTGAACAACCGCATCGCCGTGTTCGCCTGGTAGCGTAACGCGAGCCGCGCCCGCGTTACGCGCTGCTTGAACTCAAAGAGCTCAAAGGGGGTATCCCTCTTCGGGTTCCCTTTGGATGGCGCAAGCATGTTGTGGGTTGTTTCAGGCGCGGCAATTCCTCGTTCAAAACTGAATGCTAAAAGGGACATTTTTGCTATTCGGGTAAAGAAACACGAATTTCAAATCGGTATTATTCCAAATAGTATTCCTAGGTTAATTTTGGACAACGCACGATAGGAGTCTGACACATGGACAAAGAATCAACGCGGCTCAACGGTAAGGACCTCATCAACGTAGGTATCTTCACGGCCATTATCTCGGTCATGATGATCCTCATCTCGTTCATCGGGTTCATCCCATACCTGATGCCCACCTACTGCATCTTCATGCCCCTTCTCATCGGCATTCCGTGGATGCTGTTCGCCACGAAGGTGAACAAGTTCGGCATGGTGCTGATCATGGGCATCTTGCTCGGCATCGTGCTGATGCTGACCGGCATGGGCTGGTACGCCATGCCGCTGTGCATCGTGGTGAGCCTGATTGCCGAATTCATCATGAAGAGCGGCGACTACAAAAGCGCCAAGAAGGACATCCTGGCCCATGGCATCTTCAGCCTCTGGGTGTTCGGCAGCTACATCCCCATCTTCCTGACCGCCGAACAGTACTGGGCCGACCGCGGCTCGTACGGCGAAGAGTACATCGCAACTGCCATGAGCATCTTCCAGCCCTGGCTTGCTCCCATCATGATCGTTGCCTGCTTCGTCTTCGGCGTGATCGGCGCTTGGATCGGCCTGAAGGTGATGAAGAAGCACTTCGTCAAAGCGGGCATCGTGTAATGTCGGGTATCGGGTTCGGATTCGCTGAAGGGCGCAAAGCCGACGGGTCTGGAGCTCGCCGTGCGCTGCTCGACCCGCGTACGAAGATCGCGCTGCTGGTCACCATGCCGACGGTTCTGCTAAGCGGAGCCGGCGGGTCGCACACGGCACCTCTTGCCATAGTGTTTGCGCTGGTAGCAGCCGCGTTACTGCTTAGCTGCGGAAACATTGCGACTGCGGTGTTCGGCATTCTTGCAGTGGCGTTCACGCAAGCCTTGTGGACATTGCTCGCCCCCCTTGCATCGGGGGGCGCGTACATGTCGCTCTACCTTATGCACGGGATCATGGTCCACCTTATCCCGTGCATGCTTATGGCGGCCTATGCGGTTTCGACCACAACGGTCAGCGAGTTCATACTTGGCATGGAGAAGCTGCATGTGCCGCCGCTGATCACCATTCCCCTTTCGGTGATGTTCCGGTTCTTTCCCACGGTCATCGAAGAAGCTACGTCGGTCAACGACGCCATGCGCATGCGCGATATCCGCCTTGGAGGACGCAACGTGGGCAAGATGGTGGAGTACCGTCTCGTTCCCATCATGATGTCGTCGCTGCGCATCGGCGAAGAGCTGTCGGCGGCATCCCTGACACGCGGTCTCGGCGCTCCGACCAAGCGCACCAGCATTTGCGAAATCGGTTTCCGCGCTCAGGACATCGTGGTGCTGACGATTTGCGCATTCGCCCTTGTTGCCGTATTCGCGATCATGTTTGGCCTGGTCTCATGATAGAGCTGAAAAACATCAACTTCGTCTACGGCTCCGAAAGCGCCGAGCTTATCGCGAGCATGGACAAGAGCGCTGCTGCGCAGGACCCTGCCGCAGACGCTGCAACCACGCTGGATGCGGGACTGCAGGACGAGCAGGCGGCACCCAAGGCGCTGCGCGGCGATTCGAGCGATGCCGACGGCCGTTTGCACGACGTGAACCTGAGCATCGAAGACGGTCAGTTCGTGCTTATCACCGGACCGTCAGGGTGCGGTAAGAGCACGGTATTGCGCCTGATAAACGGCCTTATCCCGCACTATTACCCCGGAACGCTCAATGGCGAGGTCAAAATAGACGGCGTCGACATCGCCTCTCAAGAGCTCTACGAAACGGGTTTGAAAGTTGGAACCGTGTTCCAGAACCCGCGCAGCCAGTTCTTCAACGTCGACACCGACAGCGAGCTGGCGTTTGCTTGCGAGAACAGGGGCATGGACCCGGGCGTCATCCTGGACAGGATGTCCGCGACTGTCGAGCGCTTCGACATCGAGAGCCTCATGGGGCGCAGCATCTTCCGGTTGTCCGGCGGCGAAAAGCAGAAGATTGCCTGCGCATCCATCGACGTGGGCGACCCGCGCATTGTTCTTCTGGACGAGCCGTCGGCGAACCTCGACTTCGACGCGACCATGCGCCTGCGCGAGCTTATTCGCCTTTGGAAAGAGCAGGGGCGCACGATCGTGGCAGCCGAGCATCGGATCTCGTACCTATGGGACCTTATCGACCGTGCCGTGATTATGTCGTCGGGACGCATCGTGGCAGACCTCGACACTCCCGAGTCGCGCCAGCTCTCCGATGCGCAGCTCGCCGAACTGGGCTTGCGCACAACCACGCCCGAGTCTCCAAGCGAAGTCGAGCTGCCTGCCGTTGGAAGCGACGACGCGGCGCTTACGCTCAACGATTTCCGTTTCTCGTACCGTACGGGCCTGTTCGCACGCGAGAAGGAAAGGCGGAGCAAAACGGCGGAGCCGACCATAGATTTCAGCGGAACGCGCATCGCGATGGGCAAGGTAACCGCCATCGTGGGCCCAAACGGATCGGGCAAGACAACGCTGCTCAACTGCCTTTGCGGCCTCGAGCGACGGTGCAAGGGCACGATCGACCTGAACGGCGAGGCCTGCGACCGTCGCGCATTGCGGGGCAAGGTGTTCATGGTCATGCAGGACGTCAACCACCAGTTGTTCACGGAAAGCGCGCTGGAAGAGGTCCGCATCTCCATGGAGACGAATGGCGAACAAGCCGACGATGACGCGCTGCACCACATCCTTGCGCAGGTCGATCTGGACGCATTCGCCGACAGGCATCCCATGTCGCTTTCGGGCGGGCAGAAGCAGCGTCTGGCCGTCGCGTGCGCATTGGCCTCTGGCAGCGATATCCTGCTGTTCGACGAGCCCACGAGTGGACTGGATTACCGCCACATGCAGCAAACGGCCGATCTGATGAAGGGCCTGAGGGAAATGGGGAAGACCCTCGTGGTCGTCACTCACGACAGCGAGTTCATCCGCAGTTGCTGCGATTGCACGTTGGCCATCAAGAACGGGAGGCCAGCATGACGTCCGCGGATAACTGGCGGCTACCGGAATCGGAACATGACCCCCAAAATCGGAGAAGCGTGCTTTCGTTCGATGATGGCAACGGGGGAAATCCGGGGTCCCTTATCACGTACTACCTGACACCTCATTTGGTGGTGCACGACATAAACATCCACTCGCAACGCGTGCCGAGTTTCATGGAGGTCGAGCTGGAGGGCAAGCCGCCCCTGAAGGTCAACTACTGCTTCGAGGGGCGTTGCGAACTGACCGTCTGCACGGGCGAGTACATCTACCAAGAGGGCAGGGAGGCCTCGATCGACACGGGTCAGGCGCGTTCGGCCTTCTTCTTCCCATCCGAGCGGTACTCGGGCGTGGAAATCGTTGCCTCCGCCGAATGCGTGTGCGAGCTTTCGTCCAACGTGCTCGGTTGCGAGACATCCGTGCTCTCATCTTTGTACGACCGCTGCTCCTCGCGCGAGTATCCCCTTATCGCGGTCGCTGACGACGAAATAGCCGACGCTGCCAAGCGCATATCCCAGGCGGCAAAAGCCAGCTCGGGCATCGACCTCGTCGCAGCGTACGTGCTGGAGTTCCTGCTTCTGCTGGATAGGCATTCGTTCCAAGACGGGCTGCGAAAGCGCAGTTATTGCACGGCGTCGCAAAAGGAGATCGCTCAGCGTGCCCACGACGACGTCAGCGCCGATCTTTCGAAGCGCGTGAGCGTTCGGGACCTCGCCGAGCGCTATGGCGTCAGCGAGACGAGCGTCAAGAATTATTTCCGCAACGTCTACGGCATTGGCATCGTCGAGTACCAGAAGGACCTTCGCCTGCGAACGGCCGCCGACATGTTGCGGGATTCAAACAAGAAGGTGGTCGAAATCGCCCTTGCCGTCGGATATGCCAGCCAGTCGAAGTTCATCACCGCATTCAAGGAACGATTCGGCAAGACGCCTCTCGAACATCGGAGGACCAGCCGCATGCAAGTGGGGAATTGACGCAGCGGCGCAAGAAAGGCCGCACGGCGCATGGAGCGCAGGTTGACCAGCGTATACATATAAGTTAGATTACACTTACTTTATGGTTTAAGCACGCGCTTTGATACGGGCGCGAAACGTTCGAAGAAGGACAGGAAGTTATGGCCGAAAAGAAACAGAGCGATCTGGGCGAGCTTCTGCGCTACGCGGGAAATCGCCGTGGATTGACCTTTACCGGGTTGGGGCTATCCGCGATATCGATGTTGCTTGGCATGGTGCCCTACATTTGCATCTGGCTGGCGGTGCGCGACCTGGTCGCCGTCGCCCCCGATTGGAGCGCGGCAATCGCCATCGCCGATTACGGTTGGATGGCGTTCGCGTTCGCGGTGGCGGGCATCCTGGTGTACTTCGCGGCGCTCATGTGCACGCATTTGGCGGCGTTTCGCACGGCGTCCAACATCCGAAAGCAAGGCATGGCCCATTTGATGAACACGCCGCTCGGCTACTTCGACAGCAACGCCAGCGGCCTGATCCGCAACCGGTTGGACGGCGCTTCTGCCGAAACCGAGACGCTGCTCGCGCACAACCTGGCCGACATCGTGGGCACCGTGACGATGTTCGTGGCCATGATCGTGCTCATGTTCGTGTTCGACTGGCGCATGGGTGCCGCCTGCCTGGTTGCCGCCGTCATCTCGGTTGCGTCGATGTTCGCCATGATGGGCGGCAAGAACGCCAAGCTGATGGAAGAGTACCAGGCCGCCCAGGACCGCATGAGCAAGGCCGGAACGGAATACGTGCGCGGCATCCCCGTGGTGAAGGTGTTCCAGCAGACCGTTTACTCGTTCAAGGCCTTCAAGGAGGCCATCGACGATTACAGCGCGAAAGCCGGCTATTACCAAGGCGATGTGTGCAGGGTGCCGCAGTCGATCAACCTCACTTTCACCGAAGGGGCGTTCGTCTTCCTGGTTCCCGTCGTGCTGTTCCTGGCGCCGGGAGCCCTTGAGTCCGGCGATTTCGCGGGTTTCGTGACCAACTTCGCCTTCTATGCGGTGTTCTCGGCCATCATCTCGACGGCGCTGGCCAAGATCATGTTCGCGGCAAGCGGCATGATGCTCGCCAGCACGGCGCTCGGGCGCATCCGCCAGGTTATGGGCGCGCCCGTGCTCGAAGTGGCGCAGAATCCCGAGGTGCCGCACGGCAACAGCATCGAGTTCAAGGACGTCAGCTTCACCTACGAAGGTGCTGCCGAGCCCGCGCTGAGCCATGTCTCGTTCACGGTCGAGCCTGGCCAGACCGTGGCCCTCGTCGGTCCGAGCGGCGGCGGCAAGACAACCGCCGCAAGCCTTATCCCGCGTTTCTGGGACACCACGGAAGGAACGGTCGAAGTGGGCGGCGTCGACGTTCGCAACATCGACCCGCACGTGCTGATGGACCAGGTGGCTTTCGTGTTCCAGAACAACCGGCTGTTCAAGACGACGATTCTGGAAAACGTCCGCGCCGCACGCCCCGAAGCCACGCGCGAGGAAGTGGAAGCGGCACTTGCCGCGGCGCAGTGCGGCGACATCATCGCCAAGCTGCCGCAGGGCATCGACACGGTGATCGGCACGGAAGGCACCTACCTTTCCGGTGGCGAGCAGCAGCGCGTTGCCCTGGCCCGCGCCATCCTTAAGGACGCGCCCATCGTGGTGCTGGACGAAGCGACGGCTTTCGCCGACCCCGAGAACGAGGCGCTCATCCAGAAGGCCTTTGCAAAGCTCACGCAAAACCGCACCGTCATCATGATCGCCCATCGCCTGTCCACGGTGGTCGGGGCCGACAAGATAATCGTGCTCGACCGCGGCTGCGCGGTTGAAGAGGGAACGCACGATGCGCTGGTAGCTGCCGGCGGCCTGTACTCCCGCATGTGGGCCGACTACAACAAGGCCGTTCAATGGCGAATCTCGACTGAGGGAGAGGAGGCTTAGCATGTTGTTCGGTAAGAAGTTCCAAAGGAAATTCGCGCTCTCGGACCAAGGCGTCGCCAACGTGAAGAAGGGCACATTGTGGACTGTGATCGTGAACCTGGTGGTCATGGGCGGCATGGGCATCCTTTACCTGCTCATGATGCAGTTCATGGACACGCTTGTCGACGGTGCGCCCCTGCCGGGCATCCTGATGTTCAGCCTCGGCGTGCTCGCGTTCGTCGTCCTCTCGTTCATAACGCACCTCCAGCAGTACCACACGACTTACGGCCTGGTCTACGAAGAGGTGAAGACCATGCGCGTGGGGCTGGCCGAACGTCTGCGCAAACTGCCCTTGAGCTTCTTCGGCAAGCGCGACCTGGCCGACCTGACCGAAACCGTCATGGGCGACGTGAACCGCATGGAGCACGTATGGTCCCATGCGCTGGGCTATCTTTACGGAAGCTACATTTCCACGGCGATCATCGCCGTCATGCTGCTCGCGATGGATTGGCGTTTGGCGATCGCGTGCCTGTGGGGCGTACCCGTTGCCTTCGCACTGCTGTTCGGCAGCCGCAGGATGGCCGAGTGCAACTCCGAGATTTCGAAGGCCGCAGCCCTGGAGGTTTCCGACGGCATCCAGGAGGCGCTCGAGAACATCCGCGAGATTCATGCCACGAACCAGGAGCAGCGCTACCTTGACGCGCTCAACGCGAAAATCGACGCGCACGAGCGCACGCTCGTCAAGGGCGAGCTGGTGACGGGCCTGTTCGTGAACGGTGCGAGCGTGATCATGCGCCTGGGCGTTGCCACCACCATCCTGGTGGGGGCGAACCTGATTGTGACCGGGCAGATCGATTTCATGACGCTGTTCCTGTTCCTGCTGGTCATCACACGCGTTTATGCGCCGTTCGACCAGAGTCTGATCATGATTGCGGAAGTGTTCCTTTCGCAGGTGTCCGCCAACCGGCTGATGGAAATCTACGACACGCCGACTGCCGAGGGGTCGATGACGTTCGAGCCCGCTGGCCATGACATCGAGTTCAAAAACGTGGGTTTTGCCTACGACGACGAGCAGGTGCTCAAGGGCGTCAGCTTCACTGCCAAGGAAGGCGAGGTGACGGCGCTTGTCGGACCGAGCGGTTCCGGCAAGAGCACGTGCGCGCGCTTGTCGGCCCGTCTGTGGGATGCGACGGAAGGCGCTATCGAGGTGGGCGGTGTGGACATAGCCTCCATTGAGCCCGAAGTGCTGCTCGGCGATTACTCGATGGTGTTCCAGGACGTCACGCTGTTCGACGACACGGTCATGGAGAACATTCGCCTGGGCAAGCACGGCGCCACCGACGAAGAGGTTCTTGCAGCGGCCGCTGCTGCGAACTGCGACGAGTTCGTGAGCAAGCTGCCTGCCGGTTACGATACGCCCATCGGCGAGAACGGCGCGAGGCTGTCGGGCGGCGAGCGCCAGCGCATTTCGATTGCGCGCGCGTTGCTGAAAGACGCCCCCATCGTGCTGCTCGACGAGGCGACGGCGAGCTTGGACGTGGAAAACGAGACGAAGGTGCAGGAAGCGTTGTCGCGGTTGCTCGCCGGCAAAACGGTGCTGGTCATCGCGCACCGCATGCGCACCGTCGAGAACGCCGACAAGATCATCGTGCTGTCGGAGGGCTCGGTCGTCGAGGAGGGTTCACCTGCCGAACTGCTCGAGCACGAAGGTGGCGTGTTCGCCCGTATGCACGCCC
>CAMOLA010000072.1 GCA_946618265.1 uncultured Eggerthellaceae bacterium
TTTGACTATCGGGTCGACGTCTTCCGCTGAGTTCACGAATCGCTCGAGCTCGGAAAGGCCCTCGACCATGTCTTCGACGTTGGGCGGTACGAATGCTGCGTCCTTCAGCGTGCAGCCGGCTGGTCCGATCCAATTCTGCGTCGCTCTTGTCTGCCCCGGGTTTCTCTCGTGGCCGCGGCCTCCCTCGAGAAGGGTTTCGTGCACCTTCTTCAGCAAGCGAATGCACAACGGGAGTACAGCTAAAGTCTTCGTAGACACGGGATCCCTGTTTTTTGTCAGTCAAATCGAGTAGCATCGACGGTGCCGGAGAACGATTTTTTCCGGGGGCATGCCCCCGGAAAAAATTTCGCGCGGCTCGCCGCGCCCCCCGGCGCCGCCGAGGAGGGAGGTCCCATGGCCTACAACAAGCTCAACCCGCTCGAGAAGGAGATGCTCATACGGCTCTACCGCCGCAACCCGAACACCAAGATGTCGGAGTTCTGCGCGGCCAACGGCGTGAGCGCTGGCGCCTTCAAGAGCTGGGTCAAGAAGTACGACGAGGGCGGCCTTGCCGCGCTCTACCGCACCAAGAAGGAGCCGACGCTGCTGCCCGAGGGCGTCGACGAGAGCGAGGAGAACCTGAGGCGCGAGCTCATACGCACGAGGCTGGAGCTCGAACGCTTAAAAAAAGGCTATACCCGGACCCTGGACGCCGATGGGAGGCCGACGGGGTTCGCGCCGGTATCCGAAAGGAGTACGAAATCATTGAGGCGCTCTCCAAGGAGTTCCGGGTGAAGGAGCTCTGCGAGCTGGCCGGCGTGAGCCGGTTCGGCTACTACAAGTGGCGCAAGCGCGACGGCGCGCCGCCCGACGCCAGGCGCGAGGAGACGCTGCGCCTGGTCAAGGAGTGCCACGAGGCGCACCGCACCCACGGCTACCGCTGGGTGCACGCCTACCTGTCCCAGCACGAGGAGGGCTTCTCCGCCTCGGCTGACTACGTGCGCCGCTGCTTCGGCTACCTGGGGATATCGGCCGAGACCAAGCGCAGGCCCGGGCCGAGGTCGGCGAAGCGCGAGGTCAAGGACCCCTACCCGAACCTGATTTTCTCGACCTGGGACACGGTCGACCGGCCCCGCCAGGTCGTCGTCTCCGGCATGACCGCGTGCCGCCTGAGCTGGCGGCTCTACCTCGAGATCGTCCTCTACTTCGACGTGTTCACCAAGCAGATCGTGGGCTGCGGGCTGGGCGACGGCAAGGGCGGCGTCGAGCACTACTACAGCGGCCGCGACCAGGCCGTCGCCAGCGTCGAGGAGGCGCGCGAGCGGTCGGTCGGCCAGCTCGAGGAGGGCTGCGGCGAGATCTGCGTGTTCCACACCGACAGGGCAGCATATATTCCAGCGTCGCCTACAACGAAATCATAAAGGAGGCGGGCATCGTGCGCTCGTGCTCGCGGGCGGGAAAGCCCACCGACAACCCGGTCAACGAGTCGCTCAACGGCTGGATCAAGGAGGAGCTGCTGATCGATTTCCACCTGGGCGGCGCTGGAGGCTTCGCCGATGCCAGGCGCATCATCGAGGAGTACGTCGAGTGGTACAACTCGGATCGGCCTTGCTGGGCGCTGGACTACATGACGCCCGACGCGTTCTACGAGGCGTTCATGGCTGGCGACGTCGAGCGAAAGGACACGTTCGCCGACCGCGTGCTCGACCCGACGCCAAGTTCGTCCGCGAGAAGCTCGCCGCGGCAGAAGAGGCGGCAGAGTCGAACGGCGGAATCGGTTCCAGCGACCCGACCCTGTTCGATCGCCGTGTCCACGACGCTGCGTGAAATCTGGCTCCGGTGTCTACTTTTGCGAACATGGTTCTATCCCCGGTGTCCACCGATCTCTGGGGGAATCAAAAAAGTGTCTACGAAGCTTGACAAGTGCACTTTGGCGGCCTCATGGCATCATATTGCTGCAAAACAATCAATGATGCTAATGTAAATCAATCATTCTGCATGCTAAAATTCCGTTAGTTATAGTAAATAGATTCGGTCAATCTAAGAGGAACGGCATGATTGAACGAGAGGTGGCAGATAAGGTTCTCGCGCTTGCCGGGCAGTTCCCCGTCGTGTCCGTGACGGGGCCCAGGCAGAGCGGCAAGTCCACGTTGGTGAAGGCCCTGTTTCCCGATTACACGTACGTTTCGCTTGAGGATGAGGATGTGCGCGCCTTCGCCCTTGACGATCCGCGTGCGTTTCTCGCTCGGTACGGGAAGCATACGGTGCTTGACGAGGCTCAGCGTGCGCCGTCGCTGTTCTCCTACATTCAGGGAATCGTTGACGAGAGCGGCGAACCCGGCCAGTTTGTCATCTCGGGCTCGCAGAACTTCCTTCTCATGAAGGCAATCGACCAGTCGCTTGCGGGGCGTGTCGCCGTGCTCAACCTGTTGCCGCTCTCGGCTTATGAGCTTTACCGCGCGGGGCGCTTTCCCCTGAGCCTGAACGAGTGGCTTCTCGCGGGCGGTTATCCGCGCGTCTATGACAGGGTTCTCGATCCCGCCGATTTCTATCCGAGCTACGTGCAGACCTACCTCGAGCGGGATGTGCGGCGCGCTGCGGGCGTCGAGAAGCTCGCCGAGTTCGAGCGGCTTCTGGCACTCGCGGCGGCGCGCAACGCCGATATGCTGAACATCGAGTCTCTTTCGCGCGACTGCGGGGTAGCCGTGAACACGGTGAAGGGCTGGCTTTCGGTGCTTGAGGCGAGCTTCCTGGTGCAACGTTTGCAGCCTTACTACCGAAACATCGGAAAGCGCCTGGTAAAGACGCCCAAGCTCTATTTGCGCGACACGGGCCTCGCCTGCAGCCTTGTCGGTCTTGAGAATGCCGCAGATATCGACTACTTCCCCGGCAAGGGGGCGCTGTTCGAGACGGCGGTGATTGAGGAGGTGGCAAAGGCCTATCTTGCCCGCGGACGCAAACCGAAGCTCTTCTATTGGCGCGATGCTGCTGGGCGCGAAATCGACATCCTCATCGAGCGTGGTGTGAATTTGGTGTGGGCTATCGAGGTGAAGAGCTCAGCGACATACTCTCCAAAGTTCTTCAAAAACCTCGATGCGGTGTGCGATGACATCGATGTTCCCGTCGAGCGCCGAGTGGTCGTGTATGCGGGGCAGGAGACGTTCGAGACCTCTCATGGTCTGGTCTGCGCATTCGCCGACTTGCGTCGGCTCGATCTATAGGTCCGGCAAGTGGGATGACGCGCGAAGCGGCTCCGCGCGCCCGAAGGCACGCGGCCGCCCGAGAGCGCCTCTGCGAGACGAGTGGATTTGCCTTTCCGCTTATTCTGCGCGGGTGGTTATGCGATTACCATCTGCGACCAGCATAAAAAGGTTCGTATTGTTTTCGGTGCGCCGTTCGTCGAGGGTTGCAGTCTACTTCTTGCGAGGCTTCCCTTGCCTAATGAAGTCATCGCACTTTTCGTGGGCCCACTTGCCCTTGCCTCCGGCGATATCCTCGAGTTCGGCGTCGCTCAGGGTTATCCCCTCTTCTTGAGCAAGCGCCAGCATCTCCTCCGGGGTCTTGCACGCCTTGGCCCGATCTTTCAGCTCTTGGCTAATCTCGTCATAGTTCATAGTAATCTCCTTACTGTTCGAGACGCAGCTAGATCAGGACTGCGGCTTCCATCTGCCCGCATCATAAAGCCGTTCACTCGACTTTGCGAAGCTCAAGCAAGATGTTGCATCGAAGGAGAAAACGCCTCGGCGTGGCGGGTAAAAACGCCATAAATCGTAACCGCCGCGTTAAGCGTTTTAGTTGGCGGTTTAATTGGCCCATGCGGAATGTTTTGATGCCATGGTTTCCTCACGGTATCATCCGCCAGATCAATTAACATGGCTTTGCGTGATTGAAAGTAGGAGCAAGCATGGCGTTAAAACAAGTTAAGGTTGTGGCGGCGGTCATCGTTAGGGGGACGGAAGTCCTCGCGACGCAGAGGGGCTATGGCGAGTTCGAGGATTGGTGGGAGTTTCCCGGCGGCAAGGTCGAAGAGGGCGAATCGCCTGAGCAGGCGCTCGTGCGCGAAATTCACGAGGAGCTGAACGCCGACATCGAGGTGGGAGACTACCTCTGCACGGCCGAGTACGATTACCCGACGTTTCACCTGAGCATGCGCTGCTACCTTTGCAAACTCGCTGACGTTAACTTCGAATTGCTCGAGCACCATGCGGCGCGATGGCTCGACGCCTCAAGTCTCTGCGACGTGAAATGGCTTCCTGCCGACCTTCAAGTTGTGGCTGCCCTTAAAAGCGCCAACGTCCTCTAAACGCGATTCCTTAAGCGTTGACGTCCAAATCGCTCAGGAAATAGTCGTACAGGTCTGCCTTCACGGGGGTCTCTAGCCGATAGGTGATTTCGACGGCGTTGGTGGTGGTGCCTTGCATTACGATCTGCTCGAACTTGCCAGTGGGGTATATTTCTCCTAGGAAGTAGAATTCCTTGCCGTCGTCTTTGTCCTCTTTGTTCTTGCGGAGGAACAGGAAGCATCTCATTCCGTTCGTCGCCGCATTCCTCAGGCTGGCTATTTCGGGCGAAGAGAGCGTGCGGTTGCTTTTGGATATGGCGATGAGCTCGCGGTCCGATACGAAGCGGTCTTCGTACATCGTCGTGATGCTGATAGAAGGATCCTTCTCGTAGTCGATAAAAACCGGGAAAGTGTTCGTCTTCTTATCATGGAAGTATCCGCCAACGTTTTGGTAGTTGGGTTCTTTCTCCCATTTCAGCAATCGACAGATCTCCTCGCGCGTGTACTTGGCGTTCAGAACGAAATCCGTGTCCTTGTACACTTCGGCATAGTCGCGGGCGTTGCGTGCCAGCCCGAACTCTATTGCATCGAGAACGTGGCGTTTAAACTCGTCATCGCGAAGGGCGCGGTAGAATTGCCCGCTCAGCGTTATGCCGTTTCCGTCGTTCTCCACGAGCTGCGCGCCTGCGGTTGAAAACGACCCAGAGAGGACGTTCGTGATCGATCGCATGCGTTCTGCCGCGATGCCAGCGTAGCCGGCGAACGCGCTAACGCTTTCATGGCGTGACGAATCGCCGATGAGCCGTTTGAGCAGAATGAGCTCGTCGCGGCTTTTCCCGCTTGCTAGCTTCTGGCTCAGGAACTTCAGCATCTCGAGTTTTTGCTTGCTGAATGAATGCTTGCAGTCTTCCTCGTACTTTTCCAGGAAGGCCGCGTACGACCCGTATTTCCTGATGATTATCATCGGGTCAATTGATTCGTTTTCATCGAAATCGAGCAAGCTCGGAATGCGGCCGATAATTTGCTTGAGGTGCTCGTATTCGCCGCGTATCAGCTTTGCGTTTCCAAACCGACCCTGTTCAAGGGCCTTGAATATTCTTGCTTCCGAGATTCGATCGAAGCTAATCGTTGAGCAACCGGGTATGACGGTGCTGCCTTCTTTGACGGATTTCCGCAGGTTGTCTTTGTTGTAGCTGCGGTCGCCGGAGAGGGCTACAGGCACGAGGTAGTTCTTTTGATAGTTCCCGATGAAATCTAGAACAAGCGCGTATTCTTTCCCCTCGAACTTGCGCAAGCCGCGCCCGAGTTGCTGTACGAAGACGATTGCGGATTCAGTGCGACGGAGCATGATTATCTGGTTGAGAGAGGGGATGTCTACGCCTTCGTTCAGGATGTCGACAGAGAAGATGTACTGCAGCTCTCCTTGCTCAAGTTGAGCAATTGCGGCATCTCGTTCGGGCTCGCTTGTGGAACCGCTAATGGCAATCGTGCGATATCCGCGTGCGTTGAACATGGCGGAAAGCTGTGCGGCCTCCTCGTTGCGGTTGCAGAAGATAAGCCCGCGACGGTGGTTTTTATCGACGGTGTACTCTTCTATCTTTTGTACGATGTGGCGAACGCGCTCTTCCGAGGTCAGTTTCGAGAAAAGGCCGAAGTCGTCTACGGCTTCATCGTCGATGTCGAGGTCGGCGATTCCGAAGTAGTGGAACGGAGCGAGCATGTCGTTGTCGAGGGCGTCTTGAAGGGTGATGCGATAGGCGATCACGTGGTTGAATAAGCTATAGACGTCATACCCGTCCGTGCGGCTTGGGGTCGCCGTCATGCCCAGGCAAAACTTTGGCTTGAAGTAATCGAGTATGACCTGATAGCTCGCCGCTCCCGTTCGGTGCGCCTCATCGACGATGATGTAATCAAATGCATCGGGGGCAAATTTGTCCAACCTTCGCGAGAGCGTTCCGACCATCGCGAAGAGGCATGTCGCAGAGCTGCGGTCCTTCCCGCCGTCGTAGATCTCATAGGCAAAGCCATCTTTGAGCACTCGCTGAAAGCTCTCGAGCGACGCAGAGAGAATCCGCTTTCTGTGCGCAACGAAGAGGACGCGCGTTGGCTTGGTCGCTTTTACGTCGAGTGCCGAGAGGTACGTCTTGCCCGTGCCTGTTGCCGAGACGAGGAGTGCGCGCGGTTCATTTCTTGCATGCAGTACTGCGAGGGCCTCTAGTGCGTGCGTTTGCATTTTGTTCGGGGTGATTTCGTCTTTTGCAGGGGTCGTCGTTTTGCCCTCTGTGTTTGTTTCGAAGCCTTTCGAAGGCAAAGACTGGCTCGGATTGTCGTAATTAATGGAAAACGGTGGTTGCCGTTGGGTCTGACGCTGATTGCGATGTTTCTCGTACTCGTCGATCCATTGCGAACTCAGCTCGACCGATGTGTCACTGAACCACAGCGCGTTGAATTGACGTTTTGCTTCAGATAGCAAATCCCCTTGCTCATAAGTGTGGAACAAAACGTTCCATTCCTTGTTGCACGTTAAGGCTTTTTGAGTGAGGTTCGAACTGCCTATGATGATCGTCGAGAGGCCGCCCTTATCGAAGAAATAACCTTTTGCATGATGCTCGCCCTGGTAAACGCGCGTTTCAACGTTGCGATAGCCGAGCAGTGTCCTCAATGCGCCAGGATCATTGAAGTTTAGATACGTCGAAGTCAGGATTCTGCCCGGAATGCCTCGTTCGCCCAGTTCAAGCAATATCGGAATGAGCGTCTGGATGCCGCTGTCGGTTATGAAGGCGACGGAGAAGTCGAAGCTGATGCAATCGCGCAATTCGCGCTTGAGCACCGATAGGACGTTGACGCCTGCGAGCTCGTCGTTTGCTAGAATGCGCGGGGCGTATCGCTTGTCCGCATTCGGATCGGCCTGTATGAAACTTGACTCTAGACCTTTCGAGAAATCGACCACGCTGTAGTTGATATGAACAGCCATCCCGCATTCCTTCCGCTCGTATAGTACGCATGATCCGGGAATAAGGGAAACATTTCAAGGGAACGCTTATCTGGCGGTTTGCATTCTCATTGTCTGTATCTATGAGGCTTTCAATTCGTCCGATCTCGGGATGCTCTATCCAAAAGGGATGTTCGCACAGCGGCAAAAGACGGCTAAGAACTTCGTCGTTTTCACGAGTGTGCGGTGGAACCCTATCAGGGTTTGTTGGTTAAAACACGTTGCTGGCTGATCCCAGCCAGTTAGTTGTTGCCCGCGGGCGGGGTCCGC
>CAMOLA010000073.1 GCA_946618265.1 uncultured Eggerthellaceae bacterium
AGGCCATATCGCTCGTGAAGTACGTGAGCTCGCCGTTCGCCTTGATGAGCACGCGATCCTTGTCGTCACCGAAGTCGGTCGAGCGGAACCACGTGGCGTCTTCGGCCTCGAAGATGTAGCCGCGTTCGCGCATGACGTCAAGGGCGCGGTCGACGGCCGACTTGCCGTCTTCGTCCTCGACGTACAGGTCGCGCTCGGAGAACCAGCGGTCGAACGTCGTGCCGAAACGCTCGAGCAGCGTGCGCTGGTCGTCGAGCATCTCGTGATAGCCGATTTCGCGGAACGCGCGCATGCGCTCGTCGTCGTCCATATCGAGGTACGCGTCGCCTTCGCGGTCGATGATTTCCTGCGCAATGTCGGTCACGTACGCGCCGCCATAGCACTGTTCGGGCATCTCGACGTCTTTTCCGAGCAGCTGAAGGTACCGAACGGCGATGGAGTTGCCGAAAACGTCCATCTGGGTCCCGTGGTCGTTGACGTAGAACTCCTCGTACACGTCATAGCCCGCGTGGCGCATGACCCGTGCCATGGAATCGCCGAGCGCGGCCCAGCGCCCGTGGCCGATGTGCATGGGGCCGGTGGGATTGGCCGAGATGTATTCGAGATTGACCTTGCGCTGGTCCTCGGGAGCCGCGCTACGCCCGAAACCGGCGCGCTCGCGGCGCACGTCGGCAACGACGCTTTGCAGCGCCTGCTCGGAGAGGCGGAAGTTGATGAAGCCGGGACCCGCTATCTCGGCGGATTTTACCAGCTGGTTGTCGGGCAAATGGTCGACGATGGCTTGGGCGATGGCGCGCGGGTTCGCATGCGCGAGCTTGGCGGATCGCATGGCGACGGTCGAGGCCCAGTCCCCGTTCTCGGGATCGCGCGGCCGCTCGAGCGCCGCAGCGGGCGCCTCGTCCATCGAAAGCGTTCCGTCCGCCATGGCGGCCGCAATGGCCTGGTCGACAATCGTTTCAAGCTGTTCGCGAATCTGCATGTCTCGGTACCTCTCTGCCCTGAATACAAAAGCCGTTGGAAGAATCGTCGTGAACACGTATTGTATCTGAATTACCGCCGCGCCGACGCCCCACGCCCGAACCCTGCGGGTTCTCCACGCCCTTCGCCCTACAGCTCCCCAGAAAACCCACTCCAACAGACCGAAAGGGAGTCTCCCCTTCGGTCAGCGGCCCTCGCGCCCATCACCCTCCCCACCCGAGAAAGTGACGCGCACGAAGCGCGCGAGTCGAAATGATACATTACCTCTGAGGTACTGTATCATCCGAGAAGGCGATGCGCGCGAAGCGCGCGAGCCTACATCCCCGCACCCGGAAGAGCGGAGCCCCGGCCGCCCCGGGGGGATGCCCCTGCGGGGCCTCTGGGGGCTGCGACGAGCGCAGGCGCGGCGGGAGCGAGGACTGTCTGAGCCGCCGGAGGCGGCGAGTTCCGCAGCTGCCGCGCCGGAGCGAGGAGCGGTCAGCCCCCGCAGCCCCCGCAGGGACATCCCCCCGGGGCGGCCGGAGCGGACAGGAGGACAGACGCTACATGTAGTCTTCCACATCCACCTGCATCAGGTAGACGTTCTCGCGCATCTTCTGCGCCGCCGCACGCGAGATGCGCTTTTCCTCATAGGCGAGCTGAATCTGCTCGAGCTCGAGACGCAAGCCCATGCGCGTCGCATCCAAGTCGAGGTCGGCATTGCGCGTGATGGCCGTTATGGAGGGAGCCGGCCCCTTCAGCATGAACACGGTGCGCTCGTATTCGTTGATGAGCTGGCTGATCTTCTCGGATTGCAGGTCCGATTCGGGCATTTCCTCCTTCAGGAGCTCGATCACGTGAACCGCCGAGCGGGCCTGGATGCCGCGCATGATCCGCCCCGGCGTCTGGGGACCCTCGCCCCTCTTGCGGCCGAGCAGCTTGTTCCAGCGCTTTCGAATCATCGTGCGGGTGCGCCGCACCCACCGCCCGAACGCGAGCGTACGGTTCTTGCCCCGCTTCAACATCGACTCGATCCTGGCGACGCGGCTGACGTACTGGTAGCCCTCGAGCGGCGGCACCTCGTCGTCCTCGATGAGGTCGAGGACGTATTCCTGCTCCCAGGCGAGCACTTTCAGGCGCAGCTCAAGATCGGACTCGTCCTCGAGGTCGTGACGCTCCTTCAGCCGCTCGATCCGATCGTTGTAGCGAGCAATGACCTGGCTGTACGCCCTGCGGTTCTCGGGCGTTTGCCGAGCCGTCAGGCCCTCGACGACGCCGCGGAGAATATCGGCCATTGCAGCGTTGTCACGTTCGTGGTCGGCTTCCGGGTCGATCGCGCGCGGCGCAAGCAAGGGAACGACGAACGTCGCGAGCAGCAACGAGAGCAAGATGACGCCGCACGCGAGGAAGATGAGCAGATCGCGTTGCGGGAATCCCACATAGGCCGACCCGTCGTTAATGATAATCGGAATCGAGAACATGATCGCGAGCGTGATGGCGCCCTTCGACCCGGCAAACGTCATGACCGCCGCGGAACGCATGCGCTCAGACATGGTCACCGATTCGCCGCCCTTGCGGAACGCCCAGGCATCCGACGCGAGCGTCCAGACGAACCGCGTACCGTGCATGAGGGCGGTGATGGCCAGGATGCTCGCGGCGAGCTCGAAGTTGCCGACGCCCTCATCCACCCAGAAGTCCCCGAACGCCTGGGGAAGCTGCGTTCCGAGCATGACGAACACGACCCCGTTGAGCGCGAACGTCATGACCTCCCACACGCTGCTCGACACGATGCTCAGGCGCGCCATGGCGGGTCCGAAGTCGCGCGGCACGAGCGAGATCGTGATGCCGCACGCGACGACGAGGATGACCCCGCTCACACCGACCACCTCGCCGAGCAGGTAGGCGGCGAACGGCGCCATCACCTCGAGCGCGACGTGGAAGGTCGTGTTCTCCAGACCGGTGTCGCGGACCTTTTCCGCGAGCTTGGCGAGCACGTAACCCATGACGATGCCGATGGCCAGCGCGCCGAAGAACTCCACGAAGAACTCGCGCACGGCGTCGACCGCGGAAAACGTTCCGGTGACGACGGCCGCGACCGCGAACTGGAACGACACGATGCCCGACGCGTCGTTGAGCAGCGATTCGCCCTGCAACGTCGTCTGCTGTCGCTTTGGTATGTCGGCACGCTGCGAAATCGAGGCGACCGCGATCGGGTCGGTGGGCCCGAGCGCCGCGCCGAGGGCGAACGCCGCCGCAAGCGGAATCGACGGGATGATAGCGTGGACCGCGAATCCGACGACGAGCACGATGGCCACGACGAGGCCGATCGCATAGGACATCATCGTGCCGCGGTTTTTCCACAATGCCGTCTTGTCCGCCACCGTGGCCTCGTGAAATAGAAGCGGCGCGATGAAGAGCACGAGGAAGAGCTCGGGGTTGAGCGTGATGGATATGCGCTCTTGCGCGAGAAGGGCGACAACGGCACCGCATGCAATCTGGATGAGCGGAAGCGACATACGGGGAATCAGCTGGTCGAGGACCGCCGACGCGAGCACCGTCGCAACCAAGATGAGCGCAAGCTGAAGCGCCGCCATGAACAACCTCCCTCTGCGGCCTACCGCCTGCACAGACCCTCGTTCTTGCTCGATGATAGCACACGACGGTCACCGCCACTGAACCCGAAGAATCTCGAATGATACATTACCTCAGAGGTAGTGTATCATTTGGCTTTTAGAAATGATACACTACCTCTGAGGTAATGTATCATTTCTAACGTCAATAGAATTACTAATCGTCATTTATCCACGTCGCAGTAATGGATACGTGCAAATAGTAAGCTTTCGTCAATAGTGATGAAGACGGCATCCCTTCGGCGGTCATGTGCTATGATTGCACGAGTGCTTCAGACCATCGGGCGCGCGGCATCGACACCCCTCGGCGCAACCGCGCGTCCATTTATTACAAAGGGGAATATGCAAGATGGAACAGATGTGGAGCGCCTGTAATCCGAAAACGGAAGAGGAGCTCATAGAGTGCGCAACGCTGGGCAAATCGCTCAACCGACTCTCCCAGCCGACCATCCTCACGTTGCTCGCGCTTAACGACAAGCCCATGCACGGCTACATCATCGTGCAGCAAGCGGCGAGCTCGCCCATGTTCGGCGGCAAGAAGCCCGATGCGACGGGTATTTACCGCGCGCTCAAGCGCATGGAGCAATCCGGGCTCGTTACCTCGCACTGGGAAACGCCCGAAGAAGGATCGGCCAAGCGGCTGTTCGAGCTCACCGACAAGGGCCGCGCGTGCCTGCGGCGCTGGATCGACGCCCTCGCCTGCTACAAGCTGACCATCGAGGAATTGCGCGTTGCCGCTTCGAACGCGCTCGGCATCGACGTGCCGCCCACACCGTACTGCGCCCATGGAGCCGGCGCGGATGACTCGGAATCCTAGATTCATCCACTCTGCTCGAGCATTGACGCATCACCGATCAAGAAGGCCGCACGGCCTTCTTTTTTTGCAAGAACGCGCGATTCTGAAACGAGGTCGAATTCGCGCACATAGAGCAAAGCCTTATGGCTCGAGCTTCATGGGCACGGGATGGCACGCCTCGCGATACGGGCAATTGTCGCAATCCTCCGAGGCGGCTTCGAGGTCAACGTCTTCCCACGACATCTCGACGAAACCGAGTTTGCGGTAAAAGCCTTCGGAGGTGCCGCGCGATATCAATCGCAACTCGCCGGCGATCTCGCGCGCATCCTCGATGAGCGCGCGCCCCACGCCGTAGCCCCTCCAGGCCGAATAGGTGACGATGGGGTTGACGTAGGCGACGCCGTTCACGTCGTCTTGCAAGCGGCAGAACGCGACGACTTCATCGTCGTCGTTGACGGCAACCCGCACGCGGTCGGGTCCGGGAATGACATCCATCCCCTCGGCATTGGCGTACGCGTCGATCAGGGGCATGTCGCCCTCGCGCGCATCCCGTATGGTAAACAAATCAGACATGCGAACACTGTACCACCAGTGAAATGGATAGGTGTTTCACACTGACCGAAAAGGAGACTCCCTTTCGGTCAGTGCGCCAGGGCAGCGCGCCTGGAGATGCGAAGCAGAATGCCGGCTCGGAGGCGCAGAGGCCAGCATGACGTGCTGGCTGGAGGCGCATTGATCGCCTGAACCCGCCCCTGGAGACCCGTTTCGCACGTTTCGCGATTACGAGGCGCGCGACGTGCCCATCTCGTACACCTCGTCGGCGAGCCCCATCGTGGAGTCGCGATGCGAAACCAGCACGACGGTCTTGCCGGCAGACGATTCGGACAGCGACTTGAGGATGACGGCCTCGTTGAGCGAGTCCAGGTTGCTGGTCGGCTCGTCGAGCAACATGAGCGGGGCATCGTGCAAAAACGCGCGCGCCAACCCGATGCGCTGCCGCTCGCCGCCGGACAGGTTGTCGCCGAGCTCGCCGACTTTGGTGTCGTAACCCGCCGGAAGCGACTGCACGAAATCGTCGAGCGAGGCTTTCCGGGCGGCTTCCACGATTTCGGCACGCGACGCGCCGGGCTTGCCGACGGCGATGTTGTCGGCGATCGACTCGTGGAACAGCCAGGTGTCCTGCGTGACGAACGACTCCATGTCGCGCAGGTTGCGCGTATCGATCGCGCGCACGTCGCGACCCGATACCGCGACGGACCCGCCGTCGACGTCCCAGAACCGCATGAGCAGCTTGAGGATGGTCGACTTGCCAGAACCGGAAGGCCCATGGATGCCGATGACGCGCCCCGGGGGCATGGTGAGGGAGTACTTCTGCAGTATGGGCTCGTCGTCGTAGGAGAAATCGACGTCGTAGAGCCCTGCGCCGCCGAAGCCCACGCGCTCGCCCGTCGCGATTTCCGCGACCTCGGGGGTTTCCTGCAACAGGTCGAGCACGCGCTGGCCCGAGGCAAGGGTGCCCGAAAGAGTGGTCGACAAGTTGGACAACGCGCTCACCGGGCCGAACGAACCCATCATCGCGATCGTCGCGATGATGAGCTGGGCGAAGCGCACCTCGCCTTGCAGGTACAGCCACAGCATGGCGAACAGCATGCCCCACGAGAACACCTGGATGAGCAGGTTGGTGAGCGAAATCTGGGAGCGCTGGACCTTGTTGAGCCGGCCGCCGAGCCCCGAAAGGGCCGACGAGCGCTCGTCGATCTGCCGCGCCCGCTCGGCACCACCATGGTACTGGATCGTCTCGTCGAGGCCATAGAGCGAATCGAGCACGAAGGCGTTGAGCTCGCCCATCTCGTTTCGCATGTCGAGGCCGACGTCGCCGGCGCGTCGGCCGTTCCACACGGGGAGCAGCACGCCGACGGTCAGGTAGGCGAGCAGCGCGATGACGCCGGCGACCCAGTGCTGCTGCCAGAGGAACCACACCATGAAGGCCGACACGATGGTCGCGATGGCGATGGGCGAAATCGTGTGGGCGTAAAACACCTCGAGCAGCTCGATATCGCCGGTGATCAGGGATATCAGGTCGCCCTTGTCGCGCCCCTCGAGCTTCGCGGGGGCAAGCGTGCGCAGCTTGACGAACACCTTGTGCCGGATGATGGCGAGCATCTTGAACGCGATGTAATGGTTGCAGTACTGCTCGCCGTAATGGAGCAGGCCGCGCGCCACGGCCATGCCGATGATGATGCCGAAATACGGCGGGATGTTGGCCGTGAGCAGCTTGCCGAATTCCGAAAGCCCCACCGTCGCCTCGCCCGCCTGGCCCACGAGCAGCGAGGCGCCGTACACGGCCCCGTATCCTGCGAACACGGTTATGAAGATCGCGCAGAGGAACCCGATCGAGCCGAGCACGATGGCCAAGATCATGACGGGCAACATCGATTTCACGAGGCCGATGAGCCGCCCCATGATGCTGATGGCCGAATCCCTGCGTCCTTGCGTCGTTTGCGCCTTTGCCTGCGAGCTCATCGAGCCACCCCCTCTCCTGCCAACGACGGCATTCGATACGGCACTTGCGCGGCGCGCCGCTGCACGCCATGCGAATAGCCTTCGAGCAGCATCTGCTGGTTGAACAGGCGCGCATAAGCACCGCCGAGCGCCATGAGCTCGGCGTGCGTGCCCACTTCGACGACGCGCCCCGCCTCCATCATGTAGATGCGGTCGGCATCGACCACGTTGGCGAGGCGGTGGGAGATGAGCACGACCGTGCGGGTCTTGGCGATGCGGTGCACCATGCCCATGATGATCTCCTCGCTCTCGACGTCGACGGACGACGTCGCCTCGTCGAAGATGTAGGCAGCTGCGTTATGCAGC
>CAMOLA010000074.1 GCA_946618265.1 uncultured Eggerthellaceae bacterium
CTTTCTCGTTAGCATTAGTTAGATAATTTTAACTTTTCCCTTTCTTGAGATTCAACACAAGCATCCGCAACCGCTCGCCCGTTTATCCCAACCGCATTCCGTTGACGAACAGGCCGGCTTGGGTTATAACCATCCTAATAGTTAGATGTGTCTTACTTTTATTGAAAGGATCCCGAATGAGCAAAATCGCAATCGTGTTCTGGAGCGGAACGGGCAACACCGAAGCTATGGCCGACCTGGTCAAAGAAGGCGTTGAGAGCTCAGGTGGAAGCGCCGAGCTCATGCAAGCGGCTGATTTCTCTTCAGCGCAACTCGATAGCTACGACGCGTTCGCGTTCGGCTGCCCCGCCATGGGCAACGAAGAACTCGAAGACTCCGAGTTCGAACCCATGTGGAACGAAGTGGAACCCCATTTGGCCGGAAAGAGGGTCGCACTGTTCGGCTCGTACGATTGGGGCACGGGCGAATGGATGGAAACCTGGCAGCAGCGCGCCCTGGACGCTGACGCCGACGTTACGGTGACCGTCATCGCAAACCTCTACCCCGAAGGCGATGCGGTTGAAGCCTGCAAGAACCTCGGAGCGGGCCTCGCGTAACAGTCATTCGCGGCGCGAGGCCTGGCGGAAGGGAGTATGGCAAAAAGAGTCCCTTTTCCGTCGGGCCCTCGTGTCGCTCCCCTTTCGACCAGTCGGAGGAGCAAACAAGGAGCAAACAATGGGCAGGTCTTCGAAAGAGCTGCTGAAAGTCAAGAAATACAACACGCTAAAGTCCCGATTGGCGGATCGGCTGGGCGCGGACGAAGCGGCAGCTCTCTGGACACGCGCCGAAAACAGGCTGGACGGCATGCTGCCCCAGTTAAGCTCGCTGTCCAGGGGAGAAAGACCGCAAGTGGAACAGTTTGTGCTGCCCACCTGCGCCATCTACTTCGAGCTGGCCGACACGTTCGGCAATGACGAGGCCTTCCAGATGGTCGACGAGTTCATGGCCGAGTACTCCGCCAACGCAGCCAAGGCTTTCAGGCTTATCGTGGCGCTGCCGGGCGGGCGCGGGTTCTTCATGCGCGTCTTCGGCAAGGTGGTCCCCCTCGGATTCGGCGAGAAACAGGGTTACGTGAACGACATGCACGAGTGCACGCCCAATCGCATTGCCTACGACGTGCTGGCATGTCCGTACCATCGGGGCTTCTCCCAGATGGACGCGCTCGAGCTCTGCCAGCTCTTCTGCCGTAACGACGAAATCTGCTACGGTGACCTCGACGGCATTCGCTTCGTGCGCACAGGCACGCTGGCCAAAGGAGCCAGCTGCTGCGACTTCCTTATCGAACAGGAACGAAGCTAACAGCCTCTACAACATGGACAAACAGCAGTCACTATCCCGGCGAACAAGAGTAGTCTGCCCAAGCGGGAATAGGGAGCTTCCTGTCCTCGAAGATGGTTCCGGTCTGCGGCGTGAAGCCGTGCCTGCAACCGGCGCAGAAGTAGCGCTGGATGCCATGGGGATCGAATCCGCGCTTCGCGATCTCCCGGCTTCCGCATCTGGGGCAGGCATCCCTTTCGTAGCCGTTGAAGAAGTCGGCGTCGCCCTCGAACCTTTCGTGCCTGAACGCGTATATGCTCCTGTGACTCTCGGCGACCGCCCTCTGGGCGGGCTCGAGCCTGTCGTCGTCGGTCCCGTCCCATGGCGTCGCCGAAGCGGCGAGCCGCCGCTTCTTGTGTTTGCCCATGGTGGTAGTCTCCCTGCGGCTCGCAAGGACGGCGGGGGCCAGGACTACCACATCCACAAGAACCCCGCCGCCCATCCGAGCCTTCTTGTGGATGGATGAGCGTCGAGGTAATTATGGTCCTTGCAGATTCAGGTGTGCCCCCTCACAGACCTCCCTACTGCAAGGAGGGATTTATTCAAATAAACGACTTTAAACGTCGTGGCATTAGTTTAATCTAGTATGATAAATCGGTCGTTTTAACGAGCGGAAGGGTAACGCCATGATTTTCACCGTCACGTTCAACCCTGCAATAGACTGCGTCATGCAGGTGGAGGAACTTGAATTCGGCAAGGTGAACCGCGCGCTCAGCCAGGAATTCTATTTCGGCGGCAAGGGCGTAAACGTATCGTACGTGCTCAGCCACCTGGGCCGCACGAGCACCGCTTGGGGCTTCGTCGCCGGCTGGACGGGCGCCGCCCTCGAATCGGCGCTGCAGGCAGACGGCATAGAAACCGACTTCGTGCATTTACCCGTCGGCAACACACGCATGAACGCCAAGCTGAAGGGCACGATGCACGGCAGCAGCGACGACCGCGAGACGGCCGTGAACGCCGGGGGGCCGCCCATCGACGATGACGCGCTCGAGCGGTTCTTCGCAAAGCTCGACAACGTGAAGGCGGGAGATGTCGTCATCTTATCGGGCGCCGTGCCGAAAGGTACCCCGAAAGACATATACGCCCACATCATGGAGACGATCGAGGGGCGCGACGCGCTCGTCGTGGTCGACGCCACCGAAGAAGTGCTCATGCAGGCGCTCTCCCACCACCCGTTCCTCGTGAAGCCGAACGACGAGGAGCTCGCCGAGATAACCGGCTGCGACCCCTACGACGAAAAAGCGCTCGAGGAAGGCGCCCGCATGCTACAGGAGAAAGGCGCCCGCAACGTGCTGGTGAGCCGCGGCGGCCTGGGCAGTTTGCTGCTCGACGCCACGGGGCGGCTGCAAAGCGCGCCCGTCATAAAGGGCGAGCTCGTCAACAGCGTCGGCGCGGGCGACAGCACGGTAGCGGGCTTCGTCGAGGGATACCTGCGCGGCATCGAGGCAGGCGACGACGAGCAAGCCATCTACGACAAGGCCTACAAGCTCGCGCAAGCATGCGGAAGCGCAACCGCGTTCTCGCCCTGGCTTGCGCCCATCGATTTGGTCAACGAGCTGCTCGAGAAGCTCGGAGCATAGGAACAGCGCCGCCGCAGCGCTCGATGCGGCATTGATTCTTATGAGAAAGGAGCACCCTGCCATGAGAATCACCGATTTGTTGGCACCGGAGGCCATTGAGCTGAACGTGTCGGTCGCGTCGAAACCCGACGCCATCGACAAGCTCATCAGCCTGCACGACGCTGCCGGGAACCTGCGCGACGTCGAGGCGTACCGTGAGGCCATCCTAGCCCGCGAAGCCGGCGGCACCACCGCCATCGGCGAGGGCATGGCCATCCCTCACGCCAAGACCGACGCGGTAGCGCGCCCCGCGCTCGCAGCCATCACCGTGCCCGACGGTGTCGACTACGAAGCACCCGACGGAAAAGACTCCACACTGCTGTTCATGATTGCTGCGCCTCCCGAGGGCGACGTGCACCTGGAAGTGCTCAGCCGTCTCATGACCATGCTCATGGACCTCGACTTCCGCGCCGCTCTTATGGGCGCAGCCACACCGCAGGAGTTCCTCGACACCATCGACGCCAAGGAGCGCGAGAAGTTTGGTGAGCCCGAAGAGGCACCTGCCGCAGCTCCTGCTGCAGCCGCGGCGCCGGCCGACGATGACCGTATCCGCGTGCTCGGCGTGACGGCATGCCCCACCGGCATCGCCCACACCTACATGGCCGCCGAGGCCCTCGACCAGCAGGCAAAGAAGATGGGCATCTCCATCAAGGTCGAGACGAACGGCTCGGGCGGCGCAAAGAACGTGCTGACCGCCGATGAGATTGCCGCCTGCGACGGCATCATCGTTGCCGCCGACAAGAACGTCGAGATGGCTCGCTTCAATGGCAAGCCCGTGTACATCACGAAGGTGGCCGACGGCATCAACAAACCCGAAGAGCTCATCAACAAGATCGTGAACGGCGAAGCGCCCATCTACCAGCATGCTGGCGGCAACAGCGCAGCTGCCGCAACGTCCGACGATGGCGAAAGCGCCGGCCGTAAGATTTACAAGCACCTCATGGAGGGCGTCTCCCACATGCTGCCGTTCGTCGTTGCCGGCGGCATCTTCATTGCACTCGCCTTCCTCATCGACACCATCGCCGGCGCGCCGCAAGACGGCAACTTCGGCACCGCCACCCCGGCGGCGGCCTGGTTCAAGGGCATCGGCGGCATCAGCTTCGGCTTCATGCTCGCCATTCTGGCCGGCTACATCGGCCGCTCCATCGCCGATCGTCCCGGCCTGCTCGTCGGCTTTGTCGGCGGCGCCATGGCAGCCGCCGGCTGCACGTTCGCCGAACCGGCAGGCCAAGCCGTTTCCGCTGGCTTCCTGGGCGCGTTGCTCGCCGGCTTCGCGGGTGGCTATTTTATGCTGTGGTTCGAGAAAGTATGCGAGCACATTCCGCAGGCGCTCGACGGCATGAAGCCCGTGCTCATCTTCCCGCTCGTGGGCCTGGCGTTCATCGGCCTGTTCATGTGCGCTGTGAACCCGTTCATGATCATGATCAACGACGGCATCAGCGCGTTCCTGAACAGCCTGGGCAACGCCAAGATCATCTTGGGCATCCTGCTCGGCGGCATGATGGCCATCGACATGGGCGGCCCCATCAACAAGGCCGCGTACCTGTTCGGCACGGCCGCCATTGCCAACGGCGACTACGACATGATGGCCGCCGTCATGGTGGGTGGCATGGTGCCGCCGCTGGCCATTGCCCTGGCCACCACGTTCTTCAAGGACCGCTGGACCGAGGCTGAACTGAAGAGCGGCCCTGTGAACTACATCATGGGCCTGTCGTTCATCACCGAGGGCGCCATCCCCTACGCCGCCGCCGATCCGTTGCGTGTCATCCCGGCGTGCGTCGTGGGCTCCGCAACCGCAGGCGCCATCTCCATGGCGTTCGGGTGCACCCTCATGGCCCCACACGGCGGCATCTTCGTGTTTGCCGTCGTGGGCAACTGGCCCATGTACCTGGTTGCCCTCGCCGTTGGCGCCGTCGTAGGCGCGCTGCTCCTGCGTATCCTGAAGAAGAAAGTCACACCTGCTGAGGAGGCTATCGCCGACGAAACGGCGGCCGAGGCTTAGCGCGCAAGTGCGCGCGGCGGGGACCAGGCGCCCACCGCGCGCACTGCTCAATGCACGACAACGAAGAAGCAACCCGTTTCGACGCGTAGGGAAAGCCTGGTCCGCCGCGTCGCAGAAAGGACAAACCATGTTTTCCGAAAAGGTAACGCTCGTTAACCCGCAGGGCTTCCATATGCGCCCGGCCAGCCTCATCGTGGCCGAGGTGGGCAAGCACGACGCCACCGTGACCATCGTGCGCGACGGCAACGAGATTCCGGGCAACAGCCTCATGGCCATGATGGCCGCCGGCATTAAGTGCGGCGAGGAGATCGAGATTCGCGCCGAGGGCCCCGAGGAAGAGGCCGCCGGCCGCGCGATTGTCGACTTCATCGCGGCAGGCATGGGTGACTAACCTCTGAGCTCATCAAGGGAGATTTCCATGGAACTTAAAGGTACCGGCGCAAGCGCGGGCATCGGCATCGGCCGTGTCGTCGTCGTCGAGGAACCGACGCTCGACTACACGAGCCACACGGTCGAGGACGCGGCAGCCGAGGTCGAGCGTTTCAACGCCGCCATCGCCAGCTACATCGACTATACGAACGAGCAGGCGCGGGTCATGAGCGAGTCCGTGGGCGCCAAGGAGGCCGAGATCCTCACCGGGCATGTCGTCATGATCAGCGACCCCTACATGCAAGGCGAAATGACGAAGCTCATCGAGGCCGGCATGTGTGCAGAAGACGCCCTCGTGCAAATCTGCGACATGTTCGCAAGCATGTTCGAGGCCACGGGCGACGAGCTCACCATGCAGCGCGCCACCGACGTGCGCGACGTGAAGACGGGCGTGCTCGGCGAGCTGCTGAACAAGCGCCCCATCGACATGGGAACGTTGCCGCTCGGCAGCATCGTGGTGACGCACGACCTCACACCGTCGATGACGGCGGGCATCCGCCCGGGCGCCGTAGAGGCCGTCATCACCGAGACGGGTGGTCTCACCAGCCATTCCGCCATCTTGGCGCGCGCCATGGAGATACCGGCCGTACTCTCGGTTCCCGGCGTTTGCCACAAGATCGCAGACGGTGAGCAGGCCATCGTGAACGGCACGACCGGCGAGATCGTCGTCGAGCCGTCTGAAGAGCAGCTCGCGGCGGCCCGCGACGCGCAGGCCGCGTTCCTGGCCGAGCGCGCCGAGCTCGTCAAATTCATAGGCGCCCGCACCATCACGGCATCGGGCGAGCAATTCGAGCTGTTCGCAAACATTGGCAAACCCGATGACGCCACGCAAGCCATGGAGCGCGATGCCGAGGGCATCGGCTTGTTCCGCACGGAGTTCCTGTTCATGGACTCCACGCGCATGCCTACCGAGGACGAGCAGTTTGAGGCTTACAAGAAAGCGGCCATCATCTGTAAGAACAAGCCGGTGATCATCCGCACGCTCGACATCGGCGGCGACAAAGAAATCGAATACCTAGGCCTCGAGCACGAGGACAACCCGTTCATGGGCTTCCGCGCCATCCGCTACTGCTTGGCGCGCGAAGACGTGTACCGCGCCCAGCTGCGAGCGCTGCTGCGGGCAAGCGCCTTCGGCGAGATTCGCATCATGGTGCCGCTCGTCACGTGCGTCGACGAGCTGACCTCCGTGAAAGCGCTCGTGAAACGCTACATGCAGGAGTTCGACCATGAGGGCGTCGCCTACAACCCCGACATCCAGATCGGCGTGATGGTCGAGACGCCCGCTGCGTCGCTCATTGCCGACCTGCTTGCCGAGGAAGCTGATTTCTTTAGCATCGGCACGAACGACCTGACGGGTTACACGATGTGCGCCGACCGAGGTAACGACAAGGTGCGTTACCTGTACTCCACGTACAACCCCGCCGTGCTGCGCAGCATTCGCCGCGTCATCGAGGCCGGCAACGAGGCGGGCATCATGGTTGGCATGTGCGGCGAGGCAGCAGCCGACCCCACGCTCATCCCGATGTGGATTGCGTTCGGCCTGGGCGAGTATTCCGTATCGGCCACGAGCGTGCTTGCCACCCGCAAGCAGATCTCGCTGTGGACGAAGGAGGACGCCTGCGCGCTGGCCGACAAGGTCATGGCCATGAAAACGGCGACCGAAGTGTACGAAGCCCTTCGGGAAGCCGCCCGCTAGCTCACAAGCGACCTCTCAGGTACATAACCGCTCGAATAAGAAGGGCGCCGGGATGCACTTCCGGCGCCCTTCTTTGCACGCGGACCGGCCGGAGCG
>CAMOLA010000075.1 GCA_946618265.1 uncultured Eggerthellaceae bacterium
CGCGATTCGAGCGCCTCGTTTACGATCTTGAGCGCCTGGATGCGCGCATAGTACTTGCTGTCGCTCTCGAGGACATACCAAGGCGCAAAGGTCGTCGAGGTCAGTCGGAACATGTCGTCGACCGCGCTCTTGTACTGCGGATACTTGTCGCGATTGCGCCAGTCTTCCTCGGTGATCTTCCAAATCTTCGTCGGATCGGCCTGACGAGCCTCGAACCGTCTCAGCTGCTCTTCGGGCGTGACGTCGACCCAGAACTTGAGTAAGATGGCGCCCCATTGCACCAGCTCGTACTCGAACGAGTTGATTTCGTCGTAGGCGCGAGACCATTGCTCGGGCGACGCGAAGCCCTCCACGCGCTCGACCAGGACGCGCCCATACCAGCTCCGGTCGTAGATGCCCACATGGCCGGCGCGCGGAAGCTTGGTCCAATAGCGCCACAGGTGCGGGTGCATCAGCTCGGGCTTCGTGGGGGCGGGAGATGGGTGCACCGTGTACGCGCGCGCGTCGATCGCTTGGGTCACGCGCTTGATGTTGCCGCCCTTGCCTGCCGCATCCCAGCCTTCGTACATGAGCATGAGCGGCACGCGCTTCTGGTACAACTCGAGCTCGAGCTCGAAGAAACGTTCCTGTTCGGCTTTGAGCTGACGCTTGTACTCCTCGTCGGATTCCATGACTGGCTTCGCGACGGAGTGGTCGATTTTCGGATAGCCGGCCATGATGATGAAATTCGACCCGCGCGGAGCCTGGGACCTTTGCAGATCGGCTTCTTCTTGTGCGGCCTTGAGCACGGCCTCGGGATCGGGCTTCACGGCCTCCTGGGCTCCGCCTTCCGCTACGGCCGCCGCGGCGCGAGCGGAGTTTTGGGCTGCCTTGGCCTTCGCCGCCTCGTCGGCGGCATCGGGGCCTTTCGCCAGCCCGTATTCGATTCCATCGATCAGGGCTTGGGCGATCTGGATATTCGCGACCCGCCTGTCCTCGCCGTTGACGAGCGTCCACGGCGCGAACGCGAAGTTGCTCGTCTCGAGCAACCGGTCATAGAGCTCGTAGGCGGCGTCGTAGTATTTCGTCTCCTCGAGCTTTTCCTCGCTGACGCGCCAGGCTGTCGCGGGATTGTCATGGAGCCTCTTGAGGCGTTTGTACTGCGCCTCCTTGCTGACGTGCACAAACAGCTTGATTACGATGTAGCCGTCGTCGACGAGCATCTGCTCGAAGCTGTGCGCGACGCGCTGATAGCTCGACACGAGGTTTCCGTGGAACTCGGCCCGGACCTTCGAAGCGCCGTCCTCGACGATCGTCCCCGTGCGCTTGGCCTTCTTCGCGATCTTTTTGACCGCCTCGGTCTTGTCATGGGAAAACTCCATGAGCACCTGCTGGATCGCCGTCGTGTACCAACCGCGATCGTACATCGTTATGGTGCCGCGCTCGCCAAGCGCCTTCCAGAATTGCTGCATGGGCGGCTGGAAATCGGTCACGCCCCACTCTCGGCCGGCGAACTTCCGCGCTTCGTCGATGTCAAAGTCCTCGGTGACGTACACGGACGTTGCGCGCGCATCCAATTCGCACATAAGCTCGGATATCCTGCTGCCCTTGCCGGCGCCGCCCCATCCTTCGAACAGCACGACGAGGCCGACGCCCGCGCTGCGCGCTTGCTGCTGCAGCACGACGAGCTTCTTTATAAGCTCCTTGTATGTGGACTTGTAGTCCTCCTTCGATAGCTTCTCGACCGAAAAATCAACTTGCTCGAGCATTCTTTGACCCTCTCTACGGGATGCGCTCCCGCTTATTTCCTAAACCGCTTGAACAGGCCCTTTTTCTTGGGCGGCATCTCGAGCGGTCTGTTGCCCTCTTCGAAGAAGTCGGGTTGGCCGTTGGGGTTGGCCCCCGACGGTTGTTGGGGCATGCCCTGCTGCATGCCCTGCTGCGTGCCCTGCTGCATGCCCTGCTGCATGCCCTGCGGCAGGGGCTGTTGGTACGCTTGCGAAACTTGGCCAGGCACCTGCGCCGGCATCTGGCCCGTCATGGCAACCGGATCCGCAGCAGGCTGGAACACCGGCGCTTGGCCAGCTTGGCCCGCGTTGACGGGAGGTTGCGGCTCCAGCAAGTCGCCAATGCTCATATCGGTGAGGCTTCCACCAGTTGCGACCGCATTGGAATCGACCGGCTGAGCAATGGGCTCGATCGTCGAGATGTCTTGCATCGGTCCGGGAGCGCCTACGACACCCTGGGGTGCCATCCGGTCGTTCTGCCCCGCGAAGCCCCACTGAGCCTGGCCGGGAGCAGGGACAGCAGGCGACGCGTCGCCCAAAATGTCCTCGATGCGCATCTCGGTCATGCCCGGGACATCCGCCTGCATGGCGGTCGGCGCAGCCTCTTGCTGCGGCACCTCGGTTAGCGGCTGCGTCACGGGCATGTTCTGGTAACCGCTCTCGACGTTCGCCGTCTGGAACCCACCTGCGGCCCCGAACTGCTGGGGCGTTGCGTCAACGTACTGCGGGACGCCCTCGAACTGTTCCCCGAATGCGACCGAAGGCGTCATGGCGTCGTTCGCGCTTGCCGAGAACGGCTGCTCGTACTGCACGACAGGATCGATCTGGACGGGAGCCGCTGCTTCCTGCATCGGCTGTGCAATCGCCGGCTGCACTTCGGCTTCGCCTTGCAAATAGGAATCTTGCGCGTCCTCGGCGAGCCTCGCCTTCTCGGCGGCACGCGCTATGAGCGCCGCCTGCGCATCGAACGCAGGCTGGGCATTGCCCTCCTCGTCGATTTCGCAGAAGGCTCCGAGCGGCGTGTAGGTCTTGTTCGGCCTGAGCTCGCGGAGCTTGGCCGTGTCGCGCAAGCACAGGTCGATGTAGTCGAGAATTCTCCAGCGCAGGTCCTGGTTGAGTATCGGCCAGGCGATTTCGACGCGCTTGTTGAGATTGCGCGTCATGAGGTCGGCGCTCGACAGGTACATGACGCAGTCGTCGGGCGTGCCGAAGCAGTAGATGCGGCTATGCTCGAGCAGCCGACCAACGATCGAGACGACGCGCACGTTGTCCGTCCACCCCTTGACCTCGGGGACGATGCAGCATATGCCGCGGATGAACAGCGTGATTCCAACGCCAGCCTGCGACGCCTCGGCGATCTTCTCGATGACGTCCTTATCAGTGATCGAGTTGGCCTTCAGGAACGCGCCGCAGGGCTTGCCCTGTCGGGCGAGCTCGATCTGGTGGTCGAGGTTGTCGAGGATCATGGGCTTGATCTGCAGCGGCGCCACGCGCAGCACCTCGTAGTTGTCCGACACGTTCTCGAGCTGCATGTTGCGGAAGAACTCGACCGCATCGCGCCCGAACGACTCGTCGGTCGTGATGAAGCTGAGGTCTGTGTAGAGCTTGGCGGTCTTCTCGTTGTAGTTGCCGGTGCCGAGCTGGGTGATGTGCTGGAGCCCTTGGGGCGTCTGCCTGGTGATGCAGCAGATCTTGGAATGCACCTTGTAGTCGCGGAACCCGTAGATCACGTTGCAGCCGGCTTCCTCGAACCGCTGCGACCACTCGATGTTGTTGCTCTCGTCGAAGCGAGCGCGAAGCTCGAACAGCGCCGTGACGTTCTTGCCGTTTTCCGCTGCGGTGATCAGGGCTTCCGCGAGCTGCGATTGGCTGGCGAGTCGGTACAGGGTGATCTTGATCGATACGACCGTCGGATCGAAGGCCGCTTCCTTCAGGAGCTGCACGAAGGGGTCCATGCTCTCGTACGGGTAGGACAGCAGCACCTCGCGCTCGCCGACTTGGTCGAGTATCCTGCGCTTCCGGTCGAAGGCCGTCGGCCACGCAGGCGAGAACGGCGGGTTGGAAAGCTTCTCGCGCTTCTTGTCGGACAGCTTGCTACCCAGTTCCCAGGTGAAGCTGAGGTCGAGCGGCACGATGGTGTCGTACACCTGGCTGCGCTTCAACCTGAGCTTCTTCAGCATGTGCTTTTCCATGACGGGCGACAGGGGTCGCTCGCACTCGAGCCTGACGGGTGCGAGACGCGCGCGCTTCTTCAGCAGGCGCCGCATGTGCTCACGGTAGTCCTCGTCCTGCTCGTCGCCTGTCTGGTTGGCGTCGATGTCCGCATTACGCGTGACGCAGATGACGTTGGTGTGCTTGATCTTGTACATCGAGAAGGTCTCGGCCGCGAACATCTCGATCGCGTGCTCGAGCAAGATGAACTGGAACCCACGACCGGGAAGCTTGATGATGCGCTCGCATTGGTGAGGCAGCGGAATCAAACCGAGGACGACGCCTTCGGCGCCACCCTTCTCCTTCTTGGCCTTCTTGTCCTTCTTGCCCTTCTTCTTCCCCTCTGCCGCATCGGTCTGGTCGTCGAGCCGCACGAGGATGTAGAGCTTTCCGTTCTCGAGATGCGGGAACGGATGGGTGGGATTGATGATCTGAGGCGACAGGAACGGCATCACGTTGTAGGTGACGAAACCCGAAAGGTAATTGACCTGCTCTTCGGACAGGTCGTCCGGGCGCAAGTGCCGCACGCCCTGCTTCGCGAGCGATCCGCGCACGTGCTCGTAGTAGCTTTCCTGGATCGGATACAGCTCCCTGCAACGCTCGTGAATCGCCTGGATCTGCTCCTTCGGCGTCATGCCGGTCTTGGAATCCTTCACAGGCGGTTCGATGAACGTCAAGTCGGTCAAGCTGCCGACACGCACCATGAAGAACTCTTGCAGGTTGCTCCAGAAGATCGAGATGAAGTTGAGACGTTCGAGCAGCGGGACCGATTCGTCGGCACCCTGGTCGAGGACGCGCTCGTTGAACGTGAGCCAGGACAGCTCGCGGTTCTGCATGTAGGCGTACTTCGACGAATCGTCTGCTTCGACGTCCTCGTCTTCCTCATCGTCATCGTCTTCTGCTGAGAACACGTCCATGGCCTCATGCGTTTTATAGAAGCTCGAAATGCCGAAACGATGCCCGGTACCCTCGCCCGCCTGGCTATCAGGCGCCAATGGCGCTTCGGCTTCCACCAGGGGCGCAACCTGGGTCACGGGCTGATTGAGCGATTGCAAGAGGCCCTGGTCGAACGCCTGCGGCGCGGGTTGCGCCATTGGCTGCTCGAACGGCTGAGCCTGCGGCTCGGGCTGCGATGTCTGCTGCTCGAACGGCTGAGCCTGCGGCGCTGGTTGCGCCATCGGCTGCTCGAACGGCTGAGCCTGCGGTTGTCCGAAATACTGCGCATTCGACTGATTTGCAGGCTGGATGGGCTCCTGAGCTATCTCCTGGACGCTCGCCTGGCCTACTGGCTGATCAGCTGGCTGCGCCACAGGTGCAGGCTGTTGCCCCAAGGGTTGCTCGAAGAGCATCTCCATTGGCTGGAAGGCGGTTGCCTCGACCTGCTGGGGCATTGGCTGCGGAAACGCCTGGCCAAACGACGCGCCGAACGCGCCGTGCTCGACAGGCGCCGCGGTACCGCCGGGCATTGCACTGCCAGCGGTCATACCGCTGCCAACAGGCGCGACGTTGCTTTCAGGCGCCACGTTGCCAAGAGGCGCGACATTGCCCGCAGGCATCAGATTGCCAAGAGGCTGGATGACCGGCTGTGCGCCCAGTTGGCTTTGCGACTGCGCAATCTGCTGCATGTCGAGCGCGGCATTATCCACTCCCGCCCCGAACAACATATCAGCTTGAACAGCTCCGCTTATTTGACCAGCGTTAACGTTTGGTTCGCCATTGAATCCCTGTTCATTCATAAGAATCCTCTGTTCAATTGCCCCTGGTTTTTTATATGCAAACTATACCCTAACATCAAGCTATTCGCAGGGGACAATACAAGACAACATGCGAACGAGAACTGACCAACGGGATACTGCCCACAGGCACGCGCCTTCGCCCCAAGCTAAAGGCGGAAAATCCCCGTGGCACTGACCGAAAGGGAGACTCCCCTTCGGTCAGCGACCGTTGGGGAGTCTCCCTTTCGATCGGTGCCGTGAACGCAAAAAGGGCCCGCAAAGGTGCGGGCCCCGGTTTACGTCACATGTGGACGCTATTCTCCGAGGAGGCCTCCCAGAAGGTCTTCGGGTTCTTCGGAGCTTGCGGGCTCTTCGTCAGCCGCGGTCTCTTCGGGCTCGGACGACGTGAGGCCGAATCCCAGCGAATCCATCGAGCCGAGCAGCGCGTCGAGCTCTTCGAGATTGCGCTGGTACGAGCGCGGAGGCAACGCCTCGCCGAGCATGTCTTCGCCCTCGGTGTTGAACGTCGGGGGCTCGTCGCCGCCGATGAGGATGTTGTCATCGGGCGAGAACACCATGTCGAGCAGCTGCGACATGTCATCGCTCGACGCCGTCAGGTCGTCTTCGATGACGCTGAGCAGGTCGCGCTCTTCCAAGCCGGCCTTGAGCTCCTCGATCGCCTTCGCGCCGATGCCCTCGATGCGAAGCAGGTCGTCTTCGGTATGGCCGAGCAGATCGGCGACCGTCTCGATGCCGGCCTCCGAGAACTTGTTGGCCCAACGCTGGGACACGCCGAGGTCGTCGTAGATGTAGAGGCGCGCGTCCTCGTCGGACAGCATGCTGGAACGGCGTCCGAACGACGGGCCGTATCCACCATAGAAGCCGCCGAAGCTGCCGGTCATGTTGAGGTAGCCCTCGCCGTCGAGCGACCAATCCTGCGGCTGCGGCAGCAGGTCCTCGATGTCGCGCAGAGCCTCGGGGGCGTAATCCGGAAGCGCATCGCCCTCGACGCGCTCGATGGGCTCGCCCTTGTAGGTGAGCTCGACGTTGCGGTAGCGCTTGAGGCCCGTGCCGGCGGGAATCGGCTTGCCGATGATGACGTTTTCCTTCAAGCCGTTGAGCTTGTCGGTCTTGCCTTCGATGGCGGCATCGGTGAGCACCTTGGTGGTCTCCTGGAACGACGCGGCCGACATCCAGGAATCGGTGGCCAGAGACGCCTTGGTGATGCCGAGCAGCAGGGGCTGGCCGACAGGCGGGTTCTTGCCTTCCGCGATAAGCTCGTTGGCTGCATCCTGGAACTCGTAGCGGTTGACCTGGCGTCCCGGCAGGTAATCGGAATCGCCCGGATCGAGCACCGTCACCTTGCGCAGCATCTGGCGCGCGATGACCTCGATGTGCTTGT
>CAMOLA010000076.1 GCA_946618265.1 uncultured Eggerthellaceae bacterium
GGGAAGTAATGGTACAGGGCGTCGCCCACTTCGGAGCTGCGGCCCTTGATGAACATGAACTGCTCCGACTGCTTGTTGTCGTGGAGCTCGAGCAGCTTGTCGGCGATGGCGTCGAGCGCTTCGTCCCAGGTTATGGGAACGAAACCGGGATCGATGCCACGGCCCTTCTTGGGATTGGTGCGCTTCATGGGAGTCTTGATCCGGTCGGGATCGTAGACCTGCTGTAGCGCAAGCGATGCCTTGGGGCAGCATTGGCCGTGCGTGGCCGTGCAGTTCTGATTGCCGTTCACGCGGATGGCCCGACCGTCCTCGACGTAGACTTTCAACGGGCAGAAGCACGTACAGCCTTGGCAGGCCGTCGACGTCCATTTGCCCGTTTCGTTCTTACGATGAGATTCGTCGGCCACCGCGGTGAAGGGCATGGACCCCGCCGCTGCCGCTGCTCCAAGTCCCAAGGCGCTCGCTTTGAGAAAAGACCGCCTGGATAATTTCACTTGAATCCTCTCTTCTTGCACATTCTTTGCGGTTGTGCATTTGGGGACAGTCCCCAAATGCACAATTGTTCGGCCATCAGGCCGTCCCGTAGGGCGCGCTTTCGCGCACCCACGATATCGAGCGTTGTGGGCACGCGAAAACTTGCCCCTACAGGTCTCGTATCGGGGATGTGCAAATCAAAAGATGTGGGCGCGACCTGCATGCCCACTCGCGAGCACGGCATCGATCGCGCAAATGAACGGCGCGGCTCCCCTTTGACACCCCGCCGAACGGAATATGTGACCCTGCTGGCCACCCCCCTATTCCGCAGGATATTTAATCAGAACACCATGGCCATTGTCAATGTCAATCTTATATTTGACATTGTCTTATAACAGATTTAAACTACGTGTTCGCAAATCAAAAGAGAGAGGGGTCTGTGCCCATCCCCCTGGGCTCAGACGCTACCTATACATTAGTAAGAGGGAAAGAGGATTTGTGAACACTGCAAAAGCTTTCACCGGTGAGCTCATCGGTACCTTCATCATGTGCTTCGCCGGCATCGGCGCCGTCGCAACCGCGACGTTGTTCGGCGCGCTGACCGGTCCCGGCCAGGTGGGCCTTGTTTGGGGCCTGGCCATTGCCATCGCCATCTTCGTTACGCGCAACCTTTCCGATGCGCATTTCAACCCGGCCGTCACCTTTGCCATGTGCATCGCCGGCCGCATGAAGTGGAGCCAGCTGCCCATCTACATCGTGGGCCAGTGCTGCGGCGCCTTTCTGGCTGCCGGCGGCCTGTGGCTGCTCTTCGCCGACAGCGTTGCGAAGAACCTCAAGAATGCTGGCCTTTCCATGACGAGCAACTCCATCGGCAGCGCTGCCAGCATCTGGTGCGAAATCTTCCCGAACACCTCGGCCGGCGCGGTCAGCTTCCCGATCGCCTGCTTCGCTGAGGGCATCGGCGTGTTCGTGCTCGTGCTGGTCATCTTCTCGGTCACCAGCTCCGAAAACGTCGGCCGCGCATCGCGCAACCTCGCGCCGCTGTTCATCGGCCTGACCATCACCATCATGATCAACGTCATCGGCCCGCTGACCGATGCCGGCTTCAACCCCGCCCGTGACGTCATGCCACGCGTGTGGGCATGCATCGTCGGCTGGGGCAACATCGCCTTCGGCGGCAATCCGTTCGAGACCATCATGGTCTACACCGTCTCCCCGCTGATCGCTGGTCTTTTGGGTGCGCTGCTGTACAAGTTCGTGCTCGCCCCGATGCACAAGAAGGGCGCCGAGGCCGACAAGGCCATGGCCGACTCCAACGAGAAGTACCTCGAGGCCGAGGACGCGCTGCTCTAGAGCATTCTTTCGTGTAGCACCGCGCGGCGCTGGTGCTTCGGCACGATGCCATGCGCGGCGCTACACGCGGCGCTTCGGCGCGCAATCCTGCGCGCAAACGCAAACCGCATAACGCAAACTCGGAAGCCCCCGCCCCGCGCGGGGGCTTTTTGCGCCCTGGTGCCAGGCCCAACAGGAGCGCCGTCAAGGTGTCAGGTAGAAGCTGGCCGTTGCGTGACTTTTCCTGACCCTTCGTCGATGCCCCCGTCAGGAATGCCGCCGTTCGGCGCCCTGGCTCCGCCCCGCATAAAATAACGCACACTAACCGAGCCCTTGCTGACAAAAGCCCAGGTCGCGATTTCCGCATCGTGGTTAGTGTGCGTTATTGGTCACGACCAGGCCTGAAATCTGACAGGAACACCGTCAAGGTGTCAGGTAGCCGTCCACAAATCACCCCGCTCTGACAGGGACGCCAGCGCGAGGCCAAGCCTTCAATAACGCACACTAACCGAGCCCTCTGTCAGCAAAACCCCAGGTCGCGATTTCCGGACCCCAGATTAGTGCGCGTTATTGGTGATGGGAAGCGTAAATTCTACGAAATGAGGCCCTCTTCGTAGGGACGCTCGCAGCGCGGGGCGGAAAGGCTGCATTGGCGGGGACAGAGCGGGCAGCGCTTGGCCTCTCCGGCAGAGGAAGAGCCCTCGTCGGATTCCGCCGACACCTGCACGTCGACCGCGTTTTCGACGACTTCGCCCGTCTCGGCGTTGATCTCGCGATAGCCGCTCGTCACGGTTTTCGAATCCTCGGCATCCGCATCTTCGGCCGTGATCGCGAAATCCGATGCCTCGAAGCCCGTGCGCATGGCGCCGCCGATCCCGAGCGCGATGGCCCCCATCGTGAGCACGGCGTTCACGCCCGAGCCGATGGCTTCGCGGCGCGACGGATCGTATTGGATGTTCAGGACGTCGGCTACGGTCACCCAGTGCACCGACAGGTGGAACAACACCAAGATGCAGAGTGCATACGAGCTTGCCACGTGAATGGGGTACCAAATGTTACCTGGATTGAGCGCGCTCAAGTTGACGCCGGCGTTCCACAGCGTTTGGCTGACGACGATCGAACTGATGATGAGCAGCACCATGTCGACGGCGAGCAGCGCCACGATTGCGAGCATCAGCCGGTTGCGCTTTGCCAGCGTGCCCGTCTTCAGCGAGCCGGCGACGTTGCCCATCCAGCGACGGTTCATCACGAGATGCGCCACGATGCACGCGAAAAACGCCGCGCCAACGATTTCGTGAGCGGTATTGCCCGTGATCTGATACAGCATCTCGAACACCAGCACCGCCGTGAGCACGATGTCGTATATGATCCGATTGCGCACGCGCGCCTCGCTTTCTCTCCGCGATGCGTCCCAGGCCAGCACCGCTTGCAAAATCGCCGCAGATATCACGCCACGAGCAGCAGCGACCCTTCGCCGCATCATAGCGCCGTTCATTGTAACAGCACGCCAAATGCGTCAAGAAAACGTCCTTCTATTCACTAGACTATGTCTAGTACTTCACAATATCTGCGCATTTTGAAAAACGGCCGATCGGCAATCGAAGAAGGATTCGCGTCCGACACAACATAGATAACGCCTGCTCAGCGCACTGCAACCAAGCAATCTACGCCAGAAGCGGCGCGCCATGCGGCAAATGATTCGCACTTTGTTTGCTTTACCGATAATTTAGTGCTTGTCTTTTAATAGACTATGTCTTATACTCAAAGAGGTCTGAAGCTCGGTGGGTTTGCGACCCCTCCTACATGCGAATCCGCCATCTTCTTAAAATTCGAGCCGTTGCGCCCTCCCAGATGCAACGGCTCGTCTTTTTTTCACAGTGAAACAGGTCTCCAGGGCAAGCGCTTCATACTGACCGTTGGGGAGACTCCCTTTCGGTCAGCGCGCCGGGGCGACGCGCCTGGCGACGCGGAGCCGAATGCCGGCCCCGCACGACGCGTCGACTGAAGGCGCGATGATCGCCCAAACCTGCCCTGGAGGCGTGCTTCATTACGCCTTTACTTTGACCTTCTTGCCGCAGTTCTTCTTAGTGAAGATCTTCTTGTACTTCTTGGCATACTTCTTGTTGGCCTTCTTCTTGCCGACCTTCACCTTGACGGTCTTGACCTTCGAGCCCTTCAGGCTGCCCTTGACGGACCTCTTCTTGAGCTTCTTCGATTTGACGATGAGGGTCTTGAGCTTCTTGGCGCCCTTGAAGGCCTTCTTGCCGACCTTCTTCACGTTCTTGCCGATCACGACCGATTTGACCTTGTTCGCCTTGGCGAAGGCGCCCGACGCGATAGCCGTCACTTTGTACGTCTTGCCGCCCATCTTCACCGTCGCTGGGACGATGACCTTCTTGGCGTTCTTGGCCTTGACGAACGTGACAGTGCCGCCCGCGGCGCTCGTCACTTTGTAGGCCACGCCAGCGGTCTCATAGGTCTCGCCTTCCTCGGGCTGCACGACGGGGATGGCCTCGGTCTTGGCGGCGCCGCAGTCGGCACAGGTGAAGGTGCGCACGCCCTCGGCGCTGACCGTCGCCTCCTTCGTCACCTCGCCGTCGTCCCAGCTGTGCGCCGCCGTCTCGACATGGCGCGGATCATGCGCGCACGTGCGTTGGTGCTGCTCGCCGTCGAGCTCCTTCCATGCGCCCCAATCGTGTCCGAGCTTCGCGGTTGGCCGCGCATAGCTTTCGCTGCAGTCCTTGCAGGTGAACAGGACCTGCCCCGCATCGGTGCACGATGGCTGTTTGATTACCGTACCTTCCGATGCCGGCTGGTGCACGTGCGTGGAGCGGAAATAGACTGACCCTTGCTCGGCCGAGTTGTAGCCCGTCGCGTACAGCGTGCCGTTGTCGTACGCTGCAAGCGGGAAGAACGCCCCATGGTACGACGATGTGCGCTCGAAGGCGACCGGCTCGGTGCTGCCGTTGTGGATGATATGCGTGTCCTCGCCCGCAGTCGCCGACCCGATGATGGCCACGCCGTCCGGCACGGCCGCAATCGTGAAGTGACGGTGCGTCTTGTCGCCATAGGATGCGGTGTCGTAAGCCGAAATTAGCGTGTCCCCGAGCGCTTTCTTGAGCCCGGCGGTCAGGTTCTCCGTGCGAATCGACTTCGCAGCAGAATCGTAGGTGCAGCGCAGCAGTGCGCCATACCCGTCGATTTCCGGCCTGGGATCGTCGGTGTTCTGCGGCGCGTAGATGTAGAGCATGTTTCCGCACGAGCTTATCTTCGCATGCAGCATGTCGATGCCCTTGGGGAGGGAGCCGTCAAGCTTCGTGAACGTACCAGCATTCGGATCATAGAGCGCGAAATCGATGTTGACGCCGTCTTCGCCGCTCGCGTCGGCGCCTTCGACCTTCATTTCGGAATAGGTCCCCTCGACGAAGAGCAGTTTGCCATCTAGGGTGCCCAGATTGGTACTATGCGGCATGGCGTGCTCGTCCATCTTCCAGTCTTCCTCGGATTCGGCGTTGGACGCGCAGCTCCACAGGCGAATCCACTCTTTCGTCGTTGTTCCGATTTTACATAAGTCAATTTTTTTGGCATCGATAATTGGCTTTTCGCGATTTCCTTACATAAGCCCAAATTTTTGCCGATCTTCCCTGCCGAATCGTCGCACAGCCTCCGAAACGGTTGTACTGCTTGCTTCGTTTTGCTTCAACCTGACAAGGACACCAACGAGGTGTCAGGTCGTTTTGCCTTTGTTTCCGGCCCCGTGCGCTTGGCCTGACAGGCGCGCCCTGGTAATAGAATATGCGGGAGAGAAGCAACGAAAAGGGAGGCGGCACCTGCGCAATGGGTCAGTCGGCGCCGAAGTTTTGCAAATCCCAAGCATCCGAGCAGACCCCCTTCGACCTGAGTTCATTCGGAGCCGGCGCGACCCAACAGGTTAAGCAGCAAGATTGCGCCGATCAAGACACCCAAGCTCGTCTCTCCCACCAGGATCGCGACGATAGAAATGAAACCTATGTACACACTCGAAACCACATCGTAGACCCTTCCCGACGGAATCGCAGATTCGGGGGACGGCAGCGTCGACGGGTCAACCGACCTGCGCTTCTCGAGCCGCGAACCGCAAGCTAACCTGCCCACCGCACGATCCGCGCCCTCGACGCCCCGCCCACCCAGCTTGTTTGCCCGCACGGCCAGCCGACGAGCTTTGCACCTATGTGCCGCACGTCCGTTGCAAACCGCCAAAAACGCACACGGCACCGCTATGAGCAGCCACAGCAGAATCTTCGGAGACACTTCCGAGAACAGTCCGGCCACCGAAAAGACCAGGAAAAACAACGCGCCAAGCGCACAAAGAACGCAACCAGCCACGTATTGGGCGTACATCCGCATCGCCTCCTCTTTCTGCGGGACAAAGGCCATCTCGTATTAACAATATCTGCATCGATATGATTCTCGTCTATTTATTATATGTCAATGTAAATAGAAATCGAAAGGCTCTGCCCTGCGCATGTGCCAGCGGCTGACCCGAGTTAAACCCTGCTCGCGACCCTCGCAGTAACCTCGCTCGCAAGCTTCCTCGACAATGCGCTTCGCGTGCTATGGACCGGAAACGTGTTCCTGTCCATAGCACGCGAAGCGAACAGGAGCACGCTTTCTGTTCATAAGGACGTCCACCCCCGGCCCTTGGCGAAGCCCCTGGTGGCACGGCCGGCTGTTCCACAAGGTCGGACCGAGGGGCTAATTAGACCCTTGTTTAGCCTTCTTCGGGAACGTCCGCCCTCGACCTTTGGCGAAGCCCCTGATGACGGAGCCGGCGGTTTCGCGGGGCTTGGGCGGAGGGGCTAATTGAGGTGTTAATTAGCCCCTCGGCGATTGCGCGAGAAAGCGCCTTTGAGTAAAGCGCCAGCTCATGGGGCTGATCAAAAGCGAAGGGCGCGAGCGGGTCGCTAATTAGGGGGCTAATAAGCGCCCGGCCTAGCGCCCGACGGCCACTCCGACGAACCGCCACGCCTGGCAGAAGGCGCGCCAGATGCGCCCCCGTTCACGCATTGGCGCCGCGATTATCGGTGCGCTCTAACAGTATGCCGCCCAAGACTTGCCGTTCGGCTCGAATAATCAACCACTCGACTCAACGCGAAATAGCATTGATCGCAAATAGCTTACGAAACGGGAGCAAAATCGCGTCTCGAAAGCCGTTTCCGCCCGGATTTCGAGACGTTTTGGGCATCCTTTACAACCTCTAAGGCGCAAGGCATGAAACGGGCACCACATAGACCCCATCATC
>CAMOLA010000077.1 GCA_946618265.1 uncultured Eggerthellaceae bacterium
CGGAGTGCACGATGTTGATGCGCACCTCGGACTGGTCCATCTTCTCGAATGCGTCACGCAATGCCTCGATGGAGCCTTGTACGTCCGCCTTGACGATGAGGTTGAGATCGGTCTGCTTGCCTTCCTCGATCCTGTTGAACAGGTCGTCGAGGGTCATGTGCGACTTGGTCTCCTGGGCGGCCAGACGCTCGCGCAACGCCCGTTCCTCGGCGAGCTTGCGCGCATCGCGCTCGTCCTCGAACACGCGGAACTCGTCGCCCGCAACGGGGACGCTGGAAAGGCCCAGCACCTCGGCGGGATCGGCCGGGAAGGCTTCCTTGATATGCTCGCCCCTCGGGTCGATGAGGGCGCGCACGCGGCCATACGACGTTCCCGCCACGACGCAATCTCCCGGATGAAGCGTGCCGCGCTGGACGAGCACGGTCGCGACGGGACCGCGGCCCTTGTCGAGGTTGGCCTCGATGACGAAGCCGGATGCGAGCGCATCGGGATTGGCCTTGAGCTCGAGGACGTCAGCTTGGAGGATGATCGTTTCGAGCAGGTCGTCGATGTGCAGCTTCTGCTTCGCGGAAACCTCCACGAACATGTTGGAGCCGCCCCACTCCTCGGGAATGACCCCGTACTCGGTGAGTTCCTGCCGGACGCGATCCGGGTTGGCGCCGGGTTTGTCGATCTTGTTTACTGCGACGACGATGGGCACGTCAGCAGCCTTCGCGTGGTTGATCGCCTCGACCGTCTGCGGCATAACGCCGTCGTCGGCGGCAACGACCAATACGATGACGTCGGTGACCTGCGCGCCACGCGCACGCATCGCGGTGAACGCCTCATGGCCGGGCGTGTCGATGAACGTGATCTGCTTCCCGTCGATTTCGACCACCGAAGCGCCGATATGCTGCGTAATGCCGCCCGCCTCGCTAGCCACGACGCCAGTATGGCGGATAGCGTCGAGCAGCGACGTCTTGCCGTGGTCGACATGGCCCATGACGGTGACCACGGGAGGACGCGGCTTGAGGTCGTCGTCGGTATCGTGGTACACGACTGCGTATTCTTCCTCGGGAGACACGACGCGCACCTTGCGTCCCATGTCGTCGGCCACGAGCTCGATGAGGTCGTCGCTCATCGATTGCGTGAGCGTGAGAACCTGCCCGAGCATGAACAGGCGCTTGATGATGTCGTTGGGCTGTACCTTGAGCAGCTCGGCGAGCTTCGCCACCGACGCTCCCTGCGGAACCTCGATGACGGACTCATCGAGGACGAGCGTCGGGTCGAGGCCCTTCTCGATAGCTTCGAGCTCCGCGCGCTCGCGAGCCTCGGCTTGGCGCTTTTCCTTGCGCTTCTTGCGGCGGCCTTCGCCTTCGTGAGACGATGCCGCGGCCACAGCAGCGCGCGCATCGGCCAGGACCTTGTCGCGCTGGAGCTTCTCGACCTGAACGGCCATCTTCGCGTACCGGTCCTCGCCTGCCTGCTCCACTTCGAGCTCGGGCACGATCTGCTCGGACCTGTGGTGCTTCTTCTTCTCCTTGCCGCCCTCTTCGCGCGCGGCCTGCTTCTGCTGCTCGATGCGCTTCTTCTCGGCTTCGATCTGGTCGAGCAACGATCCGAAGCTCGACGCCTTAGTCGTGCTCGCGACGGGAGCCTGCTTCTTTGCATGCTGCTCCGGCGCAGACGAGGTAGTACCGCCCTTCTTCGACGTGCGCTTCCTGAGAGCTTCCTCGACCGCCTGTTTCTTGGCGACCTCTTTGGCTATGGCCGCGGCCCGTGCACGGGCGCGCGCTTCTGCAGCCTCGCGCTCGACGCGTTCGCGCTCGCTCTCGATCTGGTCCTGCAGCCCCGCGAACGGGTTTTCCTCCACCTGCACGCGATGCGGCTTCTCGCTATCGACTTGCTCCTCGGCCTCCTTGGCAGCCGTACGCTTCGCGCGCTCCTCTTCGCGGCGGGCACGTTCCTGCTCGACCGCTTCGCGACGCGCGCGCTCTTCCTCGGCCTCGCGCTCCAGGGCCTCCTGCTCGTCCTTCGTCATGACCCGCGGCGCGCTCTCGCCGTCCTCGGCAGGAGCGGGAACCGCCTCGCCGAGCGCTTTGCGAGCCTTGTCGACATAAGGTTCGGCCAGCACGCTCGCATGGCTCTTTGCGGGAATCTTCAATTCGCGGAGTTTCTCGAGCATTTCCTTGCTGGAAAGCCCGTACTCCTTCGCAAGCTGGTTTACGCGCATGCTTGGCATATTCTCTCCTTAACGTATTCCCTCATCATCGTTCGCCTCGCCGATCTCCGAGACGATCTTGTCTATATCCTCTTGCCCGACCGTCGCCCGCAATGCGCGTTGCAGCTTTCGGGACTCAAACGCTTCTTTTAGGCACGCGACCGAGCATACATAAGCCCCCCTGCCTGGCCGGCGCCCCGTCTCGTCGAACGAAACGGTCATGTCGGGGTTGCGAACGATTCGAAGCAGGTCGTACTTGCCCTGCTGCTTCGAGCATCCCACGCAGGTCCTCACCCGCTTGTTGCCAGCTTCGGCCACGAACCGTTACTCCTGTTCTGCGTGAATGCCGCAGTAACGGCTGTTAGGACGGGCATGATTGCGGCACTTCGCGCCGTCCTCGCTCACGAACGCGCAGAACTCCGATTCTTCTTCCTCTTCGAGATCGATGAGGCTCTCCTCGTCGACGAGCGATTCGCCGTAGAACGAAGCGCTCTTGATGTCGATGTGCCAACCGGTCAACCGCGCTGCCAGCCTCGCGTTCTGACCTTCCTTGCCGATTGCCAGCGAGAGCTGGTCGTCGGACACCACGACAGTCGCGTAGTGGTTCTCCTCGTCAATGGTCACGGAATTGACCTTGGCAGGAGAAAGCGCGTTGCCGACGTAGACGGCGGGATTGTCGCTCCATTGGATGACGTCGACCCGCTCGTTACGCAGCTCCTCGACGACCATCCTGACGCGGCTTCCCTTCGGGCCGACGCATGCGCCGACCGGGTCGAGATTCGATTCGCGCGACGACACGGCCACCTTCGACCTGACGCCAGGTTCGCGGGCGATCGACTTGACCTCGACGAGTCCGTCGTAGATTTCGGGAACTTCGATCTCGAACAGCCTACGGATGAGGTCGGGATGGGTGCGCGATACGACGATAGGCGGGCGCTGCTGGTCGCCACGCGCGCGCATCGTGTCGTTGGTTGGGTCGCGCACATCGATGATCAGCACCTTGATTCGCTGATTGTGACGATAATGCTCGTTGTAAGGGCGCTCGTTGCGCTCGTTGGGATAGCGCTTCTGATCGTAGTGCGGCAGCTCGGCTTCGACGCCATCGCGGATCTTAATGATCGTGAAATCGGGCGTGCCCTGCAACACCGTACCCGTGACGAGGTCTCCGACGCGGCCGGAAAACTCCTCGTAAATCGACTGACGGCCGGCATCGCGCACGATAGCGGCGATGACGCTCTTGGCGTTCTGCGCGGCGATGCGGCTCACATCGCCCGGCGTCACGTCGCGCTCCTCGAACTCGGAGTATTCACCGGTTTCCTCATCGGGTTCGCCGACGGGCACGAGCTCGTAAACGTAGATCTTGCCCGTCGTTCGATCGATCGTCACGCGAGCATCCCATTCTAGGTCTAGAATGCGCTGGTAACTGCTTGCGAGCGATTCCTCGAGCCTTTCGATGAGGTAGAACTCGTCGATCTTGCGCTCGTGCGCAAGCTCCTGGAGCGCTTCTATCAGCTTAGACGTTGCCACGTTACATCCTTTCTCAACTTCACGACCTGAAATCGAACGTGCCCTTGACGTTGGCGCGCTTTATCGCGTCGTACGGCACATCGTATAGAGTTCCTTCTATTTCGACCTGGACGTCATCGTCCCTCATGCCCTTCAGCATGCCCGAGAACGACGAACGGCCCTCGACGGGCGACGTCGTCTTGATCACCACGTTTTCGCCAGCGAAACGGATGAAATGCTCGGGCGTCCTCAACGGCCGGTCGATGCCCGGCGATGAGACCTCGAGCATGTACGCCCCGGGGAACGGGTCGATATCGTCCATGATCTCGTTGATCCACGCCTGGGCCGAAGACAGCTCGTCGAAGCTCACGCCGTGCTCAGTGTCGATGTACACCCTGATGGTCGGGGACTTCTTGGCTCCGACTATCTCGAGAGACACGATTTCGATGCCCTCTTCATGAGCGCGCGGCTCGAGCGCGGCGAGCAGGCTCTGTTCCTTCTTGGTGAGCAAATGCCATCCTTTCTTCGGCCATTGTCCCCTCATACAAAAAGAAAGCGGGACATGCCCACTTTCCTCGTACGAAAGGTATGGCGTAACGAAATCACTTCGATACGCATGTAAATATAGCACAGAATTATGCCGTTGAGCAGCATTCTAAAGTTTCACATATTTTGACAAGGGCTCCTTCGTCACGCGCCGAAGGAGCCGCATCTCATGCAGTCATGCTAGACGATCTTCTTGCCGAGCACGGCGGCGATTTCGCGCAGCTCGCCGATCAGGTCCCCGAACTGCTTGGGGGTCAGCTGCTGGGCGCCATCGGAAAGCGCCGTTTGCGGATCGGGATGCACCTCTATCATGAGGGAGTCCGCACCCGCGGCAACAGCCGCCTTCGCCAGCGAGGGAACCAAGTCGCGCTGGCCAGCCGGATGCGATACGTCTATGCATATCGGAAACAGTGACTGCTTGTGAATCACGGGAACGGCTGATATGTCGAGCGTGAAGCGCGTGGCCGTCTCGAAGGTGCGCAGTCCCCTTTCACACAGCACGACGTTGTCGTTCCCGTGCTGAGTTATGTACTCGGTCGCCGCGAGCCATTCGGCTATGGTCCCGGCAAAGCCGCGCTTGAACAGAACCATCGTCCCGGTCTTGGACGTCGCGATGCCGATATCCTTCAGCAGGCTGAAGTTCTGGAAGTTGCGCGCTCCGACCTGGATGCCGTCGCAATACCGCTGCACGAGGCTGATATGCTCGGAGTCCATGACCTCCGAAAGCGTCTTGAGGCCGTACTTCTCGCCACCGGCGTTCATGATCTTGAGCGCTTCCTCGCCGAGGCCTTGGAACGAATGCGGATTCGTGCGGGGCTTGAACGCGCCGCCGCGGACCCAGCCCAAACCGAGCGAGGCGACCGTTTCGGCGACTTCGAAGAATTGCTCTTCTGACTCCACCGAGCACGGCCCGGCATATATCGTTATCTCGTCGGTGCGAGTGCCGAGGTCGGGAAGCTTCGGGTACTTTTTGTCGCTCATAGAGAGGGCGCCTCCTTCATCACCTTGAGAATGGCGGTGTAGATCTCGCGCAGATGCTCGCTGTAGAGCGGACCGGCGTTGAACTTTCCGACCTTCTGGAGAATCTCCTCTTCGCGGCGAGGGTCGTACAAGCCCATCTTCGCGCCTGGCTTCAAGTCGCGAATCTGAAGCGAATGCAGGGCTCGTTCGTTGAGCAGGGTGACGATCTGCTGGTCGATTTCGTCGATCTGGGCCCGATGCTCTTCGATCTTCGCAATGTTTGCGTTTTCGGTCATCGTCGTTCCTTTCGTAACCCGTATGCGATAACGAGGCTGTTACGTATCTCGTGTTCGCACATGATAGACCCGTGCTTCGGTGTAGGCCTCCGTATGCACGAAATCGCCAACCTATTCGACCTGCGTTACAGCTTTGTTTCGGAATCGCGCTGCCTACGACCCTCTTCATGAGCCCATCTCGCGATCTCACCCGACTCGCGCTGTTCGCTGCTCCTGCGGCATTCGTTGCAATCGAGAAACGCTCCTCGCCTTCACGCGTTTCGTGAATTTACCCACTCGAAACGCGCGCACGGCATAGAGAAAAACTCGAGTGCTAGAATCCTCAAAGGCAACATGCAGTCGCGACTGGTTCTTTGCAATGGATGATTGTGGCTGCTGCGATTATGGAGGTGGAATACATGCAAAAGGTCATCGTGTTGGATTTTGGGGCGCAGTATGGACAGCTTATCGCACGCCGAGTCCGCGACCTGCATGTCTATTCCGAGATTCTTCCATGCGATTCGTCTGTCGACGAAATCTCGTCCGAAGAGCCTTCCGCCATCATCCTTTCCGGAGGCCCTGCGAGCGTATATGCTGACGACGCCCCATCGGTCGATCCCGCCGTTTTCGACATGGGCATTCCGATACTCGGATTCTGCTATGGCCAGCAGATCATGGCGAAGACCCTCGGCGGCACGGTCGGCCACACTGACAAGGGCGAATACGGCCCCGCTATGCTCGAACGCACGGGCGAATCGCTGCTCATGGCGGGTACACCCGACGAGCAGCTCGTCTGGATGAGCCACCGCGACGCCGTGACGAGCGTTCCCGTTGGATTCTCCATCACCGGCACGACGAGCACGTGCCCCGTCGCATCCATGGAGTGCGCCGAGCGCAAGCTGTTCGCCACGCAGTTCCATCCCGAAGTACAGCACACGCCTTTCGGCACGAAGATGCTCGAGAACTTCCTGTTCGATATCTGCGGCCTCTCCCCCGATTGGACGATGGATTCGATCATCGAGGACTCGATCGAAGCGATTCGCGAAACGGTTGGCGACGCCCGGGTCATCCTGGGCCTTTCCGGCGGCGTCGACTCGAGCGTCGTCGCGGCCCTTTGCGCCAAGGCAATCGGGAAGCAGCTCACCTGCGTGTTCGTGAACCACGGGCTTTTGCGCAAGAACGAGCCCGAGGAAGTCGAAGAGGTTTTCACCAAGCAGTTCGACGTCGACTTCGTGCATATCCATGCAGAAGACCGCTATGCGGCCCTGCTCGCCGAAGTTGTCGACCCCGAGCAGAAGCGAAACATCATCGGCACGCAGTTCTGGAAAGAGTTCTTCAGCGTCGCGCAAGACCTCGCCGAAGGCGGCAGGCCCGTGAAGTTCCTTGCCCAGGGCACGATCTACCCCGATATCATCGAGAGCGGCGCCCGCAAGACCGGGGGCAAGGCATCGACGATCAAAAGCCATCACAACCTCATCCCCTTCCCCGACGGCGTATCGTTCGATCTCATCGAG
>CAMOLA010000078.1 GCA_946618265.1 uncultured Eggerthellaceae bacterium
GAAAGTCCCGGTGTCATTGGCGGATTTGAGAAGCTTCTTCCAATGGAGGCCCTCACGCCCGAACCGGATGCGCGATCCTGGGCGTTCTTGCCGCCTTGGCTGCCCTTGGAATGGTGGTGGCTGTAAGCAATCGTACAATCGATTGCCTCGACGAGGCGATCGAGTTCCGCGCAGAAGCGAGTGATGGCATTGGCGTCGTTCTCTGAGCCAGGCTGCACCTTGTAAGCGGGGTCAATAATGACGAGGTCAAAAACACCGGGTTCATAGGAGTTTATGAGATCATCGACGAGCGAGGTGATGTCGCTGTACTTACCCCGGAGGTTAGCCACCATCATGTTCTCGTGCACAGTTGTGCGACTAACGCCCACAGCCTTGGCGACGTTGTATACCCTGTGCATGAATTGCGGCTTTTGAATCTCGAGATTCACGTAGAGAACCCGACCCTTGGCGCATCTGAAATCGAGCCACCAACCACCCGTAGCGACGGCAATGGCGAGCTCTATCAGTAGGTAGGACTTGCCAGCCTTGGACGCGCCGGCAACGAGCGGCTTGCCGCCCTTTCGGATGATTCCCTCGATTATTTCGGGTGGAAGGCTCGGCAGATCATTGCTTTCGGTTATGGCGCGCTCGGCGCGTATGGGAGGCAGTTTCTTTCCAGCTTCTTCGCATTCGCGCTTAGCAATCAACATTTCTGCCATGGCCATGTACTCGTCTTTCATGGTCACGATGCGGCTACCGTTCGGTTTCGCCGTTCACGAATGCTACGAAACGCTGTTTCGGGACGTACCAGCGGCTCTTGCCGACCTGCGCGGCGGGGAGCATCCCGGTCCTGCACATCGTGCGCGCGTACTGGACGCTCATGCCCGTTATTTCAGCGATGTGCGTGGGCGTGAGCAGGTCGGGGTATTCTGCGAACATCTCCGCATTTATTGTCGTTGCATTTTGAATCATGTGTTTCCTCCGTTTCGCCTGCGCTATCGAGTCTTGACATAAATCATCGTCTACAGGTAGTATACGAATCATAATGTCATATACAAGAATGATTATAGGGGTGACATTAAGGGATGGTTATGGCGTATGCTGCAATAGGGCTTAGCGGGCAGATGGCCGCGAAGGACGGTGGCTGGACGCGTACGAGCGAATCTGACGCGCTCGCATTCGGGGCCGTCGACGACCTTATCTTGGCAGATACGCCAACGAAACTGCGGACCTTCACAGCACAGTGGTTTCCGCTGCTGCAGTACGGTCTGCCCACAGACGGTAGCGGCTTCGAGGAGACGGTCAAGCTGGTATCCGATACGCGCGATCTTATGCTCCTCGTATTGGAACTCAGACGCATGGCCGAAGAGGATGACTGCGCGCGAGGGGCGTTCGAGCGGCTCGGCATCAGGTTCGAGGCGTTGTCCGACGGGTCATGCGAGAACGCGACCGTCTACTATCTGTCGTCTTCGAAGATGCTTGCCGATTATATTCGTACCACATGCCGTTGCGCGGACTTTGAGCGGTTTTTCATTGAGCAAATGAGGGAGCAGGACGTGGATTCCCGGCTGCTCCACAAATGGGGCTACCTCGACGGCTCAGGGAACGTCTACTGCCCGCTCGTGGGGTCTTATGCCCCGGGCTGGCTTGTCAAGAAGGAGAGCCTTTTCATGGCCGGGCAGGAGGGACGAGCATCTGCCCTTGAAGACGATGCTCGGTACCCGGTGTTTCCGTTCTCGACAGGCGAGCTTCTCGTCGAAGGCTCCTACTCGGCCGAACGCGCTCTGTTGCTCTCGGACGCGATCATCAAGCCCTTCCTGCAGGGGGTTCGCATGCAGACTGCAAAGGGCGTCCTCGCGCCCTTTGCCGACAGCCGCCTCACGTCGTTGTGGGTGTGCCTTTGCGAGAGCTTCAGGGAAGCGCGCGTCGGGGCATGCAAGGCATGCGGACTTCCCGTGATAGCGATTGGCGAGCGAGGTTCCAAGCGTCAGTACTGCACGGAAAGCTGCAAGCGCAAGTACAAGCGGGCACTCAGGTTCGCATCGCTCGTGAACGACGGGGGACTTGATCCCTCAGCTGCGGCCAAAGAAGCGGGCATAGCTCAGGCAACGGCGCTCAGCATGCTCGAGCGCAACGGCATCACAGTGAATCTCGCCCAATAGGGCATGATGGATATACCAGAAACCAGACAAGCGTTGCCGGGAAGTGAGGTGAAACAAATGGCAAGAAACACGAAAGGTGATGGCAGCATAACCCAGGTCAAGGACAAGGACGGCAAGCCCATCGCGAACCGCTGGCGCGTGTGCGTGTCGCTCGGCTACGACCTCGGCGGCAACCGCATCCGGGTCCAGCGCGTCGTCAAGGGCGCCAAGTCCGAGGCGCGAATTGAACGCGACAAGATCCGCCGCGAGCACGAGCAGGGGCTTTCGCTCGACGCGGACAAGGTCACGCTCTCGTCGTTCATCGAGGTGTGGCTCGAGAGCCGCCGCACGGCAGGCAAGGTCGCCGAGTCCACCATCAAGAACTACGAGGCGCGGCTCAGGCAAATCGAACCCTATCTCGGCAAGAAGCGCCTGAACAAGATCACGGCGGCAGAAATCGAGCGTGCCTACTCGCAGCTACGTGCCAAGAGCAACCTCAGCGGCACGACGCTCAACAAGCTGCACATCCTTCTGAAGTCCGTCTTCGAGAAGGCGTGCGATTACGACCTCATCCTTCGCAACCCCTGCAACAAGGTGGAGGCGCCAAGCGTCGACAAGCCCGACCGCAAGTCGCTCACCAAGGAAGAGGGGTCAACCTCGCGAACTTCGAGCGTTGGTGGCGAGGCTTCCGCGCAGACGCCGGCTTCCCGACTCTCCGGTTCCACGAGCTGCGGCACAGCCAAGCGACATTGCTGCTGGCTAACGGGACAGACCTTAAGACCGTGCAGGACCGCATGGGCCACGCGAACGGGGCCATCACCTTGAACTGGTACGCACACGCCGTGCCTGAAAACGACGCCAAGGCAGCGCAACTGGTCGGAGACCTCTTCGACGAACAAAACGATCAAGAACCTGAGAAGAAACGGAAAACTGCGTAGACGCGCAGACTTTTTCGAAAGTTTGGCCTGTTATTGTCCCCTCGTTGTCCCCTCCGCACCCGATAGGGAGGGCCAGGAAAACAAAAAGGCCAGCCATATAATGGGCTGACCAGGAGTTTCGTGGCGGGATGTACGAGACTTGAACTCGCGACCTCCGACGTGACAGGCCGACCAGGCGTGATGGCAATAGGTGCTGATTTCTGTTTTCCCTGGTAATTAAGGGTAACGAAAGCGCGATACAGGTCAAAATAATCTGCTCATATTCTGCTCAAAAATCGAGTAGAAACTGGCGTCCGTTTGTGTCTTGTTTGATATCTTTCAAGAGCGCATGATGCAACGGATGGCTCTTACTAGTTTGCCAAAAGTATTATGAAAACGTTATACTTCTGGCATGACGAAATTTGATGACATATATGAGATCGCGGCCGACAACTTCGGGCTAATCACCTCCGCCGAGGCTCGCGTGGCGGGTGTGAGCAACAACGAGCTCGTGCAGTACGCCAAACGCGGCCGCATCGAGCGGGTCGGCCAGGGCGTATACCGGCTCGTTCAGCGAGTCCCCGAGCCCAACGACGCGTACGCGCTCGCCGTCGCGCTCGTGGGACCAGATGCATACCTTTACGGCGAGGCGGTCTTGGGGTTACTCGGCCTGTGCCCGACGAATCCCGCGTACCTGCACGTGGCGACGCCCAACCGCGTCAGGCGCATCCTACCGGACTACATAAAGGTCGTGCGTACCCCTGGTGTCGGCGCGGGTACTGTCTACGACGGTGTGCCCTGCCAGCGTGTCGCCGACGCGATACGGGCTGCGCGCGCCCACATGCTGCCCGAAAGGCTTGCGGACGCTGCCGTGCGCGGTCGCGAGGAAGGCTATATCACGAGGGCGGAGGGCGAGGCCCTCGAAAAAGAATTGGAGGTGACGGCGTGAGCGCTCCCAACAGCAGGGCAAACCTCGACAAGGCGCTCCAGAGGATCGCCAAGGACGATCGGGGCGGATACATTAGACTCCGCGCGGTGGTTGCGAACGCCGTGGTGGGCCAGATGCTTCCCAGGGGCGTCGTTAAAGGCGGGAGTGCAATCAAATTCCGGTTGGGGGACGGGGCGACGCGCTTCACGACCGATTTGGATGTGGCCCGCGACGAATCGCTGGAGGAGTTCATCGATTCGCTTGACGCTTCACTGGCGGAGGGCTGGAGTGGCTTCACGGGGAGAATCGTGGCGCGCAGGCCTGCCAACCCTAAGGACGTGCCGCCCGAATACGTCATGCAGCCTTTTGACGTAAAGCTGTCGTACAACGGGAAGCCGTGGCTTACCGTCGAGCTCGAGGTCGGCTATGACGAGATAGGAGACGCCGACAACCCCGACTGGGAGATATCGAGAGATATTGTCGAATTGTTCGCGCGCCTAGGCTTTCCAGAGCCCGGACCGGTTCCCCTCATGCCGTTGCACCACCAGACGGCCCAGAAGATCCACGCCCTCAGTGAGCCGGGTAGCAGACGCGCGCACGACCTCATTGACCTGCAATTGATAGAAGCGACTGGCGAGCTAGACTACGCGAAGACCCTCGAGACATGCAGGCGGCTATTCGCCTACAGGAAAAAGCAGCCTTGGCCAAGTTACGTCGTTGTTGGGGATGGCTGGAGAGAAGCTTACGATGAACAGAGGAGAGGGTTGCCTGTGCTCGAAGATGTCGACGAGGCAATCGAGTGGACAAACGAACTGATTAAGCATATAGCGGAAGCTTAAAGCACAGAAGGCATAATATGGTCTCAAAAAGTAAACATACTACCAGTGTGAAAGGCGAAATAGTCGTTGTCATAGGCCCGAATGGCTATGGGAAGACCACTTATCTTGACAACCTTAAGAAATCGTTGGAGAAGAAGGGAGAAAATGTTCTCTTCATTCCATCTGAAATCAAGCTATTGGACGAGATGAAAGACACCGTAGACACGTCGCAGGCGATGGAGTTTCTGCTTCAAGAAATTCTGGAGACGCCCGAGTACGTCGCGAAAAGGGAAAGTTTGTTTGCGGAAGCTGACAAGATAATTAGCGATAGTCTTAGTCTTATGAACGGCATCCTCGATGAAGTATTGGATATCAACGACTCTGTCAGAACCGTGGACTTCATCGCTCCTAATCCAAAAAAGAGAACCGTAAAGAACATTGTCAATGTCGTCACCATATATCAGACCACTCAACGACGAAGGCCCGACGCATCTGCGCCGGGCCAACGCCGGAAAGGAGGTGGCTGCCGCTAAAGGGCCAGGAGTATTGCCAGGATGGGAAGGGCCATGAACGCTGCCATCGTCGCACAGCCGGCATTGTTGGAAAGCTGCCGCGGTGTGCTCTTCTCAGCGGGCTCGTCGTAACGCGCCGTCTCTTCGACGGCGATGCTCGTGGCGATATCTTGAGGGTCTAGCCCGCCGCTTCCGTTGTAGTCGATAAAGCGCATGGCTCCTCCTACCTGCCGTCGAGGCCGACTTTTTTCAAGCCGTGCACGGAGCAGAACTTGCCGAATGCGATCAGGGCGTTCTTGACCGTGCCCTTCGATTGCCTGCCGAGCTCCTCTTTCGGGCCGCCGGCGGAGTATTCCCGGATCAGGCCGTCTATCAGGTCGGGCAAGTCGTTCCAGCCGCATCCCTCCCATTTGCAGACGCGCGCCACGGCCCTCGTGTATGAGTAGCATGTGCCCGGGTTCCCGCCTTTCGTCGTGACCGTATAGCCCTCTTCGGCGAGGAAGTCGTAGAACTCGTCGGCAAGGCCATTACCGGTCGCGCGGATGGTCCTGCGCCGCTCGCTCGTTGCGTCATGCCGAGTTCCTGCGGCGACCGCTCTCCCGACGACGCTTTCCTGCGGCTCCGCCGAGTCGTATGCCCGGTGGCAGTCGCTGCAGAGGAACAGGAAGCATTCGCCCATGGGCTCGTGGGCGCGCATGACCTCTTCCTCGAACTCGCATTCTACAGGGACGCCTCCAGCGCCTTCTCCAGGTCAGCGGCAATCTCAGCGCCCTCGACCCTCAGGCTGCACTCATCGGCTTTGGCGAACGCGAGCAGCGGCAGAGTTCCGTACCAGGCGACCTTGCCGTCGAAGACGGCTATCCCGGCCAGCGGGGTGTCGCTAATCATGATCTCGCAGCCCACACTTGAGAGCATCTCCGCGATGCTGGATTGCAACGCGAGCGACTTCTCGCCCTTAGGCTTCCTCAGGACGATTTGGACCACTATTCCCCGGGCGATGACAGCAGCGATGTCGGGCATCAGCGACTCGACAAGCTTCGGGTTGGTATACGGCGCAGACACGGTGACGCGCTTGCCCGCACGGGAAAGGTCCGCTGCGAGCTCGGTGCGCCATGCGTCGGCCGCGACTATGCGAGCGCCCGGTCCCTGGGCATCGGACGCCTCGGCGATTTTGTATCCGAGCTTCGCGTACGTCTTCAGGCGCCTCTTGTACATGCGCTCGAACATGGGCACGCTTATGTCCACGTAATCATAGACGATCACGTCGTCCTTGCCCTCGATCTCGCGGTGTAGGCGTCCCGAGTACTGCGTGATGACGCCTTCCCAGGAATACGGCGAGGCGAGAAGCAGCGTGTCGAGCTGCGGCAGGTCGAATCCCTCGCCGATGTAGCTACCAGTTGCGACAATCGCGTAGCGGACGCCGGTCGCGCCGCGCACCCGCTCGACCCTCTCGCGCTTCTCGAGCGCCGTGCCCTCGCCCGTGAGCATGAAAGAGGCCTGGTGGATCGGTCGCCCTATGGGCGGAATGCCCCGAGAAGGCGAGCTGTCCCAGCGGGCCGCTGGCGGCGGAGTCAACTATCTCCCAAGCCTGCTGCAGCCCATCCGAGCTCGTTGACGAAGGCCTCTATGTCCTTTGCCCACGCCGTATCCAAGTCGCTGCTCACGCGCGTGGCCGCAAATCCGAAGCGGATCTTC
>CAMOLA010000079.1 GCA_946618265.1 uncultured Eggerthellaceae bacterium
AGTACATCGAGGCCGGCAAGGACCAGCAGGGCAAGGGCTACGACCCGCGCAAGCTGCTGAAGCCGGGCCGCGAGGCAATCGTCGCGCGTGCCAAGGAGCTCATTTGCGACTTCGGCTCCGACGGCAAAGGCTGGGCATAAGCTCGGCGAAGTCTTTTCGCAATAGAGCCCGAACCGCCGAAGGCGCGAGGGCAGCAAACGGGGCGCACCGCACATCCGCTGTGGTGCGCCCCGTTTTTGGAAGGCGTTAACCCCAAATTGACGCCTTTTCGAGAGTCCTTCGACGCCCATCCGCGCATCGGGCAGATTTCGGCTCTTGAAATGACAGAATGTAAGAAAGTTAACATACTGCGCGCAGAAAAGATGCTTTTGACGGGGAAGCCTCGCGCCGGCATCCTAAAACCCACATCCGCGAACTGGGCAAACGCCGTTACTGACTCCATGTTGCCTCCGTTGGGGATCCGACAGGTGTTAACTTTCTTACATTCTGTCATTTCAAGAGCCGAAATCTGCCCAAATATGGCTTAAAGCCCTCCTAGAACAATACGAGCACACCATCTAGGGCCAACGGCTCTCCTTCTAGGCCGGCAAACTAGGTTCACTGACACAAAAGGGGCTGGATAGCATCATCTAAAAAGCCCCGCCGGGGCGGGGCTTTTCCGAGTTTGCAGAACCTGACCTGGCGCAATCGCGCTTACGCGTTGCGCACCGAATCGATGTAGCGGGTGAGGTCGAGCATCTTGTTCGAGAAGCCCCACTCGTTGTCGTACCAGGCCATCAGCTTGACGAAGCGGTCGTTGAGCGCCTTGCCCGCGCCCTTGTCGAAAATCGATGTGCGCGGATCGGAGCGGAAGTCCTGCGAGACGACCTCGTCTTCGGTGTAGCCCAGGATGCCCTTGAGCTCGCCTTCGGCCGCTTTCTTGATCGCGGCGCAAATCTCGTCGTACGACGCCGGCTTTTCGAGGCGCACGGTGAGATCGGCAATGGAGACGTCGGCTGACGGGATGCGGATGGAAACGCCGGTCATCTTGCCCTTCAGGTCGGGAATGACGCGACCCACGGCGTCGGCCGCGCCCGTGGTCGTGGGAACGATGTTGCCGAAGACCGAGCGGCCGAGGCGCCAGTTCTTCTTGGGGAAACCGTCGACCGGCGACTGGGAAGCGGTCGTTGCGTGGATGGTGGTCATGAAGCCCTCGACGATGCCGAAGTTGTCGTTTACGACCTTCGCCAGCGGGGCAACGCAGTTCGTGGTGCACGAGGCGTTGGAGACGATGTTCATGCTGGGCTCGTACTCGTGCAGGTTGGCGCCGCACACGAACATGGGAACGTCTTCCTTGGTGGGGCCGGAGATGACGACCACCTTGGCGCCGGCGTCGATGTGCTTCTGGGCGTCGACGCCCTTGCGGTACTGGCCCGTGCACTCCATGACGTAATCGACGCCCAACTCGCCCCACGGAATGAGGGAGGCATCGCGGTACTTGACGTCGTCGAGCACCTTGATGGCCTTGCCGTCGACGGTCATGATGCCGGCTTCGTCATCAGCCTCGATGGCCCCCTCATAGCGGCCGTGCACCGTATCGTACATGGTTGCGTACGCGACCTGAGAAGCGGGGTGCCGCGGCGCGTTGATGGCCACGACCTCGATATCTTCCGACTTCATTGCAGCCCGAAACACGAGGGAGCCGATGCGGCCGAACCCGTTAATGCCAATCTTGATCATGGTGTCACCTTTCAAACCTTTTAAACCGTGCCGTACCAGTGTGCTTGAGCGCGAACCCGCTAAGTCGAATCGAATGGCTTCGCCGCGAATCGTGCTTGGGTCAAATGTAAAGCAGTTCTAGCAGTAAAGGCATCAGGGTTTCAACCCTCTCGGCCAGCGTACCTTTTAAATCGATTTCGTTCATGTGATCGCGCGTTCACGCGTTCACTCGTTCACGCGCTCTCACGCTTTGCGCGACATGAGCCCACGGGTGCACCCAACCCCGACCGAGTCGCCTGCAGCAGGGCGATGCGGGAGACGGCACTCTGTTTCGTGCGTTTGGGTAGATTTAGAAATGATGGGCGCAAGCGGAACGAGGACTGGTTGAACGCTATAATCAATTCATGACCAAAACTATCGAAAGCAACGTGTTCAAGACGGCGCTTCTCTTCGAAGGGGGCAGCATGCGCGCCGCTTACACGTGCGCGGTGGCTGCCGAGCTGCTCGAGCGCGGCATTCACTTCGACAACGTGTACGGCGTGAGCGCCGGCAGCTCGAATGCCGTGAATTACGTCTCGCGCGACATCGAGCGCACTATCAAGTCGTTCACCGAGTTCGTGCATATGGAAAACATCGGCGACTGGAAAACGTTCCTCCAGCACAAAGGCCTGTTCAACGCCCACTACATTTACCAGGAGGCGGGCCTTCCCACAGGGCCGATGCCTTTCGATATCGACACGTTCAACGCCAGCCCGGCCAAGGTGACCATCGCCGCGTTCGAGCGCGACACGGGACGCGACGTGTTCTTCCGCAAGGACGAGATGCACACGACCGACGAGCTGATGTTGCGCGTGCGGGCCAGCTCCACCGTGCCTATCATGATGCCTCCGCCCCAGGTGAACGGGCGTTATTGCTACGACGGAGGATTTGCAGCCGGCGGCGGGCTGCCGCTCGAACGCATCCGCGACGACGGGTTCGATCGCGTGTTCGTCGTGCGCACGCGCAAGCGCGGCTATCGCAAAACCGGATCCAACTCATGGGCGAAGGCGTTCTTCTGGCGCCGCCCCCTCATGCGCGAGGCCGTCCTCACGCGCAACGAGCGCTACAACGCGGCATGCGACATGCTCGACGAATGGGAACGCGACGGGCGCGCCTATGTGTTCTACGCCGACGACCTCACGCTTTCGGGCAAAGAGCGCGACTTCGACGAACTGTGCCGCAACTACGAAAGCGGCCGCGCCCAAATCCGCCGCGAATGGGACCGCCTCCTCGACTTCCTCGCAAACGCCGAAGCCTAGCCGCCTTCCCTGCCTTCCTCGCGGTACCATGACCCCGAAAAGTTAGCCGCATCTTTTCCCCGCGGGAGTTTGATCCAGGCTCGCCTTCCCCGCGGGAAATTGATCTCGAAAAGTTAGCCTCGGTATTTCCCCGCGGGAGTTTGATCTCGAAAGCAAGCCGCATCATCTTCCCCGCGGGAAATTGATTGCAGCTGGGCAGGACCACCTTCCCCGCGGGAGCTTGATCACGAAAAGTTAACCGCAAGATTTCCCCGCGGGAAAATGATTCGGGAAAATGATTCCGAAAGTTAGCCGTACCTTTTCCCCGCGGGAAGTTGATCGCGAACTGACGAAATCGCTTCCCCGCGGGAAAACGGTTTCCCCGCGGGAGATTGGTTGGCTAGATTTCGGCTATGCAGGAGCGCATGATTTCGACGAGCTCGTCGAGCTCGATGAGCATGACGATGGCGACGAGCTGGACGTCGCTGCCAGCGGTGAAATCCGCGGAAACGTCCCCTTCGCACGTCGGCGCGAAGCCAGCTGCAGTGACCGAGCCGTGCGCGAACGCATCGCCAGACCTTCCGAACGCCTTTATATGGCCGACGATCGCACCCGCAGTCTCCGCTTTCTCGGCTATCGACTGCATCGCATCGATCAGGACGCCGAACGGCAACGCACAGCCTTCGTTCACCATGAAGGTTGCCGAAACGGTCGCAGCCTGTTCGTGCACATGGGCTTCGATCTCGACGTTCGCCACCGGAATGGCTATTGCTTCTTTTTGCCCATGTTCATGCTCGTGCCCATGTTCATGCCCATGCTCGTGTTCATGCTCGTGTCCATGCTCGTGTCCATGCTCGTGTTCATGCCCGTGCTCGTGACCGCAATCGCAATTCGCCATGCTACTCACCCACCAGCAGGTCGAGATCAGCATCGCTCATGGGCGACGCCGCGCTCGCACGCACCAGGGGCACCTGCGCATTCATCTCACGCACCGAACGCTCGGCCTCTTCGATTGTTTCCTCGTCCGCCAAGTCGACCTTGTTGACGAGCACGATGTCGGCCGGCTCGATCTGCCCCTCGAGCAGCATGCGCAAAGCCCTCGCAATGCGCCGCCAGCGCGACGCATCGACAATGGTCACGATCCGCACGTCGTATCCACCGTACTTGATGAGGTTGTCCCGCATGGTCTCTGGGGTAGCCACGCCCGTGGCCTCCAAAATTACCAGGTCAGGTCCCATTTCCTCGGCCAGTTTCTCCAGCGCCGGGACGAGCTGCCCGATGAGCGTGCAGCACACGCAACCCGACAGCATCTCGGTCACCGAATAGCCCGCGTCCTGAATGATGCTCGAGTCCACCGACGCCGAGCCGACCTCGTTCTCGATGATGGCGATGCGAAAATCCGCGCCATGCTTCGCCCGCAATCGGCCGATCATCTGCATGAGCACGGTGGTCTTCCCCGACCCCAGAAATCCGCTCAAAATGAGCACGTTCGGTTTATCGTTCATTCCACTTCCTCGTCCTCACCGAAACGCGGGCACCTGGCTCCGCCGTTTCGCTCATTTCCCTTCGCCGACGGCTTTTTGGCGGCCGTCCGGCAACTATTCCTCAAGCTGGAACGATAACGCCAGGTGAATACGCTCGTCCCAGTCATCCCAATCCACTTTGGCAACACGGTCGATCCGCTCGAGCCGCGCGAGCAAACTGGATCGATGGATATGCAGCTGCTGCGCCGTTCGAGTCACATTGTACTTGCATTCCATGAAAGCGCGCGCGGTATCGAGCAGCTCGGTGCCATGCTGCTCGTCGTGCTCCTTTAGAATCCTATACGCAGGATGAACGACCGCATCCGATCCCAACCCCTGTTTCGCTTGGTCAAAAATATAGCGCAAAGCAAAATCCTCGAACAGGAAATGCCATTGCATGGCTCCGCTCTTCTCGCCGAGGCGCAGCGCACAGCGCGCTTCCGCAAGGTGAACGGGCAACTTCCTCACATCGCGAAACTCGCGGCTCGTGCCCGCATGGCACAGGTTCTCGCGCAGAAACAGCACGAAGTCCTGCGCCGCTTCCTCGGGCGTTCGTTGCTCGAGATTCAGATCGCGCACGCAATACAGCACGCCATCCTGGAGAAGCACGAAACAGCCAGAGAACAGATGGGCGATGCGATCTTGATAATAGCGCCTGGTCACGGACTCGTTTTCGGGACTCATGAACGAGAACACGTGCGCCACGAAACAATCGTCGATCGACCAGCCGCGCACCGACAATACGCGCTTCAAATCGTCGACCTCCATGACGGCGCCGCGCGCGATTCCCGCGAGCGCTCGCTGGAACTCGGGGTTGACGGACTCTTCCGCAGCGCCGTCGGCATAGCGCGTGAAAACATCGGCGATGAGCTCGCCCAGGTAAGAAGTCAGCGCGAGCTGCCCATAGGCCTTCTTGCCCGTCGACGATTGCGTTAGCAGACGCGCCTCGTACCTATCGGCCGCGCGGACGTTGAAACATGCCGAATACGATTCTTCCGCGCCATCCAAGTAGTGGTAGAAAAACGGCTCGCTCATGTTAATCGCGTTGACAAACGCCTCATCGGCCATCAGCTGATTGGTCATATCGATTTCCATGCTGGTGTCCGATCGGCGATACCACGGATTGCGCCGCCCGAACCCCCTCGACGCCGCGAGATAGCGCAAATTCCGGTTCACGAGTATCGAAACGAGACCCATCTCCGCTTCGAGCAAGCGGAGCATTTCGTAGAAATCCGGTCTGCCGAAGCCGCATCGCTGCTCTTCGAGCGCCCATCGGTCGAACTTCCTGATGGCGGCCGTGACGGCGTTGACCAGGTCGCGAAATCGGGTTTCGGTCGGACGGAAGCGCCGAGCCACCTTGCGCTCGCGTGCGACGACATGGTGCTCGCCGGGAACGATCGCGCCCTGCCCCGATTCGGTCGCCAGCGAGATCGCGAGCTTTCCACGCCACAGCTGGTCCACCCCTACCGGCGCATCTGCCAAATAAAGCGTGCCCTGCTGTGGCGCGTCGCCATTGTAGGCCGCGCACTCTTCGAAGGCGACATCGTCTTCCGGGTCGAAACCGGCAACGAAATCGTATTCGTCCGAAATGAGGAAGGAGACGATGCCGAGCGTAGGCTTCATGGCATCGCCTCCTTCCGAATTGTTGAACTGATCAGCTTTTAGTAATAGTTATACCGCATCTTGTCGGTGTAGCCCGCAATGCGCATCATGCTGCGCACGAACGCCATGGGATCGGGGTCGTTGGTCAAAAGGAACCCCATGGTGATGAAGCTCCCCTCCGGCGCGTACGTGTCGAGCATGCGCTTGCACTCGGCCTCGATCTCCTCGTCGGTCACACCGTCGCGACCGGGCATGCCCTGGCTGTCATAACCGCCGACCACACAGATCTTGTCGCCGTACTCGCGCAGGATCTTCACGATGTCGTTCGACGGTTGGGCGGCCTCCCACGACACGGCGCCCTCGTCGATGTAGTCGGGGATGAGCTCCTGCGCGTAGCCGCAGCAGTGCTGCGAGGGCAGCGCTCCGACCGACTTGATGGCATCGTTCATCTGCTTGTGCATGGGCTTGATCATCTGGCGATACAGCTCGGGCGGCATGAACGGCCCGCGCTCGGTGCAGACGTCGTCGTAATGCGTGATGATGTCGGGCTTGAAGTACTTGCCGACCTGCTCGATGAGGTCGCACTTGTAGTCGGCGATGGCCTGCATCAGCTCCATGCACGCCTCGGGCTCCTCGTACATGGCGATGAGCGCCTCCTCGAAGCCGAGCAGATGGCTGAAGCGCAG
>CAMOLA010000080.1 GCA_946618265.1 uncultured Eggerthellaceae bacterium
GTCCGTTAAGAGAATCTGGTACGAATTCAAGCACGATTCGTACCAGATTCGTACCAACCAACTCGCCGAGGCGAAAGGATGTCCTGACCTTAAGCCTTTGGCCAGCGGATTTGCAGGCTCGATTTGAAAGCGGGTTTCTCATGCGTCTCTTGAGTGGGAATAAACCGCTGGTTCTACGCTATCCTACACCATGCTACAGCGTCGACATGTTTCCGCAGTTAGATAGCCCTTTTCATGCGACGACGTGCGACGATGTGCGACGGCGTAAACGGACCGAATCGCGTCTTTTCCTTACTTTTTCCTTACGGCACCCTTGACCTCGAACCACTATACGTACGTTGTTGCGTACGTTATAATTTAGCTACCGAATCAAGATGAAAGGATCTCGACATGACGAGCATTACGGCGACAGCGGCCCGAAAGGATATCTACAACCTCATCGCACGCGTCAACGAGGACTGCAAGCCCATTGCGATCACGAGTTCGAAGGGCAAGGGTGCGGTGCTCGTCGGCGAGGACGACTGGGCCGCAATCGAGGAGACCCTCTACATCATGGGCGTCCCCGGCATGGCGGAGAAGCTCCTTGCAGGCCATGAAGAAGACCTCGAAGATTGCGTGCCAGCCGATTCCCTCGAGTGGTAGCGGCCATGTACAGGATCGTTTTCACGAAGCAGGCGGCGAAAGACGCGAAGAAGTTGAAGGCAGCGGGGCTCGACGCGAAGGCGAAGGGTCTCGTCGCAGTAGTCGCGAAGGACCCTTTCGCCTATCCACCTGCATTCGAGCCTCTGGTCGGCAGCCTTGCGGGAATGTACTCGAGAAGAATCAACAGGCAGCACAGGTTCGTATACGAGGTGCTCGAGGAACCAATGGCAAGCGGTGATACGGAGTACGACGGCACCGTCAAGGTGCTAAGCATGTGGACCCATTACGAAACCGTCTGAGCACAACGAATCGTACCCCGACCTCTTTGAACTCACAGCCACGCATACCCCGACTTAGCAACAAGCTCCTGGCCCTGCTCACCGCGAATCCAGTCAATCAAACGTACGAGGTTGGCCTGCCTGGTATCGGCACTCGGGTCGTCTTCGATTCGCGCGCGGCCCTCTTCCAAATCGCCCTTGCGCGTGACAGCGTAGAACTCGCCCGTAATCGGATAGCTTCCATCCGTGATGTTCTCGGGCGTCGGGGGCACCCCCTCAATCTCGAGCAACTTCACGTCGTATTCGCCCACCAGGTCGGTCACATAGTACCTGAAGGAGTATCCTATCGCGCCCACACCGTTGTCGTAGTTGGCCACGGCCCTCACGAGCCCGCCCATAGACGCGCTGTAAAGCTCGCTGGGGGCTTCCATGAGCGGGGTATCTCCCATGAAGCGCACCATCATCGACTGGGATCCGGAGTTCTGGTTGCGCTGGTATGCGCGAATCGGCTCGTCGTTGCCGCCGACCTCGCGCCAGTTCGTTATCTCGCCGGCGTAGATCGCCTTCACCTGCTCGACGGAAAGCGAATCCACCGGATTGGAGGCGTTCACCAAAGAACACGAAGCCCTCGCGCCCGATGGGCGTGTAGTCGAACTCGACGCCCATCCCCCGCGCTTCCTGGGCCTGACCATCGTCGGCCTTCGTGCCGAAGAAGACGTCCGTATGACCCTCGGCAAGGACGGTGAAGCCTGCAGACGAGTTGTTGTACTGGAAGGTATCGCCATATTCGCCGAAGGCCTTGCCTGGATGCTCGATGTCGTATATGGGAATGCGCGTGTCGTCGAAGTAGTCATAATAGCCCTGGTTGTCGCCTTCCACCGAGTATGGTTGCACCCCCGCTGCGGCGGCCCGTGCTCCGTCGGCGCTTCCGCGATCGAAACCCAAGTCGAAACCTTCGCGACTCAGCCCCGTATAGCCTTTTGAATCCTGCATGATTTTCTGTACGCGCGTGTCTGAGGACTCGTTTTCCCCTACCGCCTGGAGCAGCGCGAGACGGAAGCCCGCCACATATCCATTTTCGGCAGCGTTGTTATAGTCCCATCTATCCCACTGGACGCTGGTCGCCTCCTCAGGATAGGTAGCCGTCACGAAAGCCGAAGCTAATGGTAGAAGCGCCGTGGCCGCATCGACACGAGGCAGGTTGTCCCCAGCGGAGAAACGCAGCGTGGCGGGCTCGTCGAGCCGCTCCACTCCTTCTCCTGTAAACGGGCGGTATTGGCCGTAACCTCCTTCGATGTTATTTGCGATGTTATTCTCGTCAAGCGCATCGGCTGCTTGCCTGTCGTAGGTTGCCGGGTCCACGAACTTGGCAGACGAATCCAACCAGTTAGCGGCGAAGAGCGCGAGCAAAGCAGCAAGGATGACTGCGCGCACTGCTGTCGCCTTGCGATTTTTGCCCACGACGAAGATGAGGGCGGTGACGATGCCGAGGATTGCGGGCACGAGCAGGAAAACCGCGCTTCCCAAAAAGCCGTAGAAGAAGGTCGTCTCCCATGCGCCGAGCGCAACCATGAAGAATATGATGGGCTGGGGCAGCCAGACGAGGACCGCGAGCACGATGCGTACAGCTAACGACGCCTCGCTCCGCCCGTTCGGTTGAACCGCGCGGTCATTTGCGGGCGGGAGCGGCATTGCGTCCGATTTGTCTTCTTCGTATACTTGCATCTTTATCTCCTCGGTTTTTGCAATGCAATTATACTTGGCTCGGGAATAGCCACGTTAATGAAAAGGGAGTCTCCGCTTTGGTGGCTCTCGGTGCGACCGAAGCGCGTCTTTTCCTTACTTTTTCCTTACTCTCGCTTTGCAAGTTGCTTTCGGCGTAAAACTCCAGCACTTTGACCTGCGCATTCATAATGACATGGAAACTATTGCACCCCTGAGTGGGAGTAAAACGTTGGTTCTACACCTTGCGACACCATACTACTGCATGGACATGTTTCCGCAGGTAGATGGCTAATTATGTACGACAACGCGCTACGACTCACGACGGCGTAAACGGACCGAATCGCGTCCGTCACTGATTTTTCACTGACGCCGCCTGCCGCGTTGTAGCGCGTCGTCGTCATGGAAGGCTGATCGAAAGAGCAGACTCGACGGTTGTCGCTAACGCGATGCTTTTAGCCGTTTTCATTCGGGTCGCTTTTCGTCGGTCGAGCCAGCTGGCAAGGCCTGCAGGACGTCAGCGCCTTCTCTCAATTATTCGCGCAAGGGCCATGCAAAAGCCAACAAATGAGACTACCAACGAAAACGCCCACTTAGCAGTCAAATGCCACTGAGACTGTATACCATGCGCAATACAGATGGCAAGAATGACCCCCCAGCAAGATGGCGCCTATCACGCACTCTTTGTTCATCGTTCGTACCTTCCTGGAATCTGCACGTGCGCCCTTCCACGGTCTTCGAGGTTGGAGGGCGTGAACTCGCTTGGGGCGGGAACTTGAAGCTATTCGGATTGTACTGGAATGCTCATTATTGTCAGTATCACGTTATCGTGATACAATCTTCAAGCCACAGAAGAAAGGGGTCAGAGGTGCCGACACTTGCGAGGTTCTACGGTATCGTCATGCGGATGTATTTCCTGGGCTCCGAGCACAACCCGCCGCACGTGCACGCGATATACGGCGAGGACACGGCCGCGTTCGACATAAGGACCGGCGAGATGATCGAGGGAGGCATGCCCAACCGGGCCGCCGGGATGATACGCGAGTGGATTTCGATGAACAGGGACGACCTGCTGGAGATGTGGGAGACGCAGGAGTTCAGAAAACTCGACCCGCTCGACTAGCAAGGAGGCGCAAGATGCTGTTCCACAAGGTCAAGGACGTTTCCGCCCTACCAGGCATGAGGCTGAGCGTGCAGTTCGCGAACGGCACCACGAAGCTCTACGACGTCGCGCCCCTGACGGCGCGCTTCCCGGTCTTCGCGCAACTTGCGGACGAAGCCCTCTTCAGCTCCGTGGAAGTCGACCAGGGAGGCTACGGGATCATCTGGAACGACGACATCGACCTCTCCTGCGACGAGCTCTGGGAAAACGGCACAGAGGTGTCCACGCCTTTCGACGGCCTCATGTCGTTCTCCGACGCGAGCGAGCTATGGGGATTGAGCGAGTCGACGCTTCGCAAGGCCGTGTCGTACGGCAAGATTGTCCCAGGCGTCGATGCGCGCAAGTACGGCAAGCAGTGGGTCGTGACGCGAGAAGCTATGGGCAGAGAGTACGGCGAGCCGGCGTCAGCATGACGCCGCCCTACCGAAGGGCAGCCGTTCTCGATTCTTCAGTTGCGACGTCTTGCAATGCTGCCTGGTGCCGAGAGACAAGCCAAGACCAGTTACAAATCGCCTGTAGCAACACGGTGGAGGCTTTGAGCCACGCACGGGTATACTATCCCGACTTAGGATAGATTTTGACTAAAAGACAGAGGGATATGCTCTAACGATGGATGCAATCGACTGGGATTCAGATGACGAGGCCTTGATGGAAGAAGCCAGGGCGCAGGGGTGCAGGACGGTAACCCTGACCTTGGCGGTCATCACAGCAGCAGCCGTCTGCGCGATGGCTGTATGCCTCTTCTCTCTTGCCAGCTGCAAATCCGACTGGGAGGACTACTATGCTCGCCAGAGGGATGCTGCGGCGTCTTCGGCCTGCGCCTACTGCGAAGGGGGCCTCGGCGCTGCTGGCGCACGGGCAACATCCGTCACGGCTCGCGACTTGCCGGAATGGCGCGAGTTCACCTTCAGACCCGCGACGCGATTCGACGTTACGGTGGAGACGGCTGCGGGAACGTACCGAGTGCTTGTGACCGAGGCGCTACCAGAAAACTGGGAAGAAGGAGACTTTCCCCGACCGCCAGAAGAGATATCGACACCTGCAGTGGAGTCCGCGGATATGGTTAGGTAAAGCGAGGAGCTTTCGAAACGTCCATGGTTTGACCGAAGCGCGTCTTTCACTGAGTTTTCACTGACTTCTACGCGTTCTGCACTTACGAAAGCCAATCAATAGTGTTTTTGACCTGCGTTTTGTTTACGCATGGCTGTTATTGTGCGTACGAGTGGGAATAGAATTCTCAAGAAAACACTTTTCCGCACTCCGCCCCGAAACACAACATAACCGCAGATCAGAAGTGGTGCGTTCGAGAAATCGGCGCACCACTTTGCTTCGAAAGAAAGCACTCCTTTCGGGATTATTCGTACCGGAATTCGTACCACCCCAGCGCCACCATTCACGATGCTAGGTACTGAGAGGAGATTAGAAAGATGATCAACGAAGCGAAGATGACCGAACTCAACCAGGCCGAGGACATGGCCTGCTTCCGGGCGGACACGAGCAAGGCGGTGCTCGACGCCATGCGCAACGACTTCGAGCAGCTTCCGCCGGATGCTCGCGCCAAGCTTTTGGACATGCTCTGCGCCTCTGGCGTCGAGAGTCCCCAGTGGTGGTGGGATGTCCTCGTGGGCGAAGGTGACCCGCTCTACCGGGAGTTCGAGCCGCTGCTGTAGCCCGACCCCGCACAGCAAGCAGGGAGGCCGTCTATCGCGTTGATAGGCGGCCTTCCGCCATCTTCATCGCATCGAAGCGGCGAGCATCGCCACAGTCATCGGCCGCGAGTGCCCCGACAGCAGCATGGTGTCGGGAAGCAACGCGAGAATGCTTTTGCGTATGCTCTCGCGCAGCCTGGGTCCATCCCCTGTCGGGAACACGGTCAGGCCCGGGCCGCCCTCGTAGACGGCGTCTCCGACGAGCGCGAAGCCTCCCTGCTCGCACCAGAACGCGCACGAGTCGTCGGTGTGGCCGGGGACGTGCAGCACCTCGAGCGCGCCTGCGATGCCGCCGACGGGGATGCGGTCGCCGTCCGAGAGCTTCGACGCTCCGGCCAGCGTGATCGGTGCCCCATGCTCTGCCGAGAGGTTCAGCCGCGGGTCGAGCAGGTACCGGTCCGCCAGCTCGTGCGCCCTCACCGGCGCGCTCCAAGCGTCGCGAAGCTCGCCGGCGGCGCCCATGTGGTCGAAGTGCCCGTGCGTGAGCAGGATCGCGTCGATCTTCCAGCCGCGTTCGCGCGCGGCAGACAGGAAGAGACCTGGCTGGGCGCCCGGGTCGACGAGCACGCCGCGACCCGTCTCGCCGTCGATCACGAAGTAGCCGAAGGTGGCGAAGACGCCCCTCGCCAGCAGCGGGTAGACCTCGACCGCCATCAGAACGAGCATCCTTCCGGGCCGCATGCCATGCCCTGCGCGGCGCCTTCCGCCAGCGACTCGCCGTGCGCCCTCTCGAGCACGCGCGCCATCTCCTCGGTCGGATAGCAGCCCGATATCGCGTACTTGCCGTCCACGACGAAGAACGGCACGGCGTGCACGCCCATCGCGTAGGCGTCGCGCTCGTCGGCGCGAACCTCGTCCTCGTACTCGTCCGACGCCAGCACACGCTCCACGTCGGCCTCGGGAAGCCCCGCCTCGGCGGCCAGCTTGCGCAGCACCCCGTGGTCAGCCATGACCTCGTTCTTAACAAAGTACGCCTCGTAGCACAGCCCCTCGAAGCGCGTGTTGCCCAGGCTGTGCGCCAGCTTGGTCAGGCGGTGCGCGTCGAGCATGTTGGTGTTCAATGTGGTGGCGTAGTTGAACTCGATGCCCTCGCCGCGGCCCATCCGGCTGATGCCCTCGATGCGCTCCGCAGCCTCCTCCTTGGAAAGGCCGTACTTGGCGGCGAAGCGGTCGAGCGTGGGGCCGACCACCTCGTAGGGAGCATCCGGGTTCAGCTCGAACGCCCGCATCTCCACCTCCACCTCGCCCTCGAGCCCGA
>CAMOLA010000081.1 GCA_946618265.1 uncultured Eggerthellaceae bacterium
TTCTCTACGGCATGGACGACGAGACGATCAAGAACACCCCGATCGTCAACACGCTGATCAACTCCATCACCCCGCTCAAGTACGACGAGCGCATGGCTTCCGCTCTCATGACCTACGCAGAGTACGGCCAGTCCAACATGATCTCCTCGCTGGTCATGAGCGGCTCCACCGGCCCTGTGACCATGGTCGAGACCCTGGCCCTGCAGCTGGCCGAGACCATCGCGGGCCTGTGCCTCAACGAGTGCATCCGTCCGGGTTCCCCGGTCATCCTGGGCTCCACGTCCGGCCCGGCCGACATGGCTTCCATGGCCCTGTCCATCGGCAACTCCGAGGTCGCCCTCTACACGGCGGCAACCGCTCAGATGGGTCGCTTCTACGGCGTTCCCACCCGTGGCGGTGGCGGACTGAACGACGCCATCCTCACCGACGCGCAGGCCGGCCTGGAGTCCATGCTGACGCTGTTGGCTCCCGCCATCTCCGGCACCGCATTCATCCTGCATGCTGCAGGCATCATGCACTACTACAATGCGTTCTCCTACGAGAAGTTCATCCTCGACGACGAGATTGCCGGTTGGTGCAACAAGTACATCAACGGCTACAACTTCGACGAAGAGCGCTTCATCTTCGACGACGTCGAGGAAGTCGGCCCTGGCGGACACTTCCTGTATCAGGAATCCACCATGGACTTCGTCGAGGAGCTGCGTCGTCCGCTCATCTCCAACCGCAAGGACTTCGAGGGCTGGGAAGCCGCTGGCGCCAAGTCGCTGGACCAGGTCTGCTACGACCGTTGGACCAAGCAGCTCGAAGAGTACGTTGCGCCCGAGCTGGACGAGGCCGTCGAGGCCGAGCTCAACGCTTACATCGAGAAGCGCTGCAACGAGCTCATCGGTTCGAGCCCCGCGCTCTATACGCGTTAATGTTCTAGCACTTCTTGGAGGCGGAGCGGCCGGGAGGCCGCCCCGCCTCATAGTTTCGCCCCGTAGTTTCTCACTTCTGCAATTGCACTGCCTTTCTGTGATGCCTCATGAAGAAAAGCGAGTTCAAGAATCCGGTCTTCGTCATCGCTCTCGTCCTCTGTGCTGCTATGGCATTGCTGGCCATCGTGTTCAACGAGGGCTTTGCAGCGGTATCCGATGGCCTGTTCACGTTTCTGACCGCGAATTTCGCATGGCTCTATCTTCTCGCTATGCTCGCGTTCGTCGTGTTTGCTCTGTTCATCGCGTGTTCGCGCTGGGGCAAGATCAAGCTCGGGCCCGATGATTCGTCACCGGAGTATTCCACCATTTCGTGGTTCGCCATGCTGTTCGGGTGCGGTATGGGGGTAGGCCTCGTGTTCTGGGGCATCGCCGAACCCGTGTCGCATTACGTCGGGCCGGCTTCGGGCATCGAGCCCGCAACGCCCGAAGCCGCGCAGTTCGCCATAGCTGCCTCGTTCATGCATTGGGGCATACATCCGTGGGCAAACTATGCGATAATCGGCCTGGCTTTGGGGTATTTCATGTACCGCAAGGGCAAGCCGGCGCTCGTGAGCGCCGCGCTCGAGCCCCTCATCGGCCAACGCAACGCGCGCGGCGCCCTCGGCAAGCTCGTCGACGTCCTGGCGCTGTTCGCAACCATGGCCGGGGTGGTGACCTCGCTTGGTCTGGGCGTTTTGCAGATAAACGCCGGGCTCAATTACCTTTTCGGCGTTCCCTCGAACCTGATTGTCCAAATCGCGATCATACTCGTGATCGCCGTCGTCTTCATCGGGTCGGCCGTGCTGGGCATCGAAAAGGGAATCAAGGTTATCTCGGATGCGAACCTCTACATAGCCATAGGCGTGCTCGTCGTCTGCTTCATCGTGGGGCCGAAAATCGACGTGCTGAACAACTTGGTTGGTGGGCTGGGAGAATACGTCGGTTCGTTCTTCCAGGGCAGTTTGGGATTGTCGGCTTACGGCGATAATTCGTGGATGCTTGCCTGGCGCGTGTTCTACTGGGCGTGGTGGATTGCCTGGGCACCGTTCGTGGGCGTGTTCATCGCGCGCATCTCGCGTGGCCGCACGGTGCGCGAGTTCGTTTTCGGCGTGGTGTTCGTGCCCGCCGTCGCGTCCGTGCTCTGGTTTGCCGTGTTCGGGTCGATGGGGCTTTCCCTGGCGGAATCCGGGACGCTTGGCTCAGACGCGCTCGCGTCGATTGCCGCCTCGCCCGAGACGGGGCTGTTCTTGGTGCTTTCCGAGTATCCTCTAGGGCCTGTCGTATCCGTTGTCATGCTGGTGCTTGTTTGCACGTTTTTCATCACGTCGGCGAATTCCGGCACGTTCGTGCTCGGCATGCTGTCGAGCGAAGGCGATATCAACCCGGCGAACAGCAAGAAGGTTCTCTGGGGCATCGTGCTCACCGCCATGGCCATAGGGCTTCTCATCGCGGGTGGTTTGAAGCCGTTGCAGACCATATCGATCGCTGCGGCGTTTCCGTTCATTTTCGTCATGGTGGCCGCCATGGCCTCGCTCGTACGGGGACTTGCCCATGATGGGGACACGCCCAACGTGGGCGATTCTGATTTCTCCGAACGTCCCGATGACGAATGCTAACGTGATGGGGTTTCGACCGATGAAGCGCGTTTCGACTCATCCAGCATGCCGACGGGATCGTCTGGGCTTCTGCCTAGAGGCTCGCGAGCTCGAAGGCCTTGTCGGCGGCGTCCTCGGCGCTTTCCGTGTACGCATCGGCGCCTATTTCGTCGGCGAACGCTTGCGATGCCGCAGAACCGCCGACCATGACGAATACCTGCTCGCGCAGCTTGGCCTTTTGGAGGGCGTCGATGACCGCCTGCACGTTCCCGCGCATTTCCGTTCGGCTCAACGAGATCAGGACGAGGTTGCAGTTGGGGTGATTGCGAACGTGTTCGACGAACGCCTCGGGCGAAACCTGTCGGCCGAGGTCGGTTACCTCGATGTCGCGACTCTCCAACATGATGCGAACGAGGTTCTTGCCGATGTCGTGGGCGTCGCCCTTGACGGTACCCACGACGGCGCTGCCCGGCGTGGACTTCTCGTCTTCGGCCGCGAATACGGGCTGAAGCACCTCCATGGCCAAGTTGGTGGTGGCGACCGCCGCCATCATCTCGGTCATGTAGATTTCGCCGCTTTGGTATGCGCTGCTGACGGCGTCCATGCCCGAAAGCAGACCGCGATTGAGCAGATGGTTTGCCGATATGCCAAGATTGAGCCCGTATTCAACGAGCGGCACGATGTCTTTCATGCCGCCGCGTCGCACCGTGGAGCTGATTTCCTCGAGTACGGTCACGATGCGCTCGGCTGCAAGCTCCGAGGAGCTGATTTCGCGGTTCTGCGTAGTCGGTATGCGCTCCTTCAGGATTTCGAGCGCGGGCTCGAGTCGCTCTTCCTCGGATGCGAGGTACGTGAGCCCGAGTACGTCGTTGGTGGCGTCGACGAGCGGGATCTGCACGGCGGCGTAAGCGGGAGGCGGCAGGTATCCGTCATCGAAGATGACGACCCCGTCGGCGACGAACGCCGTCACGATGGCCGGCACGCCCGGTACGAAGTCTTCGACGATAGTGCCGTGCTGCTCGAGTTTGTCGCGAATTGCATTTGCCGCTGCAGATGCCTGCCCACGCGGCCACAACCATACGATTTCGTCGTACAGGTCATCAATAGAGAGAGATTTACGGGATGCGAGACGATGATCGTCTGGCACGAAGACGGACTGTCCCGCCTCCGAGAGCTCGAGGAAGCGAATGCCCGAAGCGTTGTGGGACATCGATTCGCTGGAAGTGGACCACATGTCGATGACGCCTTCTCGCAGCAGCTTGATGGGATCGGACGAACCGCATGGTATGAGCGAGAACGAAATGCTCGACTGGGACACGTTCAGCAAGAAGGAGATGGTGTCACGCGAATAATCGTTTGTTCCCACGCGAATCGTGCCGGCGGCCGCGCCCTTTGCCATGGCACGGGCGAGACGTACGGTTTCGTCGTAGTTTGCGACGATGCTCTTGACCGTTTCGTGGAGGAAGACGCCTTCGGCTGTGAGCGACGTGCCCGTTCGCGTGCGATTGAACACCTTGAACCCGAGCTCGTTTTCGATGACCTTTATCTGGTAGGTGAGGGCGGGCTGCGAGACATGCAGCTTTTTCGCCGTCGTCGTCATCGATTTGGTCTCGGCCAAAACGATCATCATGCGCATTTGCGCGATGTCCACGCACTCCTCCTCGCCATACGTTGCCTTCTATTCGATTGGATGGTGATTTTACCGTATGCGTGTGGAAGGATGCAAAACGGACTTTTTTAACCAAGACCATTACATATTGGGAATAACGAAATCTATTGCAAAATGTTTTGACAATGAGCTGTAAAAACCCTAGCTGTTTGTGCAAAATGTAGAATGTAAATAGAGTGCAGAAAAGGTAAAATCTTGAAATGCACTTCTGTAATAAAAATTTTTTATAAAAGCTGATTGGAAGGGGTGATTTGGTGGAGAATCGATTCAAGGACGCGCTCGAGAGAGGCGAGTTCGTCGTCACGTGCGAGATTATTCCCGGACGTGGTGCCCGTGAGGATGGCCAGGAGAAAGAATTCGCCGAAGCCAAGAATATTTACGCAACGGGGCGCGTGCACGCGATGTCCATCACCGACAACCCGGGTGGCAACCCAGCGCTTCTCGCCGACACGCTTGGCAAGGAGTTCATGGATGAGGGAATTGTTCCGCTCGTTCACTTCACCTGCAAAGACCGCTCGCGCAACCAGATTATCGCCCAGCTCTATGGTATGGAGCGTCAGGGCATCGAGAACGTCCTGTTCATGACCGGTGACTATCAGGTCAGCGGTTGGGATGGCCGTGCTCGTCCGGTATTCGACCTCGATTCGGTGCATCTGCAGATGCTCGCCACCGAGATGAACCAGGGCCTGATCGTTCCTGGCCGCAAGGGTCCCATGACCGAGAAGCAGACCCATTTCTTCAACGGCGGCGTCGTCAATCCCTTCAAGTATCTCGAGGGCGAGGTTATTCCCCAGTACCTCAAGATGGAGAAGAAGATCATCGGTGGCGCGAAGTTCCTCATCACGCAGCTCGGCTACGATGCCCGCAAGATGGAAGAGCTCATTCGCTACCGTGATGACCGCGGTTTCGACACGCCGATCATCGGCAACATCTTCCTGTTGACGCGCGGTGCCGCCAAGCTGATGCAGAAGGGCGCCATCGCGGGTGCCTACATCAGCGACGAGCTCATGGCAACGCTCGAGGAGGAGGCCAAGGCCGACGACAAGGGCAAGGGCGCTCGTATCGAGCGCGCTGCGCAGATGATCGCCATCTGCAAGGGCCTCGGCTACGCCGGCGTCCACATCGGCGGTTTCGGCATCAACGCCGAAATGTTCTGTGGCATCCTCGACCGTGCTGAAGAGCTGGCTCCGCAATGGGAGGAATGCTACCAGAATCTGCTGTTTGGCAAGAAGGACGGCTACTACATCTACGACGAGGCCAAGGGCGCAGATGGCAAGCTGACGGGCCACAATGCCGAGACCTTGGCGCCCAAGCCCGAGCAGGCGCGTTCCAAGAAGGTCTTCGCCAAGTGGGGTCTCTCGAAGTTCTTCCATCACTGGGTGCTCACGCTGGGCAAGCGCGGTGGCAAGGTGCTCGAGAGCCGCATGGACTCGCTCGACAACAAGAAGGGAGTCTATCGCCACCATGGTCTGGAGCACACCGGCAAATCCATGCTGTACGGCTGCATGGACTGCGGCGACTGCGGTCTCGAAGCTACGCTGTACACCTGCCCGATGACGCAGTGCCCCAAGTGCCAGCGCAACGGGCCGTGCGGAGGCACCTTCGACGGTTACTGCGAGGTGTTCCCCGACGGCAGCCGCTACTGCATCTGGTACAAGGCGTATCACAAGGCCAAGAAGGACAACGAGATGGAGCGCATCACCAGCTTCATCACGCCGCCGAACCATTGGGAGCTGTACAGCTCGAGCCCTTGGAGCGCCTATACGCACCGTCGCGACAATTGCGCCGGTCGCATCCCGGTATCTCTGGGCCTCGAGACCGGCACCAAGGGCGGGCTCATCGAGGAGACCGATCTGTTGAAGAAGGTCGAAACGAACCTATAGTGTTCTGGTGACCGAAAGGGAGACTCCCTTTCGGTCACCCACTGCACGACATTCATTTGGTACCAAGGTTTCGCGGCGACAAGGGACTGCGGAGCTTGGAGATAGATCGAGCATAAGGAGGCTTGATAATGGCAGAATACAAGTCCGACATCGAGATCGCGCAAGAAGCAAACATGCTGCCCATCGAAGAGGTGGCGAAGAAGGCCAACATCGATTGGTCGACGTGCGAGCCCTATGGTCACTACAAGGCCAAGGTCGACATCCATTCCTACAAGGACAAGCCGATGAAGGCCAAGCTGATCCTCGTGACCGCCATCAACCCGACTCCTGCGGGCGAGGGCAAGACCACCACGTCGGTCGGCCTGCATGACGCGCTGTGCAAGATCGGCAAGAGCTCCATGCTGGCTCTGCGCGAGCCGTCGCTGGGCCCCGTGTTCGGCGTCAAGGGCGGCGCTGCAGGCGGCGGTTATGCTCAGGTCGTTCCCATGGAGGACATCAACCTGCACTTCACCGGCGACTTCCACGCCATCGGTGCTGCGAACAACCTGCTCGCCGCAATGCTGGACAACCACATCAAGCAGGGCAACGAGCTTGACATCGACCTCAACAACATCATTTGGCGTCGTTGCGTCGACATGAACGACCGTCAGCTGCGCAACG
>CAMOLA010000082.1 GCA_946618265.1 uncultured Eggerthellaceae bacterium
GACAACTTGCCCAATCAAGAGATGCTTTCAGCTCACGGATCTTTTCTAATACGAGACGTATCGTACGGCTTACCGAGTGGAAGTGAGCAAAGTCTGAATTGCTCCTTGTTTGTGAACGCATCTGGTTGCCATTCAGGCACAAAAGCCCGTATCTGGAGCCGCGTTCCCGCAGGTAGGCGGTTTACTCCCCATGCCGATTTCCTTTACTCCCCATATTCGAGAGAAAACGCCCTCGGGAGGCCGTTTTCGGGGGTGGTAGCCACTTGTCCGGAATCGCGGACTGGCTACCACCCGTTTCCGCAGGTAGATGGATTTACTCCCCATACCGGGGGCATTTACTCCCCATCGCTGGCTACCACCCTGGTAGCCACTTTCTGGCTACCAACTGGCTACCACCCGAAAACGGGTTTTAGGGGAGTAAATCCGGACGTGGCCGCACGGGCTAGCACGTGCTGGACGAGAGAGCACCGTTTGGAGATGTGGGAACTATTGAGTGGGAATAATTCGCTGGTAGCATTTCCTTTAGAAATTAGCGACTGTTTGAATGCAATTTGCTGGGCTATATGAATCAGTAATTACCGTTTCTGCGTGAACGGCAGCAAGGTTGGAAGCGAACTCATGCCCCAGGAGCCTGTTGGCCTCCCTTTCGCATCCTTCAAGAAGGAGTTTTCGGATGCGCGTGGACGAAATAGGCGCGCCATCCATATCGAGGAGTTTATGCGCAATGACATCCATTCCAAATTGTTCGCCCCATTCGGCGAGCAGCAAGATATCACCCGATCCTTGTGAGCCGAATTTGAAACCTTCTCCCACATGCATCGATGCAGGTGGAGTACTGCCAAACATCGATTCGAGATATTCGATGGGCGTACGAGCGGCGAATGCATAATCGAACGGGATCACCACAACGACATCGACTCCCGTTGCAGCGAGTGTGGCAATGCGCCTCTCGTTCGTCATAAGCTTTACAAGCTTATCGGGAGCGAATAGCTCGTCCGGGTCGATTGAGAACGTCAGGATTGCGCTTGGCGCATCCGCTTTATTTCGTCTTTGGGCGCCAGAGTGGAAGGCTTGCGCAGTTTGGGCAATAATAGTGCGCGGGTACCAATGTTTCTTCAGGCGGAAAGGAGCTTGCCATGTGCACGGGAGTTCGCTTCACAGACGGACAAGGCAACATGTACTTCGGGCGCAATCTGGATTGGAGCTGCAGCTACGGCGAGAATGTGGTCATCACCCCGACTGGTTGGAGCCCCAATTCTCCCTTTGGCGCCATCAACGCAATTAAACGGCCCATCATTGGCATGGGCATCGTGGCCGAAAACACCCCTTTGTACTTCGACTGCGCAAACGATGCAGGCCTCGCCGTTGCCGGGTTGAACTTCCCAGGCTACGCCCAATACGAAGCCGCCTCGGTGCAGGGAAAGACCAATGTGTGCGCCTGGGAGTTCCCTTTGTGGGTGGTTGCCAACTTCCAGACGGTGGATGAAGCGGAATGCGCCCTTGCGGACGCAGCCATCGTGGATAGGCCCATCAACGACCGGTATCCTTCCTCGCTGCTGCACTGGATCATCGGCGACGCAGAGCGCAGCATCGTGGTGGAGCACACGGCGCAGGGCATGCAGGTCTTCGACAACGGCCTCGATGTCCTGGCCAACCAGCCCGGTTTCGCCTATCACGCGGAAAACGTCCGGAACTACATCGGCTGCTCCCCCGAGGTCGAAGGCCCCGTCTCCTGGCGCACGGCCGAGCTCTCCTCCTACGGCAGCGGAAGCGGCATGCGCGGAATCCCCGGCGACTGCTACTCCCCTTCCCGCTTCGTTCGCGCTGCATATCACAATGCCTTCTATCCGCAAAAGGACACCGAGGCCGAAAACGTATCGCGCCTGTTCCACACGCTGGGAAGCGTTTCGATGGTGGACGGCGCATCCAAGATGCTCGACGGCGCCTACGAGATAACCGTCTATACCGGCGGTCTGTCCACGCGCACGAACACCTACTATTACAACACCTACGACGACCCGGCCATCAGAAGCGTGGCGCTTTCCGACTACGATACGGATGGAACCGAACTGATTGTAGTCGACTGCTGCTAGCCTCTCAAAAGTTCGAGGATTCCGGGACGCGTTGCCGTTCCCGTCGCCGACGCGAGCGCGCATGCGACGTTTTTCCTCGTTGCGCTGAAGATTGCGCCTGCCCGCGTTTGCGAAATAATCGATTGGGCTAAGAAGGCGCCTGGGTAAGGTCATGGGCATCGCGTGCGGTTCTCTGGAAACCGATAGCCATTCCGTCAGCGAGAAGGGCTCTGAACATGACGTTTTCGCAGATCAGAGCATTAATTCCCCTCACGAGGGGCTTTTATTCCCCTATACTGGCTACCACTTTTGTAGCCGCCCGCTGGCTACCAACTGGCTACCACCCGGAAAAGCCTGTTCCTCGGGCGTGGCAACACGAGGCAGCACCAGTCGGACGAGGCGGCACGAGACGGACGGGTTTTCGGGCTTTACAACAGCTGAGCGGGAGTGACGAAAGGGCACATTTCCCCAGCTAAGCATGCTAAACCCCTCTGCCGGGCCGCGCCTGGCAGAGGGGTTTCTTAAGCTCCTGCAAGCTTCCCTAAGCCATTCTATATGCTTTGATCGGCACTGCCGCATCTCGGCCATATCAGAACGACACCGGCATGACCTTCTGCAGTGTCACTCCGACAGGCATGATGCGGAAGTTCGCCTGCCACACCGCGACGCCGCGTTCCACGCTCGCATCCATAGTGGCCTTGACCTCCTCGTAGTTTGTGGAGCGCTCCACCACCTCGAAGCCCGGGTTGTCGTAGATGCAACAAATGAGCAGCACCGCCCGCTGGTGGTCCGCAAGGCTCTTGGCCAGCTCTCCCACATGGCGCTGCATGCGGCCTGTGGAGGAGAACGGGGCCGCCTTCTTGGTCCTCACCCATTCGGGGACGTCCACCTGCAGGTGCTGCAGGGGCGTCTTCACCTCCAGGAACGTGTCGCCCACAAGGAAGTCGAGCTTGCTCTCGCCCAGGAAGACCTCGCGTCGCACGTCGTCGCGCGGCTCGCCGAACGTGCCGCCCACGGCCTGCGCGAGCCCGCCGCAGCGCAGGTAGTGCTCGACGTAGCGATTGGCGGCGTTCTGGTTGATGCCGATCCAGTACTTATCAGCGTCCTCTGGCCGCGCGAGCGACACCGCCTCCACGGTGCCGGCGGTCTTGCGGCCACCGCCAAGCGCGAGCGACACGAGACAGGGCCTCCCAGCTACGTCGATGTTGCCGACACGCCCGGTCGTCGGGCAGTGGAAGGCCAGCTCCTCGCCGCCGAAATCCACCGCCATGGTGAACTGGCTCTTTCGGCGCACGATGACACCCTCGCGCAGCGGCTCGGCGAACTCGAACGCCGGCAGCGCCTCGCGTCCGCTCACATGACCACCGTCCAGAGCACCAGGTCTTCCGGGCCGTCATTGAAGATGGCGTGGCGCGAGCCCTTGGGGCACACATGGCAAACGCCGGGCGAAAGCTCCTCTCGCGCGCCGTCGCAGGTGGCGTGGCCGTGGCCGGATACGACGAAGTTCACGTCGTTGCCGCTCCGCTGGACGTGCTCGCCGATGGAGGATCCCGGCAGGATCCGGTACTCCACGAAGCGCCCGACCTCGTTGACGACCATGCGCGCCGCGATGGGGCCAGTACCGCCATCCATGCCCTCGAGCGAGGCTTCATCGAGCTTTGAAAAGTCAATCAGCATATTCGCACCATTTCGCTCATTCCATCCTAATATCAGTCAGTATCTCGCGTGGGGGCACCGTCTTGGAGGAAAGAGCGCTATCATGGCACAGAATCGGTCATATGTCCCATTCTTGCGAGGAGGAAGCCATGAGGCGGAAGGACACCAACCAGGACGACCTGCGCGGCCACGTCGCGGCGGCCCTGCTGCGCCTGCTCAGGGACCGCGAGCTCTCGCAGGTCGCGGTGAAAGAGCTCGCCGCCGAGGCGGGCGTGTCGCGATCCACGTTCTACCGGCTCTTCGAGGGCAAGGACCAGACCGTCTCCAGGTGGTACGGCACGCTCATGGATGGCTACGTGCGCCTGTTCGCTGTGCGCGGGGACCATGGGCGGGAGGGCTACCTGCGTGCCATCTTCGACTGCTTCGACGCGCACCGCGACGACCTGTTGCTCCTTCACCGGCGCGGCTGCACCCACCTCATGCTCGGCGTCTTCCGCGACCGACTGGCCGACGGCCGGATGTCCTACGCGAGCGCCTACCACATCGGTGGCATCTACGGCGTCATAGAGCAGTGGCTCGACGGCAGAATGGCTGATACTCCTGAGCGCATGGCAGCCGAGGCTCTGGCCATCATGCCGCCAAACTTCACCCCTTCAGCCCTCGCCAAGGCAAGGAGTCTGCACTAATCATCACATTGCCGTGATGCAATCAGGTCTGTTTGCGTGTCGTCATGCCAAGAGGCGATTTCTGTACTCAGCTCGTAAAAGTGAGCAATACTCCCCATCACTAACCTGCGGCTGTGACTACTCCCCGAGGGTCTCGTGATCACTCCCCGAGGGCTGAGTACAGAAAGTGTACTCAATGGTGAGTACAGGTGAGTACACCCCTGAAGCTGTCCGACAAAAATACTCCCCAATAACGAAACGCCACGTGCATGCACGTGGCGACACAGGAAAGCACGAGAAGACAAACTGTTAGAGCGCGGAAACTTACCTTGTGACAGTTGAGTGGGAATAATATTTGGGACAAAACGGTATTTCACACTCCACCCCGAAACACAACAAAACCGCAGGTAAAAAAGTGGTGCGTTCGAGAATTCGGCGCACCACTGCTTCACAGAAAACAACGCTCCTTTCAGGATGATTCGTACCGGAATTCGTACCACACCAATTCACGAAGGTATTCACGAATTGCTTCGCGAAATCACCCATGCGCTTCCTGAATTGCTACACTATGTAACGTAACCTTCGGATTCGCATAAGAAGGCGGCTTAACATGGAATATCAAACACTATTGGAAACGATCGCCCGAGGGGAATCGGCCTCGATAGAGTTCAAGAGATGTGGCGTGCAGCCGGAAGAAGACACATTTCAGACCGTGTGCTCGTTTGCCAATCATTTGGGTGGCAACATATTCCTCGGAGTGGAAGATGATGGGAGGATTGCCGGAGTTCCCAAGGGAGCCGTATCCGACATACAGCGCAACATCGCAAACGTTGCGCGCAACCCGAAGCTGTTCGACCCGGCGGTGATGCTTGAAACCGAGGCTATTCAAGCAGCCGATGCAGCGATCATCCGCATTTGGGTCCCCATGAGCGCGGACGTGCATCGGTTCAAGGGCGTCGTGTACGACCGCATCGCGGACGCCGACGTGCGGGTCGCCGCCAGTTCCCAAATCTCGGGCCTCTACATTCGCAAGAGCAACTACGAGACCGAGCGGAGAATTTTCCCTTATCTGGAAATAGGAGATTTGCGCCACGGTCTCATCGACCGCGTGAGGGTGATGGCGGCTGAAAGGCGACCAGGGCATCCATGGCAGCGGCTCAGCGTCGAGCAGTTCCTTCGTAGCGCGCAGCTCCTCATCAAGGACTTCTCAACGGGCCAGGAGGGCCTCACCCTTGCAGCGGGCCTCCTATTTGGCAAGGACGAGGTCATAGGTTCGTTGTGCCCAACCTACAAGACCGATGCTGTGGTCAGGCTCCGCGATGTGGACAGGTACGACGACCGCTTGGTCGTGAAGACCAACCTCATAGACGCCTATGATGTCCTCATGGGCTTCTGCGAGCGCCACCTCCCCGACCCGTTCGTTCTGGAAGAAAGCGTGAGGTTAAGCGTGAGGGCGATCGTGTGTCGCGAGCTTGTCTCCAACCTGCTCATCCATCGCGAGTTCACAAGCCCCTATCCGGCGAAGCTTACGATTGACCGCAAAGGCTTGCACACCGAGAACGCCAGCAGGATGTTCTTCGAGGGGAACATCACGCTCAGAGATTTCAACCCCATGCCGAAGAACCCTTCCATCGCCAACGTGTTCACCCAAATCGGGCTTGCCGAGGAGCTGGGCAGCGGCACGCGAAACCTCTTCAGGTACTCGAGATCCTTCATGGGAGGGGACCCTTCCCTTGTCGACGGAAGCACGTTCTTCGCCACGATTCCTGACGTTGTCGGCCTCCTGACAGGTGGCGACGCCCCCGCAAGGCAGAAGCCGAGCATCGACGATGCGATACTCGGACTTGCCTCGGCCGTCGACAGCTTCACGCTTGCACAAGCCGCTGAAGCTGCAGGGGTGTCGAAGCGCAGCGCGAGCTCGCACATATCCGCACTTATAGAGGCGGGATTGCTTCTCGGCGA
>CAMOLA010000083.1 GCA_946618265.1 uncultured Eggerthellaceae bacterium
GTGTTCATCGCGGGCGGCAACGCCTGGTTCGGCATCACGCCGGGCACGCTGGTCATGATGTTCACGTACACGTATTCGGTGACCAACCAGTTCAACTTCATCAACAACGGCCTGCAGCGGCTGAACCGCGCGTTCGGCGATGCGAGCGGCATGACGGTCGTGCTCGACGAGCCGCGGCTCGTGGCGGACGTGCCGGGGGCGGCCGACCTCGTGGTGAGCGAAGGGGCCATCGATTTTGCGGGCATCGGGTTCCATTACACCGACGGCGATGCCGAAACGCGCGTGTTCGATGATTTCGACCTGCACATTCCCGCAGGCCAGCGCGTGGGACTGGTGGGCATGAGCGGTGCGGGAAAGACGACGCTCACCAAGCTGCTGCTGCGGCTGTCGGACATTCAGGAGGGTCACATCTACGTGGACGGCCAGGATGTCGCGCAATGCACGCAGCAAAGCCTGAGGCGCCAGATCGCCTACGTGCCGCAGGAATCCATCCTGTTCCATCGTACGATTGCCGAGAACATCGCCTACGGGCGGCCCGGCGCGACGATGGACGAGATCCGCGAGGCGGCGCGGTTGGCCAATGCGCTCGAGTTCATCGAGAAGCTGCCGCAGGGATTCGACACCATAACGGGCGAGCGCGGCGTCAAGCTGTCGGGCGGTCAGCGCCAGCGCGTCGTCATCGCGCGCGCCATGTTGGCCGATTGTCCCATTCTCGTGCTCGACGAGGCCACGAGCGCGCTTGACAGCGAGAGCGAGCGCTTGGTCCAGGAAGCGCTCGAACGCCTGATGGCGGGGCGCACGAGCATCGTGGTGGCGCACCGCCTGTCCACGGTGGCAAGTCTCGACCGCATCGTCGTGCTCGCCGATGGCCGCGTGGCCGAAGACGGTCCCCACGCCGAGCTCATCGCCGCCGGTGGCGAATACGCCATGCTCTGGGACCGCCAGACAGGCGCCTATCTGGAGTGAGCCATCTCCGTCGAAACGATTCCCCTGGAGAGCTGTTTCAACTGTACATGAGCTCGTCGGCGCGCTCGAAATGATACAGTACCTCAGAGGTAATGTATCATTTGTCGCGCCTCGCCAGCGCAGTGACCGAAAGGGAGTCTCCCTTTCGGTCACTGCGAAACACTTACCCTGGAGAGCTGCTCCAACGCGGCTATGCTTGGCCTTTGAGCTCTTTCTTGCGCTTGTACATGAGCTCGTCGGCGCGCTCGAAGACGGATGCTACGGCTGTATCGGTTTCGGGATCGTAGTCGGAGAGTCCGACGGCGATCACGACGCCGCCGTTGACGGCGTTGTAGACCGAGCATGCATCGAGGTCTTGCGCGATGCTGTTGCGGTTGATGTAGTCCTGCCCCTCGACGATGACGACGAACTCGTCCCCGCCGATGCGGAACACGGGGCTGTGCTTGAAGTGCTGGCAGACGAGCATGCTTGCCGCGCGAATGTGCTCGTCGCCAGCTGTGTGGCCCAGCTCGTCGTTGATTTGCTTGAGCCCGTTGACGTCGCAGACGACGACGCAGAAATCGCGCACCGTGTGCGCTTCGATCTGCGCGTTGAGCGCGCGTTCCTTGTCAACGTAGGCGCGTTTGCTTTTCACGCCGGTCAGCGGGTCGGTGTTTGCCGCCATGCGCGCAGCGAACAGCTCGCGTTCGCGTTCGCGTTCCCTCTCGCCCATGAGGGAGTAGTTGGAAAACATGATGACCAGCGAAAACGCGAGCAACACGAACACGAGGGCGGTCGTGCCCATCTGCGACTGATGGCTCTGGTCGGCGACGGCTTGCATGTACGCCTCTTCGCCAAGCTGGTAGTCCTGCGCATCGGCGCCGCCCTCGTAGTACGTGCGCACCGAATCGAGCAGTGTGTCGGTTGCCTCGCGGGTCGACTGGGTGACCCACGAGAGGGACGTGAACAGGATGAGCGCGAGCAGCGCGACCCACACGACGGTCGAGCGGCCGAACCGCCGTGTCTTGTCCTTGATGAGGATGCGTCGGAACGCGACGAACCCGAGAATCGCCCAGATAGTGAACAGGAAGTACGATTCGGGCGCCATGGATCCGGTGGCGAAGAGGCTGGGAATGAGGAAGATCACGGCGGCTGCCAGCATGAGCACGAAACCGGCCATGCCCGCCCACGCCTCGGCTCGACGATCGTCTTCGCGCGCGGCCTTGTAAGTGGAAAACGATATGAGGCCGTAAATCATGATCGCGCCGATGGTCGTGACGTCGACGATCCAGCCGACTGTCGTGCGGCCGAGAAGCGGCACGACGAGCGACACAACGACCACGAGCCAGACGGCTTTGTGGGGAATCTGCCTCTTGTTGATGCGAGCGAGCTTGACGGGCAGCACCTCGTCTATTGCGAGGGCGTAAACCAGGCGGCTGAGCGCAATCATGTTGCCGATGAGGCTCGTGATGATCAGGCAGAGCAGAGCTGCCACGAGTATGCCGACGCCGGCCGAGCCGAGGTAGTACTGCGCCGCATAGAAGGGAGGTAGCGCTTCGAGGCCGTTCAAATTGCCGATATCGGCAATGTAGTCGAACCAACTTGCGTATCGCGTGGGATAGGCCGTGATGGAAAGCGCGGTGACGCAGACGTAGAGCGCCGTCGTCACCAGCAGCGCCCAAACCATGATGCGGAACGTCTTGGAGCGATCGAACGCGAATTCCTGAGTCGAATGCGAGATGCTCTCGAACCCGATGAACGCCCACGGCGAAATGCAGGCGATGCGCACTATCTGGGACACCGCGTCGGAGTCGGGGGCAAACGTGGGGTCGAAGCTGAAAAGCCCGCCGTCGTGGTTGGCCATGCAGACCGCGAAACAGCTCAGGATGGCCGCCGTGAAGGCGAGCGCCATCGCGATCGTGAGCTTCGAAGTGATGCGCTTCGAATTGCTGCAGAGAAGGCCGATGAGTCCGATCGCCCCGACGGAGAGCAGCGCCTCGCCGAAGTACACGTCGTATCCGAAGAGCTGGTACATGTAGCCGAATTGGAATACGTCGCCGATGAAATAACGCGTGAACAACGGCAACGATGTGGCGTTTGCCCAGAACATGGCCAGGTAGGTGATGCCCAGGAACCACGCGGCCAAGACGCCGTGGTCGAAGCCGAACACGTGCTTCGCATAGGAATACACGCCGCCGCAATCGGGATGGCGGTTCATCATGAAATGGTAGTTCCGGGCGATGACCAGCATGACGGCCAAGCCGATGAGCATGCCGATCCCGCTGCCGGCAGGTCCTGCCTGCATGAGATAGGTGTTGCTCGTGACGACGAACGAGCCCCATCCGATGCTCGTGCCGATAGCAAGCGCCCAAGCGCCGAGCGGCGATACGTACGTGCCGAGGTCGTTCGACTCTACTTCGGTAGATACCTTGTCGCTCATGTTCGATCTCCCCATGATGCAAGTGGTGCTCGCAACCTTCAAAACCGACCCATCTATGATAGCCCAAACCTTCGCTTTTGGCATCATGCCAGCACGTCGAAAGGCCTCCCACGTCATAAAAGGGGACTGGATCCCTTTTATGACGTCAACCTCCCCACCCGAGCAGTCGATGCGCCCGAAGGGCGCGAGCCCACACCAACGCCCCCGGAAGAGCGGAGCCCCGGGCGTCTCGGGATGGCTCGTGCGGCTGGGCGGGCGCGCCTCGCGGCGCCTCGCGAGCGCCCCCGGAGATGCGCGCGCCTAAGAAGGCGCAATGCGGGTGAGGCGCGGGAGAGATGACGTGGGAGAGCCACTTGCGCGCCTCCATCAGGCGCCTTCCCTTAGCGTGCATCGGAGGGGGAGAAAGCGAGCCGGCGCCAGGAGGCGCCCGCCCGCGCCGAACGCGGCCATCCCGAGGCGCCAGGGCGGACAGGGGGACAGACGATTTGTGCAATTCGCCGAACGCCGTACACTCACCGATGCGTCTACTGATAGACATTGTCAAGCTGTTATGCTGCTTTTGGGTGCGACGCATGTTGCGTCGCAAAAGATGAGAGAGCAACACGCATCACAATTCAATACCGTTGCTGGGAGTGGCCCTGCATCGCTGGCAACTATCGGGCATGCGCCGTTCCCGGGGAAGGGAGGCCATGCTATGCATTCTCTCGACCTATCAGCCATCTCGGATGCCGATAAGCGGGCGTGCGAGGCGATCGCCGCAGATGCGGGGGTGAACCTCAAGGACTGCTACCAGTGCGGCAAGTGCACGGCGGGGTGCCCCCTCGCCGACAGTATGGACCTCATGCCGCGCGAAGTCATCCGCTATCTGCAGCTCGGCGCCATCGACGTGGTGCTCGATGCCAAGACGCCGTGGATCTGCGCGCAATGCGTCGTGTGCTCGAGCCGTTGTCCGCAAAACGTCGATATCTGCTCGACGATGCGCGCGGTGCGCCTGGCTTCGAAACACGCGGGCAAGCGCCCCGTGCCCGAGGCCGACATCTTCGACGATGAGTTCATCGCCAACGTGCGAGCGCACGGCGTTTCCAACGAGCAGTACCTGGCTGCGTTCTACAACTTGAAGTCGGGCCATCTCTTGCAGGACATGGGCAACGCCACGCGCATGCTCGCCCGTGGCCTCGTGGGCGTGGCCATGCACAACACCAAGGGCCGTGCCGAAGTGGCGGCGCTCGTCGACCGCGCGCTCGCGGCCGACGCCGCCCGTCGCGAGAAGGCGCAGGCAGGCGAAGGCGGTGAGGCGTAACATGATGAAGTACGCGTATTTCCCCGGCTGCTCGGCCAACACCACGGGAAAGTCCTTCACGATTTCCGCCAACTACGTGGCCGACAAGATCGGCTTCGAGATGGTCGAGATTCCCGATTGGAACTGCTGCGGCACGTCGGCGGCGGCGCTCACGAGCCCCGAGCTGGCCGTGGCCCTGCCGGCCCGCAGCCTCGCGCTCGCCGAGCGCGAGCTTCCCGGACTCGACGTCATGGCGTCATGCGCCGGCTGCTACCGTTCGCTCAAGACCTCGCTCGCCTATGCGCGCGAAAGCGAGGACAACTTGCGCGAGGTGCAGGAGCTCATCGACATGCCCTATGCGGCCGAAGCCAACGTCGTCAACCTGCTTGAGGCGTTTGCGGGCGAAGACGTGCGGGAGGCCATCGCCAAGCGCATCAGGCGCAAGCTGCGCTGCCTGAAGGTCGCCTGCTACTACGGCTGCGCCATGGTGCGGCCGGCCGACGTGCTCGGGTGCGACAACGCGGAAGACCCGCAGGAGATGGACGAGCTCATGGAGCTCATCGGCGCCGAACCCGTGCAGTGGGCGTTCAAGACCGAATGCTGCGGCGCCGCCCAGCAGATGACGGTGCCCGCCCAGGCCAAGCCCATGATCGAGCGCATCTTCCAAAACGCGCAGGCCAACGGGGCCGACTGCATCGTCACGTCATGCCCGCTGTGCATGCTCAACTTGGACATGCGCGAGGCCGAGATCAACGCGGCGCGCATCGCGCGCGGCGAAGAGCCGTTCGATATCCCGTGCTACTACGTGACCGAACTCATCGGGTTGGCGCTTGGCGCCGAGCCCGACGAGGTGGGCATCAACATCCACTTCCATCCGGCCGAGACGCTGTTGCTGCAACGCGAGCTGGACGCGCTCGAGCTCGAATATGCCGAAAACGAGGCGCGTTACGCCGAAGAGCGCAAGAAGCGCGAGATGGCGGCCAAGATTGCGGCTAAGAAGGCCGAGAAGGCCGCGATGGCGAAGACGGCCCAGGGGGCGGCTGCGAAGGCAGCCGGAATCGGGGTCGACCCCGAGAATGCCAAGGAGGTGGCGCGATGAGCAGGATAGGCGTATTCGTCTGCTATTGCGGTAGCAACATCGCCGGCACGGTCGACGTCGAAGCCGTCGCCGAGATGGCGCGCTCGCTTCCCGACGTCGTGCATGTCGAGACGAACAAGTACACGTGCTCGGATCCCGGCCAGGAAGGCGTGCGCAACGCCATCATCGAGCATGAGATCGACCGCGTGGTCGTGGCGGCGTGCAGTCCGCGCATGCACGAGCCCACGTGGCGCAAGCTTCTGGCCGACACGCCGGTCAACCCCTACATGCTCGAGGTCGCCAACATCCGCGAGCAGTGCTCGTGGGTCCACAAGGACCGCGACGTGGCCACCGCCAAGGCGATCGACCTCGTGAAGATGGCCGTCGCCAAGGTGGCGCGCCTGCAGCCGCTGCATTCCACCGAGATCCCCGTTCACAAGAAGGCGCTCGTCATCGGCGGCGGCATCGCGGGCATGCAGACGGCGCTCGACATCGCCGACGCCGGTTTCAAGGTGACCATCGTCGAGCGCGAGACGTCGCTCGGCGGCAAGATGGTCATGCTGGACAAGACCTTCCCCACGATGGACTGCTCGGC
>CAMOLA010000084.1 GCA_946618265.1 uncultured Eggerthellaceae bacterium
GCGCCGTCTTCTCCCACGCGCACACGTCCTCGGCAGGAAGCTCGTCGGACTTTGGGAACTTCGCGATGTTGAGCGCGCCTGCTTCGTCGATGACCGAGGCCTTCGGGCTGGCACCGCCGAGGCTCGAGCCGGCGGCCACGAGGTCCCCCACGTCGGCATCCAAATCCGCGGTGGCACGGTCGGCGGCACGCAGCAGGTCGGGGATGCGCACCTCTCTGGGCACCCCGCCTACGTCGGCGACCGCCGATCCGGCGACCCAGATGCGCAGCGCGCCCTGCCGCGCAACGTCGCTCACCCCCGCCAGGTAATCGTGCTCGAACAGCGTACGTGCAGCACGCCCCTCATCCCGAGCGCGGCGGCGCTCCTCGCGCAACATGAGGTTCCTCCCCCACCTGTCGGGCATGCAGTCTCCGAACACGCGGAACATCGGCTCGCCCTGCGTGTGGATGGCGCCGTCCATAAGGGGCAAGTCAGGCGCGAGGGGAAACGAGTTCCTATCGGAGAGGAAATCGGCGTCGTAGCGGAAACTCGCCGATTCCACCCCCCTGCGCACATGGGCGTAGAGCGTGCCCGCGAACACGTCCCGGCCGTCGATTTGCACGCTCACACCGTATTCCATCAGCGGCTCCTCACCCGGCGCGGCGTGTCCTCGTCGGCCCTCAGGCGCCCCTCGGGGGTGTTGAGCGGGTCGGTGCCCGCGACAACGTGGTCGAGCACGCCGAGTATGCGCGCCACGCGCAGGAAGCTCTCGAGGCTGCCCCTACCCTCGTTGAGCACCGCGCGCACGGTCGGCACCGACAGGTTGGCGCGCTCCGCCAGCAATCCAACGGTGATGCGCTGCTGGCGGCGAGCGAGGTCAAGGTTGCGCGCGATGTCACGCATGGCACGCGCAACCGGTATAGGGGTCTTTCCTGACATGAAAATCCTTTCTTTAATAAAACTATATCATACCTATACATTTATATTAGAAACTATTCTTTCTTTTATTATGCTCCTTAAGAGCCCTTTGCTATCCGTACGGGTGAAAGAGGCTTCCGCGCGATACCGCGCCACCTCCGTAGGCAACATGACGGCACTGGATTGCGTGACGCCGTTGTACTAGCCTTGTAAGGCAAAAGGGGTTTAAGCCCCCCTTGCGCTGCCATCTGGGAAACGAGGAGATGACCATGGAATTCAAGGACCTGACCCCCGAGCAGAAAAGCAAGGTGAGGCCCGCGTCTTCAGCGGAGGAGCTTTTCGCGAGCCTCATCGCCGTGGGGTACGACGTTCCGAGGATCTCGGCTGCCTCGTACAGCGAGGATGTGCTTGACTACATTCTGACTACAAAAAAGCGGCCAAAAACTGAATCTGACCTGCGGTTTTCGTGGCGGAGCATAGGGGGGCCGAACCTCTGACCCCATGGCTGCCAGCGAGCGAGCACGCTCCAAACCCTTAGAACCTTCGCTAGTAGCTGCTATGCGCTCGGACCTCAACGTGCACTAAGGTAGGTCTCCTTACCCGGATACTCGGTTGACACAGTTTTTATTCACGGCATATCAATAGTCTAGTAATTATTAGCCAGAGAAATCTAGATTGGTCATAGTTCCTCCTCGGGCCGCCATCCTGACAAGAGGGTCGAGACTCCGACAATTCCATAAGGGTCCGCGGGCGGAGCGAACGGCTGCTGCTACAGTTCGCGGACCACCCATAGGAAATATCGAGGCTGCAGGAACTAAGGCAATCGGGAGAGGAATGTCTTCCTGGCCTGGTGCGCAGCGGATGTGCGGCCATAGCCGGGCCTGCGACGGTGACCTCGGCTTCAACAGTGGCTAGTGAATGTGCGCCTTGATGTAGTCCATGTCCAGGTCAATCAGCGTGCCGTCACCTTTAGCGAGCTTCGTAAAGCCAGCTTCAAACAGCATCATGCGACAGTCGGTCAGGTCCATGCCACGGCCAGCGGACGTGTCCGCCGCGGTGTCGCGCGGGTTCACGCCGGTTTGAATCGGGTTCTGCGACTTCATAATCATAATCTGCTCGGCAAGCTGCTCTGGCGTGTGCTCGGGGCCGATTGGCTCGACCGCGTTCAGCACGTCCAGGCCGACGTCGATGGCGTTCTGGAAGGTCTGGCGGCGCGCTTCGGGCTTCAGGTTGGTCACCTCGCCTTCCCCAAGGCGGCAGATGTGGTACACGCCGGAAATCCCGGCTTCCTTCATTTTGCAGAAATCCTCGTAGGAGCTGTCACCCACGTTGGAGTAGATGTTGGTGAGCGCCGGCGCCGCCTTGAAAAGGGCTCATTTTAGAGCGGTTGCTTCTCAGGGTATTTCATCAATCATTGGCCATCTTCTCAAGTACTTCTAAATTAGCGGAATAAAGCATTTCCCTAGAAGGCCGGCTTTTTTCGACGAAGCCTAGTTCGGCGAGCTCGCCCATTCTCCTGTATACCGTCTGGCGGCTCGCACCCATGCTTGCCGTTATCTCTTCCATGCTCGCGCCACCATCAGAGAACAAGGACGCCTGCATGAGGACCCACGCCAGCGAAAGCCGATATTGGTCCTCGCCGAACCATGGCGTATTGTTGAGGATTTCTCCATATCTGTCCATATCGGTTTTTCTTGAGGACAGCACTCCCCTGATTCGGCTCGAAGCATCGGCCACGATGTCGCAGAACAACGCCACGAAAGGCGTCAGGTCCCCCATTCCCAGCTTCCCCTCGCATGTCGAGAATCCCTTGTAGTATTCGTTGAGCCGCTTCTTGATCGAGTATGACAGGCCGTAACCTATGATTGCTTCGTAGTTACTCGCGAGGTAGTGACTGCTAATGTAACGATTCGTTCTCCCATTGCCGTCATAGAACGGGTGAATGTACCCAAATAGGAAATGGAATGCTGCGATTCTTGCGAGAATGTCACAGTTGTTCTCGTCGTTGAGAAACTCGAGCGACTTTCCCAACAATGAAATGATGGCGTCCTCGGGCATAATTCCATCGTGGATTCTCTTCTGGGCGGAGGCGTAGATTGAGACCGGATTCTTTCTGAATAGCATTCCGTCGGGCACGTTGTCTTTGTCATCCATGAGGATTTCGTCGAGTACGAGCTCGTCGTACACCGCTCTTACATCCTCGGGCGTTTCAATCATCGCCCCATCGCTCGTGGATAGCATGAGGTATTTGTTCACCAAGCCATGGTACCGTCTCTTCTTGTCTTTCTTCTCCAAGCCAGCTAGGACATCGTGGATTTCTTTCCGCGTGCTATTGACGCCCTCGATTTCGTTGGTTATCACGATTTCGTCGACAAGGTTTTTGATAGCAAATTGCCGTATCGCCTTAGCTGGAAGAGATCCTTCGAGTCTTAAGATTTCTTTGTCATCTCTCGCTATTTGCAGCGCTGATGCGTAAATGTCGGACGTCATGAGAAAGAACGCTGGATATCCGGAGACTTCGATGCCGATGTGAATGGCATCAGTCGAGTGAAAGCGTTTTTCGTAAAGCTCTTTTTCGTCTATCGCTGGATTATAGAAAGCTTTCTCCATCGCGGTATACGCCATACTACTGTCTCTCCTGGAACTCAAACCAGTAATTTCATTCGTTAGTGTCTCTATTATAGCTTTTGTGAGACACTTTCCCTCTGAAATTGGGCTTGTTGTATCTGGTGAGATTGCCTGCGGGAAAATGTCGGTCAGGCGATGCTGACCGACAAAAACCGACAAAAAAGCAGGTCAGAAATTGCGTCTGTCCTGCGATTTTCGTGGTGGAGCATAGGGGGGTCGGGCGTATGCCCTTCGGGCATCCGCTGCCCTGCGCTCGCCTATCGGCGTGCTCGGGCTTCGACAGCCCACAGGGCTGTCGAACTCTCGCGGGGTTCGATCCCTCTTTGCTTGCAAACAAAAAAGACCGCCTGACGGCGGTCGAGAATTTGGTGGAGCATAGGGGGATCGAACCCCTGACCTCATGGCTGCCAGCAAATTCAGAACACCTGGAAACCCACATGAGCTCTGCGACGCTATTTAAACCCTACATCAGCTTTAAAGCTCTGAAACGATATGAGGCATCGGCACGACGCAATCTAGACATTCTATCTAAATCTATGGTTAGTAAGCGGATTAAGACATGATATCTAATCTAACTTGGCCGAAGCTGCTATCATCTGTCTAAATCCATAATCTCAAGTAAGATTTAGATGCGTTATTGTCCAAACATGGAGGAACCGTAGATGAGCATTGGAAGAATCGTTGGAAGGAAGGACGAGATTGCCAGGCTGAACCGCTGCATGGCGGAAGCGAGGGCCCAACTAGTCGTCGTGTACGGCAGGCGAAGGGTTGGAAAGACGTACCTCGTCAACGAGTACTTCGACCACGATTTCGCCTTCAAGCTCACAGGCGCTTACCGGCAACCGAAGGAGTTTCAGCTCGCAGGCTTCGCAGACGAGCTGGCGAACAGGACAGGCTTGCGCCAGCCAGCCCCCGCTAACTGGCGCGATGCCTTCAGGATGCTTAGAACCTATCTGGATTCGCTGCCCACCGGCGAGAAGAAAGTCGTGTTCTTCGACGAGATGCCTTGGCTCGACACGGCCAAATCGGGTTTCCTGCCGGTCTTCGAGTGGTTTTGGAACGACTGGGCATCCACCCGCGAAAACCTCGTCTTCATCGTGTGCGGTTCGGCCACTTCCTGGATGATCGAGCATATCGCGGAGAACAAGGGCGGACTGTTCAACCGACAATCATGCAGGATATACCTGGAACCGTTCACCTTATGCGAAACGGAGCTTTTCCTCAAAGCGCAGGGCATGACGTGGTCCCGTTACGAGATAGCGGAGTGCTACATGATCATGGGAGGGATACCCTACTACCTAAGCCTGCTGGACGGCGCGTATGCATACACGCAAAACATCGACAGATTGTTCTTCAAGAGGCACGGTGAGCTTTGGGACGAGTTCGACCGCCTGTTCCAAACCCTGTTCTCCAACAGCGAGGCCTACGTAAAGATAGTCGAGGCCCTGAGTGCGAAAGCGGGCGGACTGACGAGAAACGCCTTGGCGGAGAAGGCTGGCTTGCCGGCAAACGGGGCGCTTACGAAGATGCTGCGCGACCTCGAATCGTCGGGATTCGTCAGGGTGAGCACCTTCTACGGCAAGAAGAAGAAGGACGCGCTTTACCAGCTTTCGGACTACTACACGGCGTTTTACTTCCGCTACATCAAGGACAACTACGGCAAGGACGAGCGCTACTGGAGCAACGCGATCGACAACCCTGCGCGGAGGGCTTGGGCGGGGTTGACGTTCGAGCAGCTCTGCAAAGACCACATCCCCCAGATAAAGGGCAAGCTCGGCATCTCGGGCGTGCTGTCGGAAGAATCGATATGGTACACGGGCGGAGACGAGGAGCTCGGAATTTCGGGCGCCCAGATCGACCTCCTTATAGAGCGCAGGGATAGAGTCATTAACGTGTGCGAGATGAAGTTCTCAATAAACGAATACGCGATCGACAAAAACTACGACATGAATTTGCGCAACAAGCTCGAGACCTTCAGGGTGCTGACGAACTGCAAGAAATCGCTTCAGACGACCATGATAACGACGTATGGGGTGAAGCAGGGCAAGTACAGCGGAATAATCCAGAGCCAGGTAACGCTCGACGACCTGTTCAAAGACTAGAAATTGCGCGTTCGGGAAGACAACGGGGACGATGCTGTCTTCCCGAACGAAAAAGTGGCAGCGGGACACGGACAAGTGGGACGTCACGCTGAGCCACAGGGACCCGCTCTCCGGGGGGCTGGTCTCGACCCACCACACCGTGGAGGCCAAGATTCGAAAGAAAGCTAGAAGGCGCGCGACGAGCTGATAATGGATCTCGAGCGCAAGGGGGACGCCTTCGGGTCCAAGATCACCGTGAAGGACTTCCTTGACGGTTCATCGACTGCAAGGAGAGCGGGATGCTCGAGGAGGGCTACGCCCCGAGGTCCGTCTCAAAGCCCTTCGGGCTCCTGCGGCAGGCCATGGACTTCGCGGTCGTGCTCGACTTCGTCACGAAGAACCCCTGCGAGTACTGCAAGCCGCCGAGGATTCAGTGCAAGAAGATGCAGGTGCCAGATCGCGAGGAGCGCACGAGAATGCTCAAGCTCGCCCAGGTGAACATCGATGCACATGGATTATTTCAATTTCTAACAGTCTAGATAACAGGTGATGAAAACGAGACGTTGACCTGGTGATGTATA
>CAMOLA010000085.1 GCA_946618265.1 uncultured Eggerthellaceae bacterium
GCCTGCTTGCATTGCCGCCTTCTTAGGCGCGCGCATCTCCGGGGGCGCTCAGAGGGCTCAGCGGGGGCCCGCCCCGGCAAGCGCGGACGCGTGGCGCTCGGGCTCGACAACGCTTCTAGGCGCCTGATGTGCAACGAAACGTTTTTGCATGCACCAGACTGCGATCGTGAAGAATCGGGAGGGTCTGATTGGGTCGGTCGGGTGTCGCCATTTTGCCGACTTGGTAGGGTCTCGGTTCTGTGATAATTACAGGCGTATACTACTTATAGATACGCACTAGTATTGTCGACGAGGGGAGCATGACGACATGGTTCAAGCAAAACCAGGTCCAGATTTCAAGATATACTCCGCGCACGAACTCGAAGCGCAGCGCGTAGTGCTTCAAGGAGACGTCAAGCCGGAGCGAAGCGTGGCGGAGGAGCGAAAGGTCGTTGATGGCGATTGGACGTACTGCGTCGAGCAAGATGGCGATATGCCGGGCCTCGAAGGGCCGTATGCCATGATCGTTGCCTATTCGGGTTCGCAAGATGAGGTCGAGATACCGGGGATGCTTGGCGGATACGAGGTGCGCGAGCTGTTCAATCAGGTATTTGCGCGAAATGCCTCCCTCAAGCACGTTGAAATGCCCGACAGCGTGCTCCGTATCGGCCTGAAGACCTTCTTCCAGTGCGCGGGGCTGGTTTCGGTTCGGTTCTCGGATAACATCGAGGAAATCGACGCCCAGACGCTTATGGGCTGCCGGTCGCTCGAAGACCTGCATCTGCCGGCTTCGTTGAAGGTCCTGCCAAAACGGCTGGTCTACGATTGCCCTTTGCAGACGCTCGTCGTGCCTGCGGCCGTCGAGAAGATCGAGGACCAGGCTTACGATCCGAAAAAGCTCAAGAGGCTGGTGGTCGACGAGGACAACGAGACGTATTCGTCCGACGGCATCGCCCTGTTCAGCGGCGACGGCCACGAGCTCTTGTCGCTGGCAGTGCAGGTCGAGGACTATTCCATACCAGATACGTGCAGCGTTGTGGGCGACTCGGCGTTCAAGGGCCAAACGTCGCTCCAGGCGGTTTCGTTCGGCTGCAACGTTCAGGTCATCTCCGATTTCGCGTTCTTCCGAACCGGACTGCAGGAAGTCGAGTTCCCGCAAAGCCTCGTCGAGATCGGCAAAAGCGCCTTTTCGCTATGCGCGAAGCTCGGGAGCGTGGTCTTCAGCGAGGGCTTGCGGCGCATCGGCTCCCAGGCTTTTGCAAAGACGGCGGTTAGCCAAGTTCGCATACCGGCGACGGTAGAGGAAATTGGTCCTAAGGCGTTCGAGAAGACCAATGTCGACTTCGGCGACGCGTCGTCGTTCTCGATTGCCGACGACAATGCGCTGCTCTCCTCGGACGGTAAAGCCCTGTATCGGAAGGGCGAAGTCGGAACCGAGCTCGTAGCGCTTTTGTGCGAGCAGCAGGAGTACCAGGTCATGCCAGGTACGGTGGCCCTGGCGGATAGCGCTTTCGAACATGAGACGAAGCTCGAGCGCGTGGTTCTTCCCGATGGCCTGAAGACGATCGGCGCACGCGCGTTCAAGGCGTGCGATAAGCTGAAATCCGTGAATCTTCCCGACACCCTCGAGGTTATCGGCGAGGAGGCGTTCTGGCAGACGTCGCTCGAAGCCGCTCATATCGGCCCTGCTGTGCGCGAAATCGGCCCGTATGCATTCGAAGTTGCGGGCGCGTCGAGGAAGCACGAACGCAGGACCTTGCGCTCCATCGACGTCGATCCGGCTAACGAGCGCTACTACTACGAGGAAAATATCCTCATCGAGCGGGGAGAAGAAGGCGATCGCGGTCTGATGTTCGTGGAGCCGCGCGACTACGTCGTGATTCCCCGTGCGGTAACGCAGATTTGCGAAACGGCGTTCTATCACGCTCATGTACGAGAGATGAGGTTCCATAGCGGCATTACGAAGGTCGATCCCCGCGCGTTGCTCGGGATCGACGAGATCGACCGCGTGTATGTGGAATTCCCCCATCCCGTTGACGGTTTCAGCGAGGTAACCGTCGAATTCCCTTACCAGGCACGCGACATGGAGGACTTTACGCGACCGCTCTGCATCGATGACGACGGGTTGTTCTTCAATTTTGCCACGTATGACTCGATGGTCGTTCACGAGATAGACCCGACCGCCGTTGTGCGCATGATCCTTGGGCGTTTCGAGCAACCCGTGAAGCTGGGCGAAGCCGCCCGTGCGCATTTCGAGGCAGCCTTGAAGGGCTTCATGAACGCCGTGCTTCGGCGCTATGCGCAGGAGGGGAATTTCGAGGGCTACGAGCGCCTTGCGAAGAACGGATACTTCGATGACGAGACGCGCGCCCTGGCTCTGAGGATTGCCGAAACCGAACAAGCCGAAGACGCCATCTCGTACCTCAAAAGCAGGTAAGAGCGGGTTGGAAAAATCTCTAAAAATGCCATTTGACGTGCGGAAATAGAAGAATTAGAATAAGGTTAGCCCACAGAAAGAATCGAGAGGGGATGCAATGCCAGGAGGATGTTGGATCTGCAATCCGATGTGCGGCAAATGCCAACCGCCACCGCTCAAGGCGGGCAATTGCCCGGATTGCGGTACGACGACAGTTTACGAGAGACCCACGGTCGAAAGCGGGGAGCCGCTGCTCTGTAAGAAATGCGGCAAGGATCTATCGGAAATGGTCCGTCCAAAAGTCGTCAAGTGCAATTACAGCGGAAAGCTCTGCGCCTATCCTTGCGGCAAGAGCACGTCGCCGCGCCACGATTGGGGCGATCAACCATGTGAGCGCAACACGCCGCCGTCAGAAGAATGGTTTGAGGCGCATCCGAAAGCAAGGGCCCTCAAACACTAGCGTGCGATGACGGGAAACGCCCTTTACGGCAGCTTGCAAGCATGAAATCGGGTCAAATTTGGGCGTTATCTAGTGTTATTGGAAAAGTAGGTACAATTAGTAAAAGTAATATTACTGCAACTCATGAGCCTCGGGTAACATTCACAAATACTGATGCTCTGAACAGGCTTTATAAAGCCACTAGTACTATTAGTACTATCTGCTCAAAAGTAGATTCATAAGTAGTATTATGTGTACTAGAAACGCTCGAACGTCCCTCTTTTAATACTTCGAAGCTGACGCAAGCGAATCACGGGAGCGCTATCGTTACATTCGTGATTTCCTATGCCCGGTTTTCGGTCGTAGCGAATTCCGAGGGGTTCGAGTCACCTATATAGAAAGGAAACTACCATGTGCTTCAGACCACCTTCTTTCGATGAGATGATGAAAAAGTGCGACGCGTGCGGATCCTTCAATCCGCCCGAGCTCGACAAATGCAAGAAGTGCGGCGCCCCGCTCGGTGGTGGCGGCGATGCTGGTGCAGCTGCTCCTGGCGCGCCGAAGGCTCCGGGTGCTCCCAAGGCTCCGGGTGCCCCGAAGGCTCCGGGTGCGTAAGATCGCACGGATTTGCGTCTAACTAGTAAAGGGATGGTTAGACGCACCCTATTTTGTTTGGCTTTAGGTTGGTTTGCGTGTAACGCAGCAGAGCGCATGATCATGAGAGGGATGAAAATGCGTTAAGCCAAAGAAGATCGTCAGGGACTTCTAGGTGCACGTTTACCACTTAAGCATTTCTGTTCTGCATCTGATATCAAGTTAGTTGGAGAGGAGGCAGCGGAAAAGCAAGTCAAGTTCTATCAGTACAGAATCTAAGAATTGAGTGAGAAAGAGAAAGGGGGAACATTTCATGATCAATGAGATCAGCAAAGATCTATACAAAACAGATTGGCGTTGGTACGAAGATGGTTATGAAGTGACACGTACCTCAGTCTGGACGGGCCCCGGCTGCCATAATGGCTGCGGTGTCCTTACCTATGTCAAGGACGGGAAGCTCGAGAGGGTCGAGGGTGACCCGAACTTCGCATACAGCCAGGGTCGTCTGTGCCTGCGCTGCATCAACATGGTCGAGCAGATCTACAACCATGACCGTATGAAGTGGCCGCTGCTGCTCGACGGTGAGAAGGGTTCCAACCAGTGGAAGCGCGTCACCTGGGACGAGGCTCTCGATTTCATCGAGGAAGCTTTCCAGGATTGCTGCAACATCATCCGCGACGAATTCGGCGGAATCGGGCCTGAGGGCGTCGTTGCTCTGTCCGGTACTGGCCGTAACGCAATGTGGCAGGGCGCTATGGTTCTGCGCACGGCATTCGGTTCTCCGAACATGTCGTTCGGCTTCCTCTCGGCCGACTCTTGCTACCAGCCGCGTATGACCGCCAACCTCCTGCAGGAAGGCGACTGCTGGATTCTCGACACCGCTCAGCTGCACCCGGACCGCTACAACAACGCGGAGTGGGTCAAGCCTGAGGTTGTCATCGTTTGGGCTAACCAGCCGCTCGCATCCAACCCGGACGGCTTCATGGGCCACTGGCTGATCGACCTCATGCGCATGGGCACCAAGTTCATCGTTGTCGATCCTGCTCTGACCTGGATTGCCACGAAGGCTGAGATCTGGCTGCAGGTACGTCCCGGCACCGACTGCGCACTCGCTCTCGGTTTCCTGAACGTTATCATCAACGAGGACCTCTACGACCATGAGTGGACCGAGACCTGGACTTATGGTTTCGATTCTCTGGCCGAGCGCGTCCAAGAGTATCCGACCGACAAGGTCGCTGAGATTTGCTGGGTTGACGAGCAGCTGATCATCGACGCTGCCCGCATGTACGCCGCTGCAAAGCCTGCTGCTGTCCAGTGGGGCCTCGCAATCGACATGCAGATCTCTGCAATGGAAGCTTCCTTCGCTATCGACGACATGGTCGCCATCTGCGGCAACCTTGACACGCCTGGTGGCAACGTCATGGTCCGTTACGCCTACAACTCCTCCAAGAAGTATGGCGCTGGCCTCGAGTTCATCTCCCCCGAGATGCTCGACCGCCGCATCGGCACCAACCAGTCGCCGATTCACAAGGCTGGCTACACGCCGTTCATCCCGCCCGATCTGCTGCTCGAGGCTATGGAGACTGGCGTTCCTTATCGTCCGCAGCTCATCTGGGTTGAGCAGACGAACCCGATTGCCAACATGGCTGGCGACGCTCCGCGCGTTTACAAGGCATGGAAGGGCATCAAGTACACGATCGTCGCTGACTACTACCTGACCCCGACGGCTGTTGCTTTCGCTGACTGCGTCCTCCCGGTCGCTATGTCCGTCGAGCGCGACTCCTATCGTTCTTGGTGGCAGCCGCTGCGCACGATCACCGCTTCTGCTGGTCGTTACTTCGAGTCCAAGTCGGACGAAGAGCTCGTCGTTGCTATGGGCAAGCGCTTCAACCCCGAGTTCTACGATCAGTTCGAGACCACCCGTGACTTCCTGACCTGGATGATCCAGGACGAAGGTAACGGCGTTGACTACACCTTCGAAGAGCTCACCGAGAAGGTTTACGACTGGTGGGATTGGAACGAGACTTATCACAAGTATGCGAAGGGTCTCCTCCGCGAGGACGGCAACCCCGGCTTCGTTACCGCTACTGGTCTGTTCGAGATCTACTCGCCGCTGTTCGACGTTTGGGGCTTCGACCCGCTGCCCGCTCACTACGAGCCCTACGAGTCGCCCTATCGTACGCCGGAACTGTACAAGCAGTACCCGTACATCTACACGTCCGGCCATCGCCACATCGGTCTGTTCCACTCCGAGCACCGTCAGCTGCCGCATATGCGTCAGTTCCATCCGACGGCCATCGCCGACATCTCCCCGGAGATCGCCGAGGAGCAGGGCATCATCGAAGGCGACTGGGTCTGGTTCGAGAACATGCGCGGTAAGTGCAAGCAGAAGGCGCACATCGCTCCTGGCCTCATGCCGAACCTCGTCCGTGCTCGCCACGGCTGGTGGTTCCCCGAGGAAGAAGCAGCTGAGCCGCATCTGTACGGCGTGTTCAACTGCAACGGCAACAACCTGACCACGATGGGCGTTTACGGCCCGACGCACTATGGCGCTCCGTACAAGAGCACGCTGTGCAAGTGCTACAAGGTCACGCCGGAGAACGATCACGATCACTCCGCTTGCATCACGACGAAGCCGCTGAAGGGCTTCCACTTCACAAGGTTTGAGGGGGTGTAGGATAAATGCCAACTGCTGAAGAGATGAACCGCGGCTTTGACGCCGT
>CAMOLA010000086.1 GCA_946618265.1 uncultured Eggerthellaceae bacterium
TGCGGATCCTGATCACTTCCTCGACGGGGCTTACGAACACCTTTCCATCGCCGACCTCGCCGGTCGCAGCCGTATCGCATATCAGGTCCACGAGGGCATCTGCAGCGTCGTCTGCTACGACGAGCTCGAACTTCACTTTGGGGAGCATGTTCAGTAGCACTTCGGTGCCGCGGAAGTACTCCGACCAACCGTGCTGATTGCCGCAGCCCATAACTTGCGCGACTGTCATGCCGGATATGTTGGCCGCAAAGAGGGCTTCCTTCAGCGGTTCCATCTTCTCGGGTCGCACGATTGCGATGATTCGTTTCATCAGTGGTTCCTTTCTAGTCCATGCCCAGATACGCTGGGTACGCGCTTTCGCCGTGATTGGCGATGTCGAGTCCGACGGCTTCGTCGGCATCGCTGACGCGCAGGGATCCCTTGAAGGCGACCTTGACGACAAACCCGATGGCAAGTCCGCCGACGACCACGAACACGATGGTTACGAGGATGCCCAGAATTTGGCTGACGAGTAAGGATGCGTCGCCGGTGTAGACGAGGCCGCCGAAATCGGTCCAGGACAGCTCGGGCACGCAGAAGACGCCGGTGAGCACTCCGCCGATGACGCCTCCAACCGAGTGGCACCCGAACGCGTCGAGGGCGTCGTCGTATCCGATCTTGCGTTTGACCTGGCTGATGGCGATGAAACAGCAGGGAGCCGTGACGAATCCCATGACGAGCGCGGCCCAGGGCTCCACGAATCCAGCTGCGGGCGTGATGGCCACGAGGCCCGCGACGAGGCCGGTGCATGCACCGACGAGGGTCGGCTTCCCGACTCTGATGCGCTCGACGGCGAGCCACGAGACCATGCCCGCAGCCGATGCGGCGATCGTGTTGAGCAGCGCGAGCGCGGCGACCCCATCGGCGGCGAATTGCGATCCGGCATTGAAGCCGAACCATCCGAACCACAACAACGTGGCGCCGAGCACGACGAACGGCACGTTGTGGGCACGGTAGCTCATGACGCCGAAGCCGCGGCGCTTGCCGAGCAGCAGGCACAAGACGAGGCCCGTGACGCCAGAGCTGATATGCACGACGTCGCCGCCTGCAAAGTCGAGGGCTCCGATCACGTCACCGATGAAGCTGCCTTCGCCTCCCCAAACCATATGAGCGAGCGGCGCATAGATCAGGGGCACCCAGATTGCGATGAACAGCATGACGGCACCGAATTTCATGCGTCCCGCCACGGCGCCCGTGATGATGGCGCAGGTGATCATGGCAAAGGCCATTTGGAAACCGATGTCGATGATGGCCGGATAAACAGCATCCTCTGGGACGCTGGCAGCTTCTGCGAGCATCTCCGAAGTTGCTGGGAGGCAGCCGATTTGGTCGAAGCCGCCGAAGAACGGATTAGTCCCGTCGCCGCCGTAGGCGAACGACCAGCCGCATATGATCCACATCACGCCAACGATGCCGATGATGCCCATCACCATCATCATAGAGTTCACGACGTTCTTGCGCCGCGATAAGCCTCCGTAGAAAAACGATAGTCCCGGTGTCATGAGTGCAACAAGCATGGTGCACACGATCATGAATGCCGTAGAGCCGATGTCGTACATATTCATCACCCGTCCTTTCGAATCGATGTCGATGATTCGATTATGGGCGGACTTTGTTACGCGATGATTTCATTGGCATGAAGGAAACTCGTTGGTAAACCCGGGGAAACGCACCTGCAATTTCCCGGAAATCCAACGGCAATACTCTATTCTATGGCAAACGCGGTCTCTCGGCGTTATGCGGGCTGCAAGCCGACCTCCCGCAAGAACGTGCCTTCTTCGTCCGTTTCGAGCAGGCATACCGAAATCGCCGGATCGATGGAGAGCGTCTTGAGCTCCGGCAGGTACTTGCGCGGGAAGCTGAGCGAGGGCATCTCGTCGTTTTGCAGGAAGGAGGTATGTCCGCGTCGAAGCAGCGCTTCAGCCGTCTTGGCCACGTCCGGCCCGTACACTTTGGCGCATTTTAGGAAGAAATCGCCGCCGTCGAAGTCGAAGACGGGATGCATGCCCTTGCCGCGCTCGTTGCGCTGGCGCATCTCGCTGCGATGCTTGTTGTCGAGCGAGCAGTAATGCATGCCGAAGGGGACGCCGGTCTCGATGCCGTACAGCATCATCTCGAGGCTAAGCTCCTCGCTTCCGGCGACGGGAAGCCCACCCGAGTATCCGTAATCGTACATGACGTCGAACGGAGGATTGCGGATCTCGAACCCGCGTGCGGCAAACTCGTCCCAGCTATGGAACGGGAAGCAGAACTCGAGCAGATTGATGCCGTCGATTCCAATTTCGGCCCAACGGTCGAACAGTTCCTGCATGCGCTGCTTGGTGCCGGGGATGATGGGCATTTCGACCATGACGTCGGGTATGTAGCGCTTCGCGAGCTCCATTGCGGTCAAGACGCGCTCCTGACGCTCTGCCGGATCGTCCTGCTTCACGCTGAATCGGATCTCCTGCAAGCCGGCATCGCGCAAGCGCCGCGCGCCATCTTCGGTCAGCAGGTCGCCCGATGTGTACATGCGCATATGCGCGTGGGGGAAGCGCTCGCGGGCTTGCTCGAGGAACTCGATGGAATCGTCGAGCACGAGCAGCGGCTCGCCGCCGGTCAGGCCGATGGCGGCAAGGCCGTCTTCGCCATAACGGTCCACGGCATCGGACAGCCCGTCGTGCCACGGGCATCCTTCTCGTACGAACCGATCGTATTCGGCCACGTTGTAGTTGAAGCAGAAATAGCAGTCGCGATGGCATTTGAACGTTGTCGAAAACGTTTCGGAACCCCTGTTGCCCGTGCATTCCACGCATGCCTTGGACTGCCAGCCCCAAACGATCGACGCGCCCGCGTTCTTGAACGTCGCGCCTGCGTCTTCGAGCTGCGCACGCACTGCGTCTATGCGCTTCTGGTTCTTCTCGCGTTCCGCGAACACGACGTCCTTTTCGCGCAAGGCGTCAAGATAGGCCTGCTCGCCGGCGGCGTATTCCTGCAATTCAGATTGAAGCACCTCGTTCAAGACGGTTCCTTTCAGAGAGTTCGTTCGAACGGCAATTATACCGAACGAATGAGTTGCCAGACTGTCCAATGGCTCTTTATCAAAGGAAACGGCCAGCAACAGTTGGTTGCTGGCCGTCGAGGGTATTGTGGTTTCGGGGGCCTATCGCTTGATGTTCGCGTGGACTTCCTGGAGCGACTTCACCTTGTTGGAGCCGCTCTCGCGCACGGCCTTGATGCCAATGGCGGCAGCCTTGCCTGCAGCCATGGTCGTCATGTAGGCAGTATGCGCCTTGATGGCGGCGCGGCGCATGGCGCTTCCGTCGTCGGCGGATTTCGTGGTCGTCGACGGCGTGTTGATGATGAGGTCGGCGTCGCCGTTGGTGATGAGGTCGATGACGTTCGGGCGGCCTTCGGATGCCTTGAGCGTCAGCGTGGCGGGAATACCTGCCTCGACCAGCGCGTCGCGCGTGCCGCGCGTGGCGATGATCTCGAAGCCGGCATCGATGAGCGCCTGGCCCAGTTCCACGAGCTCGTCCTTGTCGCGGTCGGAGACGCTGAGCAGCGCCGTGCCGCCGAGCGGAAGCACCGTCTGGGTGGCCTCCTGGGACTTGAAGAACGCTTCGCCGAACGTGCCGGCCAGGCCGAGCACCTCGCCGGTCGAGCGCATCTCGGGGCCGAGCACCGGGTCGACTTCGGGGAACATGTTGAACGGGAACACGGCTTCCTTGACGCCGTAGTGGTTGTACGTGACGTCTTTCAGCTCGGGCACCGGAGAGGTGCGGCCGGTCAACGGCATGGTGATGACGTCCGTAGCAATCTGGACCATCTGGATGCCGCATACCTTCGAAACCAGCGGTACCGTGCGGCTCGCGCGCGGGTTGGCCTCGAGCACGTACACCTTGTCGCCCTCGATGGCGTACTGGATGTTCATCAGGCCGCGCACGTGCATGGCCTCGGCGATAAGCCTCGTGTACTCCTTGATGGTGGTCAGGTTGTCGTCAGAGATGGTGACCGAGGGCAGGATGGCCGCGGAGTCGCCGGAGTGTACGCCTGCGAGTTCGACGTGCTCCATGACGGCGGGAACGTAGGCATGCGTTCCGTCGCAGATGGCGTCGGCCTCGCATTCGAGCGCGTGGTTGAGGAAGCGGTCGATGAGGATGGGGCGGTCGGGCGTGACGCCGACGGCTGCAGCCATGTAGGCGCGCAGGTTCTCGTCGTCGTAGACGACTTCCATGCCGCGGCCTCCGAGCACGTAGCTCGGGCGCACCATGACCGGATAGCCAATCTCGTGCGCGATGTCGAGGGCCTCGGCGACGTTGACGGCCATGCCCGCTTCGGGCATCGGGATGCCCAGACGGTCCATGACCTCGCGGAAGCGGTCGCGGTCTTCGGCCAGGTCGATGATCTCGGGCGACGTGCCCAGGATGTTGACGCCGGCTTCCTCGAGCTCGCTCGCCAGGTTGAGCGGCGTTTGGCCGCCGAACTGGGCGATGACGCCGAGCGGTTTTTCCTTCTCGTAGATGGAAAGCACGTCCTCGGCCGTGAGCGGCTCGAAGTACAGCTTGTCGGACGTGTCGTAGTCGGTCGACACGGTCTCGGGGTTGCAGTTGACGATGATGGTCTCGAAGCCGAGCTTCTTCAGCGATTTGGCGGCATGGACGCAGCAGTAGTCGAACTCGATGCCCTGGCCGATGCGGTTGGGGCCGCCGCCAAGGATCATGACCTTGCGGCCATCGCTGACGGGAGAATTGTCGGGCGCGTTGTAGGTCGAGTAGTAGTATGCGGAGTCCTGGGTGGACGAAACGTGCACGCCCTCCCACGCCTCTGTGCAGCCGATGCCGATGCGCTGCGCGCGGATCTTCTTCTCGGGCACGTCGATGAGCTGCGAGATGTACTTGTCGGCAAAGCCGTCCTTCTTGGCCTTGAGCAGCATGTCGTCGGGAAGCAGCTGGGTCGGGTGGCCGCCGGCGTACGCGCGGATCTCTTCTTCTTCGGCGACGAGTTCGGCCATCTGCTCGATGAAGTAGCGCTTGATCTTCGTGAGCTCGAACAGCTCGTCGACCGTTGCGCCGGCGCGCAGGGCCTCGTACATGACGAACTGGCGCTCGGACGTGGGCGTGACGAGCAGGGAGAGCAGCTCTTCCTTGGACTTGCCGTAGAAGTCCTTGGCGAATCCAAGGCCGTAGCGGCCCTTCTCGAGCGAGCGGATGGCCTTCTGGAAGGCTTCCTTGTAGGTCTTGCCGATGCTCATGACCTCGCCGACGGCGCGCATCTGCGTGCCCAGCTTGTCCTCGACGCCCTTGAACTTCTCGAACGCCCAGCGAGCGAACTTGATGACGACGTAATCGCCGTCGGGATAGTACTTGTCGAGCGTGCCGTACTTGCCGCAGGGAATCTCGTCGAGCGTGAGGCCGCTGGCCAGCATCGAGCTGATGAGCGCGATGGGGAAGCCGGTGGCCTTGGAGGCGAGCGCCGAGCTGCGGCTCGTGCGCGGGTTGATCTCGATGATGATGTCGCGGTCGGTGACCGGGTCATGCGCCCACTGCACGTTGGTGCCGCCGATGACCTTGACGGCGTCGACGATCTGGTAGGACTTCTTCTGCAGGCGGTCGATGACGGACTGGTCGATGGTCTGCATGGGCGCGGCGCAGAACGAGTCGCCGGTGTGAACGCCCATGGGGTCGATGTTCTCGATGGTGCAGACGGTGATCATCTGCCCCTTGGCGTCGCGCACAACCTCGAATTCGAGCTCTTCCCAGCCGAGCACGCTTTCCTCGACGAGCACCTCGGTGACGGGGGAGGCTGCCAGGCCGCGCGCCACGACGGTCTTCAGCTCTTCCTTGTTGTACACGAGGCCGCCGCCGGTGCCGCCCATGGTGTAGGCAGGGCGCAGCACGCACGGATACCCGAGCTCGTCGGCGATTTCCACGGCTTCCTCGACGGTGTGCGAAACCTTCGAGCGCGCCATCTCGATGCCCAGGTCGGCCATGGTCTGCTTGAAGATGTCGCGGTCCTCGCCGCGCTCGATGGCGTCGATCGGCGTGCCGATGAC
>CAMOLA010000087.1 GCA_946618265.1 uncultured Eggerthellaceae bacterium
AACTGCAAACCGACACGCTGGATGGGAAACGGGTGCGCGAAAGCCAGGAAGAGATAGCAGAGCTTTTTCACGTAAGCAGGGGAAAGCTCAATCCGCTGATGCAAGAACTCATTGCATCCGGATGCATAAAGAAATACCGAGCGCGTAGCGGCTACATCGTCACGCAGCTCGGCACGCAGGTTGTGGGCTATATCGGAAAGCTCGAGGATCTGGCTGGCGCGCTTGCAGCCAACTCGGGAGGCGAGTAAGGAAGGATATCGTGTTTTCGCCCAATAAGCGCATCTTCATTGGCAAATCCGGCCTGCATGCAGAGCCGTTCTGCCCCTTCCTGTCAAACGAAACCGGCTTTCTCAGCCTCAAGAAGCACCTCGGAACCAGCAATCACCGGCCAAGTGGCGCCTGTCAGCCCCGGCCTTCGATTCGCGACGGGAAACTACATACGTAACGAGAAGCCCGTCGCCCCTTTCTCTCCAGGGCCCTCGGACTTGCCCCATTTGAGCGTCAAACCATGAACGACTCAGCTTGTGGGACAAGTCCGAGGGCCCTGTCTTTTTATGAGACAACCCGAAAACGCAGGAATCGCTCACGCGGCATGTCGTATCGCAGAAAAATGCCCCCGTGACCGGGGGCATTCGCTTGCAGCTGTTTACGAATACGGGCTATTCGGCAATCTCGAACGCGTCCTTGCCGAGACCGCACCAGGGGCATACCCAATCGTCGGGGATATCCTCGAAGGCCGTGCCGGGAGCAATGCCGGCATCGGGGTCGCCGACCTCGGGGTCGTATTCGTAACCGCAGGGGCAAATGTACTTCTTCATGGGCCACCTCTCTCTTTTCAAGCGTCACATCAGAGCGCCTGCGCGCCTTCATGGATATTGTACTAAACAAGTTATCTTAAAACGCGCGCAAACGAGGGTTCGTTGACCGAAGATCGCCGCCGCTGCGCCACATGCCAAAGCGGACCGCCCAGCCGGGCCCAGTGACCGAAAGGGAGACTCCTTTTCGGTCAGTACGTCTGGCAATGCCGGAGCGGGAAACCGCCCTGAAGGAGAGGCGGACCTGCATGATGCGCTGACAGAAGGTGCGTTAATCGCCTGAAACCGTTCTGGATATTCGTTCGCTTTTAGAACGAGTCGCCAAGCGCGTTAGCCTGGCATCAAGCGTTATGCCAGCTTGTTCACGCGCCGGTCGTAGGTCAGAATGCCATTCGTTTCTTCCTCGATATCGCTTACTTGGGTGTAGACGTAGCCCACCAAGCCATTTGGCTCGAGGGCTTCGACTTCGGCGAGCAGCGCGCGCACGGCGGCCGCCCATTCGGCCTTGTCGTCGTACGGTTCGTAACCATAAGCTTCCTCGAGCGCGGCATGGCCGTCGACACGATGGGTGAATCCCCCGAACTCCGAAAGGAAGAACGCCCGCCCCGCTCCGAAATCAGACCATACCTTCATGTCGCGGAAGTAATTGTGCACGCTGTTGAAGTCGCCGCACCGTTGGTCGTACCAGCCGCTCGTCGCGTCGATGGGACGCGTGGGGTCGAGCGCTCGCACCATATCGGTGGCAGCCTGCGCGTCGAATTGTCCCCAGCCCTCGTTGAACAGCGACCAGCCGATGATGCATGGATGACTGCCGAGCAAGCGCACGGTATCGGCGCATGTCCGGGTCCATTCCTCGCGAAAACCCGCATCGCCGGCACCGAGCTTTTTCTGGTGGCTCGCCTTATCGTCGCGATAATGCCGCCAGCTAACCTTGAACAGCGTGGGCTTGTAGCTCCACTGCCAGGTTTCGATATCCTGGGCGCCTCCGCTGACCATGTCCTGCAGCACCAGCATGCCCAGCCGATCGCAATGATAGTACCATCGACGCGACTCTACTTTGATGTGCTTGCGCATGAGATTGAAGCCTGCATCGCGCATTGCCTCGATGTCGAACACGAGCGCCTCGTCGGCAGGCGCGGTCATGAGGCCGTCGGACCAGTATGCCTGGTCCAGCACGCCCTTCAAAAAGAATGGCTTGCCGTTGAGGAAGACGCGCTTGCGCCCGTCTTCGGCTTGCTTCACCTCCACCGTGCGGAAACCACAGTAGCTGTCGACCGCGTCTTCCCCGAACGCAATGCGCAGCCGATAAAGATACGGGTCTTCTGGCGACCACAGACGCACATCGGGCACATGCGCGGCAAGCGCGCAAGACGGCTCGGTCGGCTGGCACGACGCGCTTGCCACCTGATTTCCCTCGCCGTCGAAGATGTCGACGCACAGCTCCTGGCCAGCGACATCCTGCTCCGAAAACGCCAAGCGGGCACCGATCGCCACGATGCCGGTTTGCGCATCGGGCTCTACGAAGATCGACTCCACGTGCGCCGACGGCACGACTTCCAGCCAAACCGACTGCCATATGCCGCTCTGGGCGGTATACCAGATGTCGCCTCGATCGAAACGCTGCTTCCCGCGGACGCGACCGCCGAATTCGCTCGGATCGGCCACGCTGACCATGAGTTCGTTATCGCCATCTACCAGGCAATCGGTGATGTCGAAGCAAAACGGGAGGTACCCTCCGACATGACTGCCGACAAACGTTCCGTTCACAAAGCACCCGCATGCATAATCGACCGCCTCGAAATGCAGCAGGCAGCGCTCGCCGTCGCCCATGGCCGGCGCGGCGAACGTGCGGCGGTACCACATGACCTCTGTCGGCTGCAGCTGGCGACCCACGCGCGAAAGCAGCGATTCAGGCGAGAACGGCACGACGATATCCTGCACGAACTCCTCGTTCTCGGGGATAGCCGCGAATTTGACGACGTCCGAGAAGTCATCCGTCATCTTATGGGCGCTTTCGGCGAACGCACATTTCCACAATCCATTGAGCGACTGATACGATTCGCGTGCGAACTGGGGATTGGGATGTTCTTCCAACACATGCGCCACGTCGAGGGCCTCGCCCCACGGGGTATACATCGGCTCCAGTTCTACCTCTACATGCTCCTTTGGCTTTGCGCCGAGCACTTTCTTCAGATGCAGCATAGCTACCGCCTCGTTCGATCATCGAATACAGGAATCCGATTTATTGTACATGCGAAATGGGCTTCCAGGGGAATCGTTTCATACAGACCGAAAGGGAGACTCCCTTTCGGTCTCTTTCGGTCAGTGCGCTGGAGAGGCGCGCACGATGTGTGGGTTAGCGGCAAAAACGCATGTCCGTCATAAAAAGGGACTGTCCCCTTTTATGACGACTGAGCCCGCTCTGGAGGCCCGTTTCTTCGCAGTTAGCGACCGATTTTGAGGGCGAGGGCAGCCGTCGGACATGTCTCGACGCACTTGCCGCAGGCCATGCAATCGCCTGCGCGCACGACGCCGTCTTCGCCCGCAACGACGGCGTCCAGTATCTCGGGATCGCACAGGCACGCCTTCTTGCACTTGTTGCACCCGATGCACTTCTCATGGTCGATGTGCACGTTGACCAGCCCCACCTTGCCCACGACCTCGTAGAAGCCGCCGAGCGGGCATATGGCGCGGCACCATACGCGATGGCCCCAGAACAGCTCGACCAGGATGATGGCCAGAAGCGTTATGCCGCCGATCAAGCTGCCGAGCACGAGGCCCTTGTTGATGAAGCTGATGGGCGACAACGCCTCGAACACGGGAAAGCCGAGCAAAAGCGACAGCACGAGCACGCCGCCGGCCACGTACACCTTCACGCGCCGCGGCAGCACGCGCTCTTCCACTTTGATATGCAGTTTGGCCCGCAACCAGTCGACGAATTCGAGCAGCAGGTTAACCGGGCAGCACCACCCGCAGAACGCACGTCCGCGAATGACGCCGTACACGACGAGCACCGGAAGCGCGGCGAGCAGCCATTCAGGAGAGAACGCCTTTGCCGCCACGACGGCCTGCAGCATCGCAAAGGGATCGAGGAGTGTCACGCCAAACACGCTGCTCGAGGAAAGCGTACCGTAGAAGGGGAAGCTGTTCGCAGGCGTGCCCATGGCGTTGTCGCCGCCGACCGTCCCGCCAAACAGGCTCCAGCCCGATACGAGCACGGGCACCAGGAACACGAGGAGCACCAGCACCTGCACGATACGCCGCGCAATGGTGAACGGGCGACCCTTCCCCGCTTTTCCCTGGGATTTTGCCTGCTTATTCTCGATTTGCTCGTCGCCCATATCGTTCTTTTCCCCACGTGAAGCGCCGACGCCTGGCACCGGCACTTCACACGCCATCCGGATAAATCGTTTCGTCGTCTTCGAAGTTGACGTAAATCAGGTTTACGCCGATCACGCCCGTGATGTTGATCATGCTGCTCGCAATGGCATGCGACTCGTCGACGGTCTCGGCTTCGATCGTGATGATGATCTTGTACCCGTCGACGCCGTGAACCTCGACACCGTCAAGCTCGGGCAGCTGAGCTGCCACGGACTCGGTATATTCGGGCACCGTCTCGATGACCAAGCTTGATATTACGCCGCGATCCACGCTTTGCCTTTCCAATGAAACAGCGGTACGAGGTACCACTGTTTCATTAGCCTTAAATCTTCTCGACGCGCACGCACGTCTTCTTGTAATCGGGCTCTTTCGACAGCGGGCAGTACATCTCCTGCTGTGCCAAGTTGATGAGAGTCTCCTCGGCGAAGAAGGGCGCGAACAGGTATTTCTCGGGCGGCTGGGTGCGACCGGCGCTCGATGCGGTGATCTCGACCTCGCCCCAGCGGCTCACGACCTTCACGCGGTCGCCGTCCTTGATGCCGAGCGCCTCCATATCCGCGGGATTCATGTCGAGCAGCGCCTCGGGCAGCGCGTTGTGCAACGCCGGCACGCGACGGGTCATGCTGCCCGTATGCCAATGCTCGAGCAAGCGACCCGTGCAGAACACGAACGGGTACTCCTCGTCGGGCACCTCGGCGGGTGGCTCCCACGGACGGAACACGACGGCGGCCTTGTGCTCGGGGCGCTTGTAGAAGCAGATGTCCTTCGTCAGGCCCTTTTCGCCGTATTTCTCGACGCCGAACTGGTCGAAACCGTCCTCTTGCTTGCCGTAGGAGAAACGCCATTTGGTGGGATACCACTTGCCGTCGATCTCGCGCACCGGCCAGGTCATGCCATGCTGGTAAATGTACTCTTCGTACGGCGCGAGCTGCTTGGCCTCCATCTTCAGCTTGGCGCCGAACTTGCCATCGGCGTCGGAATTGATGGCGGCCGCGCGCTTGTTGAGGTCGGGGTTGCTGAACGTGCGGTACTCCTCCCACATGCTCTTGCACACCTCGCGCTGCGATTCCTGCTTGAAATCTGCCGCGTCCTTGTCGTACCACTGGCCGAACAGCAGGTCGAACGCGTCTTCTTGGCCGATCTTCTCGTCGACGAGCACGCGCTTGGCAATCTCCATCAGGATCCACATGTCCCACCTGGCGTCTCCGGGAGGATCCACCGCCTTCTCGAACACGGCCGTGCGGCGCTCGCCGTTGCCGAACGCGCCCTCGCGCTCGACCCACATGGCGGCGGGGAGGACGACGTTCGCGTACTTAGTGGATATGGTCGGGTACACCTCGCTGACCACGATGAACGTGTCGAAGATACCGCGCTTGTCCTCGGGCCCACGGCCGAGGAAGCGCGTCAAGTTGCTCATCGACTGCGCCCAGTTGTTGTGCGCGGACCAGAAGAAGTCGAGCCCGCCGTTCGACATCTCGCGGAACATCTTGGTGGTGTGGTAACCCGGGGTCTCGATCGGGTCGAGGTAGCCCTCGGGAAGATTCCACACGGCTTCGGTGTAGCGGCGATGCTGCGGGTTCTTGACCACCAGGTCGGCGGGCAGGCGGTGGCTGAACGTACCCACCTCGCGCGCCGTGCCGCAGGCGGAAGGCTGGCCGGTCAGGCTGAAGCCGCCGTCGCCAGGCTTGCAGTAATGGCCGCTCAGCAGATGCAAGTTGTGCAGGTTATGGTTGACCCACGTGCCGCGGTTGTGCTGGTTGACGCCCATCGTCCAGAACGACG
>CAMOLA010000088.1 GCA_946618265.1 uncultured Eggerthellaceae bacterium
CCCGCTTCGGCTCCCGCTCGTCGTTCCAGCGAAGCAGCTGCGGAACTCGCGCCCTTCGGGCGCTCAAACAGTCCTCGCTCCCGCTTCGCTTCCACTCCTCGCAGCCTCAGAGGGCGCGACGAGCAGGTCCGGGCCGGGGCCGCTGCGCAGGTCGGGCAGGCGCGGACAATCGGTCGTGGGTTTCGAGCGATGAGCGCGTTTGCGAAAGAGCTGCTGCGCACGATCACGCGCAAGCCGGGGCGCTTCTTGGCCCTGCTCGCCATCGTGGCGCTCGGGGCGGGCTTCTATGCGGGGCTTCGCACGACGGCGCCCGACATGAAGATCGTCCTGGATCAGTATCTGGATGGCACGTGCGTCTACGACGTGCGCGTCGTCGGCACCATGGGACTCGAGGAGGCGGATCTCGACGCGCTCCGAGCGCTGCCGGGGGCCGAGCATGTCATGGGCAGCCGCCAGGCCGATGTCATCGCCGCGTTCGGGGACACTTCGTACACGACGCGCGTGCACAGTCTTCCGGCATCCGCGCATTCTTCGACGTGCGAGGACGGGGTGCAGGTGGTTTCGGACGACGATTCGTACCTGAACCGCCTCATCCTGGTGGAGGGTCGATGGCCGGAGCGCGCGGGGGAGTGCGTCATTTCGGAGGATCGCGTGCTCAGCCGGGATATCGGCATCGGAACGCGCATCGCGTTCGAGGAGGGCGCATCCGATTTGTCCGACACGTTCGCTACGCGCGCGTACGAGGTGGTTGGCAAGGTCCACATGCCGTATTACGTATCGTCGGCGGCGATCGATGCGAGCTCGCTCGGCTCGGGCGTGGTGCAGCAGGTGCTCTATGTGCAAGAGGGGAGCTTCGCGCAGGATTATCCCTATACCGACGCGTTCGTCGAGGCGGCCGGGGCGCGCGATGCGTTCTACGGCTCGGACGAATACGACGAGGCGGTCAACGCGGTCATGGACCAGGCGAAGTCCATCGCGGACGAGCGCTGCCAGGCGCGCCTCGACTCCCTGACCGACGAGCTTTACGACAAGGCGACGACCTACGACGGCCTCCTCGATTTCTTCGAGTATCGCCTATCGCACACGCAAGCCGAAATCGACGATCCCGAAAAGCCCGAATGGCTCGTCATGGACCGCTCGAAAAACGCCGGCATGGCGTCGTTCACGTCGGACGCCGATAGGGTGGACCACATCGCGAGCATCTTCCCGCTCATGTTCTTCCTGGTCGCCGCCCTCGTCGCGCTCACCACCATGACGCGCATGGTCGACGAAGAGCGCCTCCTGGTCGGTACGTACAAGGCGCTCGGCTATACGCGGGCGCGCATCACGGGCAAATACGTTGCGTACGCTTTCGCGGCGAGCGCCATCGGGGCATGCGCGGGCATCGCGGTGCTCTCGCGCTTGTTGCCCGGCGTCATCATGAACGCGTATGCCATCATGTACTACGTTCCCGTGAAGTCGCTTTCGCCCGACGTCCCGATAGCGCTCGTCTCCGCGGGGCTCGTTATCGGCATCACCTTGGTCGCGACGTGGGCGAGCGTCGCCGCGACCCTGCGCGAGAAGCCGGCTGCGCTCATGCTGCCCCGCGCGCCGAAGGCGGGCAAGCGCATACTGCTCGAGCGCATGGGGCCTCTCTGGTCGCGCCTGTCGTTCACGTGGAAGGTGACCTGCCGCAACCTGTTCCGCTACAAGAAGCGGCTCGTCATGACCGTCGTGGGCATCGCGGGTTGCACGGCGCTGCTGCTCACGGGACTCGGCCTGCACGATGCGATCAACGACATCATCGACGTCCAGTACGGCGACATCATCAAGCACAACGCCCTGGTGACGCTCGAGAACAAGGTCGACGATGCGCGGCGTGGCGAGCTCGATGAGCTGCTCGAGGAATCGGGGGCGCTGCAATCTTCGACGCCGGCGTTCACCGAGACCATGCTCGCATCGGGTCCGCGCGCGCACGACAAGCGCATCGACGTGGTCGTCCCGCGCGATCCGGCGGCGTTTTCCACGATGAAGGAGCTGCGCACGCGCGAGGGCCACGAGCCGTTGTCCATCGAGGCGAACGGCGTGCTGCTCAACGAGAAGATGGCGGTCGAGCTCGGCGTCGGCGTTGGCGACACGATATCGATCAGTCCGCAGGACGCGATGGGAAACGCGACTTCGACCGTCTACGAATTCACCGTGGGGGCGCTGTACGAGAACTATATCTACAATTACCTCTATGTCGCGCAGGACGTCTACGAGCAGGCCACGGGCAAGCGAGCGCCCATGAACGCGATCTATGCCAACATCGATTCCGATGCGCAGGCGCGCGAGCAGCTTGACGAACGTCTGCGTCAGACGGGCATCGTCAAGACCGTCACCTACAACGACGAGGTCATCGATACCTACAAGACGATGTTGCGCAGCGTCGACCTCATCGTGGTCGTGCTCGTCGTGTCGGCGGCCGCGCTCGCGTTCATCGTGCTGTACAACCTGACCAACATCAACATAGAGGAGCGCATACGCGAGATCGCGACGCTCAAGGTGCTCGGCTTCACGAAGCGCGAGACCTATGCCTACATATTCCGGGAAATCGTGCTGCTCTCCATCATCGGCGCGCTGCTGGGCCTCGTGCTCGGCGTGTTCCTCGAGGGGTTCGTCGTCACGACGGCCGAAGTCGACCAGGTGATGTTCGGCCGCACGATCCATCCGCCGAGCTTCGTCGCCGGTTTCGTGCTCACGCTCCTGTTCTCCGGCGTGTCCATGCTGCTCATGCTCCCCAAGCTGTCGCGCGTCGACATGGTCGAGAGCCTGAAGTCAAACGAGTAAATCATAAAAGGGGACAGCCCCTTTTATGACGCCATCCTTCGCCTTCGGCTCAGGATGACAAATCGGGTGTTTTTATCAGGTATTCTTCGGGGGCGCCACACGGGAGCATCCCCTCTGGCGCCCTGCGGGTTCTGATAGGTGCGCCGTCGATGCGTCAGGTGGAAACGAGTAATTTGGTCGATTACGACAAGGCCGTGATGACAGCAGGGGCAAATACGCTACAATGCTTCGATGCAAATCGAAACCCACGAGGGAGGACATACGTAATGAAGGTTGTAAAGAAAACGGGGGATGACGGCCACATCAGGCTCGATGCCACGGCGTCGTCGTCCGAGGTGTCCGAGGTGCTGCAGCAGGCGTCCGTCACGTTCTGCGCGCAGATGGGCATCCAGCCCTATGGCAACAAGACTCCAGCCGAGCTCGCCAACGAGGCGCTCGGCATCAAGAACCTCGACTCGGTCGTGTCGACCCAGGCCGCAGAGCTGCTCGTGCCGCGTGCGCTCAACAAGCACGGCATCGTGCCGGCCTTCAACCCCACGCCGCAGGCCGATGCGCCCGTTCGCAGGGGGCATGCGTTCCAGTTCACGCTCGACGTCCTGCCCAAGCCTTCGTTCGAACTCGAGGACTACGGCCCGGTCACGATTCGCGTGCAGCCGTTCGAGGAGGACGAATCCGAAATCGACCGTCAGATCAGCGAAATCGCGCGCAACTACATCTCCTGGGTGCCCGCCGAAGGCGAGGGCCCGCTCGGTCCGCACGATAGCTGCAAGATCAAGATCCGCGCCACGAAGGACGGGGAAGAGGTTCCCGGCCTCACGAGCGACGGTCGCGTCTATTCGCTAGGCGAGCATCTCATGCCCGACGGCTTCGACGAGGCCATCGAGGGCATGATGGTCGGCGAGACGCGCACCTTCACGTTCCAGGGCCCCGGCCTCGACGCCAACAAGAACGAGGTCATGGAGGAATACGAGTGCGAGATCACGCTCCTCGAGATGCAGCGCGAGGTCGTGCCGATCATCGACGACGAGTGGATCGCCAAGTACCTGCCGATGTACAAGTCGCTCGAAGACCTTCGCGCCAAGATCGGCGAGCAGGTCAACGCCGAGCGCAAGAAGTACTACGAGGACTACAAGCGCAACCTCGCCGCCGCAGCGCTCTCCGAGCGTTTCAAGGGCGCGATCCCTGACGAGATTTACGAGGGATCCATGGCCCAGGAGCAGCGCACGCTGCGCCAGCAGGTCACGGCATCGGGCCAGACGTGGGAGCAGTTCTGCGAGCAGCAGGGCGGCGAGCAGCAGGTCGGGATGATGCTTATGGTGTCCATGCGCCAGTCGCTCGTCCAGGGCTACTGCCTCGACGCGTACTATCGCCACTACAACCTGTCCTACACCGAAGAGGACCTCGACGATTCCTGCTTCCAGATCAACCCGCGCAACCCGCGCGCGGCGCGCCAGCAGATGGAGAAGAGCGGCCTCGGCTTCGCCCTGCGCGAAGCAGCAGAGCGCCTGCGCGCCTGCAAGCACCTGGTGGAAAACGCCGAAATCATTGAGCAGCCCTCCAGCTCATCCGCCCAGCCCACCGTCGTCATGAGCTAACCAAATAGCGCATATCAAAACAACCCGAAACGCCCGCCCCAAGCGGGCGTTTCCTCTATAAAAACTCGACGCCGCGAAGCGGCGAGTACAATTCCAAAGAAAGCCGCAACCAAGATCCGCACATGCAAAGCAAACGCCGCAACCAAGATCCGTTCCGGGGATAAACGATAGCTTTCCCGTGGGTCCCGCGGCAGCCGAGGCGCGAGGGGCGGGGCCTGTGAGCGATTCCGCAGGCACTGTATTCTATTCTTCATATAGGTTAGCCGAGGACAAGCGAACAGGCCCCGCCCCTCGCGCCTCGGCTGCCGCGGGACCCACGGGAAAGCGGTGGGAGGGTTAGCCCCATATGTGCAGGTTGTGAACCGAAAATCTTTCCTTGAACCCGAAAAATTCCACCCGTATAATGTCTCTTTGTGTCTGAGAGTGTATGGATACACCCGGACGCGTGGATTACGGAGTCGGGGCGTTTGCCTCCTCAAACGCCTGTTCCGGCCATCGTAACCCACTTTGGCAGAGGGGTCCTTGGTGTACGACGAGGCGTGCGATGAAGGGCCCGGAGTAGGAGTCGTCAAGCGTGTGTACGACGGCTCACGGATAGGAAGAAGTGAGAATGGGAGTCAAGCAGTACAAGCCGACTAGCCCCGGACGTCGCTTCATGATGGTTTCCGATTTCGCGGAAATCACCAGGAGCAAGCCCGAGAAGTCGCTCGTTGCGCCGCTGAAGAAGCATGCAGGGCGCAACAACAACGGCCGCATCACCACGCGCCATCAGGGCGGTGGCCACAAGCGCCGTTACCGTATCATCGATTTCAAGCGCAACAAGGACGGCGTGCCCGCCAAGGTTGCCACCATCGAGTACGACCCCAACCGCACGGCGCGCATCGCGCTGCTGCACTATGTTGATGGCGAGAAGCGCTACATCCTTCACCCGAAGGGCCTGCATGTTGGCGATATGGTCGTTTCCGGCCCCGAAGCCGACATCAAGCCGGGCAACGCGCTGCCGCTGGCCAACATCCCCGTCGGTACGCTCATCCATGCAGTCGAGCTGCAGCCTGGCAAGGGCGCTGCGCTTGCTCGCTCCGCTGGCACGAGCATCCAGCTGATGGGCAAGGAAGGCAAATACGCCATCCTGCGCATGCCCTCCTCCGAAATGCGCCGCGTGCTGCTCACCTGCCGCGCGACGGTCGGCGAGGTTGGCAATGCAGAGCACTCCAACATCAAGATCGGCAAGGCCGGCCGCAACCGCTGGAAGGGCATCCGCCCGACCGTCCGCGGTACCGTCATGAACCCGATCGACCACCCGCACGGCGGCGGCGAGGGCAAGAACAAGTCCTCGGGTCGTCATCCGGTCACCCCGTGGGGCGTTCCCACGAAGGGTCATCGCACCCGCAATCCGAAGAAGGCTTCGAGCCGCCTGAT
>CAMOLA010000089.1 GCA_946618265.1 uncultured Eggerthellaceae bacterium
CTGGGGCCACTTGCGGTAGGTCTTCAGGTCCTTGACGACGAAGCTCTCCTCCATGGCAGCCCGATAGCCCGCCATGCCGGCAGCGCTCACGTCGCCTGCGTCGATTGCGGCGCACGCCGCCTCGGCTGCGAAACGGCCCGACGAGATGGCCAGATCCATGCCGCGCACCTGGTACCCCAGGTTCATGCACAGCATGGCGGCGTCGCCCGCCACCAAGCAGCCGTCGTGGACGTACTCGGGAATCATGTCGTAGCCGCCTTCGGAAACCATATGCCCAGAATGTTCGACCATCGTTGCGTCGCGTATGATGGGCGCGACGGCGGGATGCTTCTTGAAGTCGTCCATCATCTGGTAGATGGTGGTGTCGGCCTCCTGCAGATGCTCGATGGTCGCCACGAGCCCCAAGCTGATGCTCTCCTTGTTGGTGTAGAGGAACCCGCCGCCCGTGTAGCCGTGCGTGCAGTCCCCCACGACCAGCATCGCGGCGCCTTCGCCCGGCGCGCAGAGGAACCGGTCCTCGACGGTGGATGCGGGAAGCTCGAACACTTCCTTGATGCCCACGGCCATCTGCGAGGGCTTCGGCCGCGGCGCGCCCAGGCAGCGCTCGGCGAGCAGGCTGTTGGCGCCTTCCGACAAGATGACCACCTGGGCGGTTATCTCGTCTTCGCCCGCGCGGATGCCGCACACGCATCCACCCTCGTCGCGCAGCAGCTCCTCGACGGCGATGCCGCAGATGACCTCGCAGCCCGCGTCCTCGGCAAGCTTGGCCAGCCATTGGTCGAACGTGCCGCGCAGCACGCTGTAGCTGTCGCAGCGCTCCTGCCCTAGCTCCTCGCTCGTGAAGTCGACCGTCATGGCGCTCGCGATGTCCATGAACGCGATGCGCTCATGCGTTATCTTGCGCTCGAACGGGATGGAGTCCCACTCGACCTCGCCCTCTGCATAGGCGTCGAGCACGCTGCGGAGCGAATGCGCATACAAGCGCCCGCCCGTCATGTTCTTCGCGCCGGCAAAGTCGCCGCGCTCCACGACGAGCACGCTCTTGCCCTTCTTCGCGGCCACGTACGCCGCTATAGCTCCTGCACAGCCGCAACCGACCACGATGATGTCGAAATCGCGCTCCTCCACAGGTGCCCTCCTTTCATTGCCGGCGAATTGCCCTGGCAGCGCTGGAAGCACCGCCTTCGACCGCTGAAACGCCCAAGCTGCAGGCGCCCTCTCAACCGTCCAGGCGTTTCGCCCTTTAATAAAGGGCGGCCCAACAGGCCATTGGCAGTACGCCCGGCCGCAGGACCGCCCAGATTCCAATCGCTACAGGTTGATGGCCGCGATGTAACCCTCGTGCACGGCGTCCATGATCATGCGCGGAGCCTTGGCGTCGCCGATGACGATGACCTCGGCATCGCACTTGGCCTCGATCTCGTCGCGCAGCTTCATGTTGGGAACGAAGCCCGGCGAGAGGACGACCAGGTCGGCCTCGCCCTTCTCGACGCCATGGGGGCCGGCGAACACGGGGTTGCCGTCCTCGACCGAGACGAGCGTCTGACGGGCCTTGATCTTGGCACCCGCCATCTGCAGGCGCACCATGTAGGCGATGCCCATGCAGCCGTTGATGAAGAACTGGTCCTGGCGCGTGGTGAGCGTCACGTCCTTGCCGTAATCCTCGGCCAGCATCAGCGCGATCTCGGCGCCGACGATGCCGCCGCCCACGACCGTGACCTTCTGCGCGTCGGTCTTGCACTCCTCGCGCAGGAAGTCCATCGCGTACACGACGTTGCTGGAATCCTCGCCCGGGAAGCTCAGCTTGCGCGGCGTTGCGCCCGTCGCGACGATGCAGGCGTCGAAGCCGCCGTCGGCGATGGTGTCGGCGGTCGCCTCCTCGGCGATGACCTCGATACCCTCCTTCTTCAGCTGCACCTCGTAATACTCGGCCAGGCGCCACACGTCGTACTTGTAGACGGGCACCGAAGCCTCCTTGAGCGTGCCGCCCACGAAGCGCTTGTCGTACAGGACGACCTCGTGGCCGCGCTTCTTCAGCGTGATGGCCGCCTCGCAGCCGCCGGGGCCGGCGCCGATGACGGCGACCTTCTTGGGCTCCTCGGCCGGAATGTAGGGATCGCAGTCGAACTTGTACAGGCGCGGGTTGACGGCGCACTGCACCATGCCGCCCGACAGCATGCCGCGGTCATGGCAGCCCACGACGCAGCCGATGCAGGGACGGATGTCCTCGGAACGGCCTTCCTTGGCCTTCTTCGCCCACATCGGGTCGGCCAGAGCCGGCTTGCCGATGCCCACGTAATCGCAGATGCCGTCCTCGAGGAGCTTCTCGCCGATCTCGGGAGTGTAGATGCCGCCGCACAGCATGACCGGGATGTTCACCGCGTCCTTGATCATCTTGGCCATCTCGACATGGTTGGCGCCATGCTCGCTGAGGATGCCGGCAGCGTTGATGACCTCGGCGTGGCTGCCCCAGGTGAGGTTGATTACGTCGGCGCCGTTGGCCTCGCAGGCCTTGGCGACCTCGACGGTCTCCTCGATGGTGATGCCGCCCGGCTCGAAGTCGCAGCCCGAGAGGCGGATGGACAGCGGCGTGGTCGGGCACTTGCGCTTGATGTTGCGGATGACTTCCATCAGGAAGCGCATGCGGTTGTGCAGCGAGCCGCCGTACAGGTCGTTGCGCGTGTTGTTCAGCGGCGACAGGAAGTTCGACAGCAGGACGCCGCAGGCCGCGTGCACGTCGATGATCTCGAAGCCGGCCTTCACGCCGCGCACGGCAGCGTCGCCGAACGCCTCGACGAACTGGTGGATCTCCTCGATCGTCAGCGGACGCGGCACAGCGCCGCCCGCCTCGTACCAGGGCTCCCACATGATGGCCGACGACGAGATGAGGTCATCGCCCGCGACGAACGCCGCGTCGCGGCCCGGGTGCACGATCTGCAGGCCGGGGATGGCGCCATGATGCTTCACGGTCTTGGCCAGAAGCGACATCGGCCCGATGTAGGGGTCGCTCGCAATAGAAAGACCCACGTGGTGGAACTGCGTCACGCCCGCGTTGTCCATGTACACGATGCCCGTGCCGCCGTCGCCTGCCTCGGCATATGCCTTCAGCGAGGCCCAGCTCGGAGAACCGTCAGGATTGCCCAGCTCGGTGCCCATGGGCTCGCGCACGATGCGGTTCTTGATCTCGAGCCCGGCGATGGTCCCGCGCTCGAACAACTTGGGGAAATGCTCGTTCTTCTTCATACCCTCTCCCTTTATCGAAAGAATCTACTGAATTGCATGCAGCTCTTGGTTCGTTGCTGCGTTAACCGGTGAACCCCCGCCAGCTCCGCGAGCGCTATGCCTCCTGCGCCGGCGGCATCTTCGTGGGATCGAACCCGCTCACGGAGGCGGCGATCTTCTGGGCAAGCCACAGGAAAATGATCACGAGCACGATGGCCGCGCCGACGGCGATGGGCCAGAACCCCATGAAGAACCCGAACACAGCACCCCAGCCCATCGTGGGCAGGTTGTTGATGAGCGCATTGCCGAACAGGATGATCGTGCCGAAGTACGCGCCGAGCACGATCGAGTTGATGACATAGAACCCAATGGGATTGCGCATCTTGAGCGCCTTGCAAATGGCGGGGCCCGCAGATGCGATGGGGATCAGATCACCGAAGGTATAGCCGATGCAGAAGCTGGCGAACCACGACTCGATGATCGCCTCGGGGGCCAAGGGAGCGCCCACCGCCACCAGGATGACCAGCGTCATGCACAGACCCAGGATGATGTTCATCACCAGGTTGACCATCCTGCCGAATCCGATTGGACCTTTCATGTAATTCCCTCCTTGTAGTGCAGTTGAAGCAAGCTGGAGCGCATGCCGCCGAGCTTGTCGACGGCATGCGCGCAGCCCATTGCCGATGTGCTACTCGATCTCGCCCTGCATGCCGCCGGTCACAGCGCCCGCGCAACCGCCGTCGATGGGCAGGTTGGCAGCGGTGATCTGACGGGCCTCGTCGGAAGCCAGGAAAAGGTAGCCGTAAGCGATGTCGATGGGGTCGACGGCCTGCTGCGTGGTCTGCGCGGCGATGAGGCCAGTTGCCATCTCCTTGGGGATGTTGGCCATAGCCTCGGTCCACACCAGGCCCGGGGTGATGGAGTTGCAGCGGATGCCGAAGGGGCCACCTTCCGCAGCGAGCTGACGGGCAAGCGCTAGGCAAGCGCCCTTAGCGGCAGCGTGGCATGCCTGCGGCGAGTTAGAGCCCTGCAGGCCGACCGTTGAAGAGGTGATGATGATGGAAGCGCCGCCGTTCTTGCCAGACTCCTGCAGATACGGCCATGCGCAGTTGCACACGTTGTAGATGAGGTCGAGCTCGTTCTTGATGCCGTACTCCCAAATGTCGGGGGTCATCTCGCCGAACGGAGCCATGCCCGGATGCGATGCGTTGTTGATGACCACATCGATGCCGCCCATGAGCTCGGCGCACTTGGCGACCCACTCCTTGACGGCCTCGTAGTCGGCCAAGTCAACGTCAAAGCCGGCAGCCTTGTATCCCTTCGCCTTCAGCTCTTCGGCGCGCTCGGCGGCAACGCCCTTGGTGCGGCCGGAACCGCACACATATGCGCCATGGGCGCACAGCAGCTCCTGGGCGATCTTGCCCACGCCCTTGGTGGTGCCGGTCAGCAGGATGCGCTTGCCCTCCAGGCGCTTGCCCACGGATTCCTCAGGAGCAATGTACTTGCCGAATTCAGGAGCGCCGGCGATTTTCGGAGTCTTAGCCATGATGGTTTCCTTTCACGATTGTTCTGTTGAACTGCGCAGGCTTCGGTCTGCGTTATTTCCGGGGTAAGGGGGCGGCGGAAACGGGCTTCGGACCCGAACCGCCGCCCCAAACGAGAAAACTTCCTAGTCCATCTGGGCGATGGCGTGACGGGCGGCGATACGGCCCGAGGTGTGCGCGAAGCCGTTGGCCGCGCCCGGAACCTCCATGTTGTAGGAGTCGCCGTACAGACCGGTCGCGTCCAGGCCCACTGCATACAGGCCAGGAATCGGCTCGTAATCGGCGTTGAGCACCTGCATGTCGCCGTTGACGCGAATGCCGCCAGCAGAGCCCATCGTGCCCGTGGCCAGCGGGATGGCATAGAACGGTGCCTGGGAGATCGGGCGCAGGTACTGCGGCTTCTTGCCAAAAGCCTCGTCGACGCCCTTCTCGCACGCCTCGTTGTAGTCGGCGATGGTTGCAGCGAACGCCTCGACCGGCACGCCCATCTGCTCGGCCAAATCCTCGATGCTGTCGGACTTCTTGGTGAGGCCCGACTCGATGGTGGCCTCGAGCTCGGTGGCCAGGCGCACCATGGGCTTATGGTAGACGACGAACTCGCCGATGGCGATCTCGGAGCCCTCGTTGATCAGGCGATCGACGTTGGCCTGGTCCAAAATCGACCACACGATGCCGCCGGGCTGCTTGCC
>CAMOLA010000090.1 GCA_946618265.1 uncultured Eggerthellaceae bacterium
CGCCCATCGGCGAGGAAGAGGATTCCCAGCTGGGCGACTTCATCGAGGACGACGCCGCCGTGGTGCCGCCCGATGCTGCCAGCTTCTCCATGCTGCAGGAGCAGCTGACCAAGGTGCTCGACGGCCTGGCCGAGCGCGAGCGCAAGGTCATCAGCCTGCGCTTCGGCTTGGAGGACGGCCATCCGCGCACGCTCGAGGAAGTGGGCCGCGAGTTCGGAGTCACCCGCGAGCGCATTCGCCAGATCGAGTCGAAGACGCTTGCCAAGTTGCGCCACCCGTCGCGCTCGAGCAAGCTGAAGGATTATCTGGAAGACTAAGCCGCGCTGTCTGCGAGCGAAATGATGGAACACCGGCACCGAGTGCCGGTGTTCTTTTTTTCACATAGCATTTCTCTAAAAGACCTGCGATACGCTGGAGCGTATGTCGCGCACATTGCCGGGCGCCCGCCTCCGATTACGGGGTTTTGGGGGAATGGGACGAGCGGGATGGTGCGCACGGTTCGCGCCTGATATGTTGAACGTGCATGTTGAGCGAGACGTTGAGGAGAGCGTTTTGGAACTGGAATTCTTCGCGAGCTGCGTGAGCGGGCTCGAGCAGGCATTGGCCGATGAGCTGCGGGGTCTTGGCGTAGGCCGCGTGCGGCCCCTCGGCGGGGGCGTCGCGTTTTTCTGCGAGCCCGAACAGGCCATGCGCGCGTGCCTGTGGTCGCGCATCGCGTCTCGCATCCTGCTGGTCGTGGGGCGCGTCAACGCGGGCGATGCGGCGCTGCTGTACGCGGGCGCCTATAACATCGCATGGGAAGACGTGCTGGCTGACGATGCCACCATGGCGGTGCGCGCGCACGGCAGCAACGACGAGCTGCGCAACACGCGGTTCACGGCGCTCAAGGTGAAGGACGCGATCGCCGACCGCATGCGCGAGAAGCGCGACGTGCGCCCGGCGGTCGACACCCGCGCGCCGCGCGCATCGATCGACGTGCGCGTACGCGACAACCGCGCCACCATTTCGCTCGACTTCTCGGGCGAGGCGCTCAACCATCGCGCCTATCTGGGCCCCGACGACAAGGAAGATGCGGCGCTGTCGTGCTCGCTGGCAGCCGGCGCCCTCGCGCTGGGCGGGTGGGACGCGTGCGCCAAGGCGGGCGCAGCGTTCGTCGATCCCGCATGCCGCGACGGCATCATGCTGGTCGAGGCCGCGATGATGGCCTGCGATTGCGCTCCGGGCCTTCATCGGGCGAAATGGGGCTTCTTCGGCTGGGGCGGGTTCAGCCAGTCGACATGGGACGAGCTGCTCGACGAGGCGCACGAGCGCTTCGAGCGCGGGCTCGCCCAGATCGGCGGGGAAGAGGCGCTCGACCAATCCCAGTCGGCATTGCCCGACCTCGACCGCGTGCGGTTCGTGGGCACCTCGACGTCTTCGCCGTTCATCTCGCGCGCCCGCAAGCACGTGCGTCATGCGGGCTTGAGGCCCGTTGCCAGCATCGAGCTTTCCGACGCCGCCGGCATGGAAGAAGTCGTGCGCGAGCATGCGGCTTTGCGCAAGGCACCGGCGCTGTTCGTGGCCTGCAACATCGATGCGCAGTCGCGCGCCGATTCACCCGCCCATATCCAGGCGGACGAAGCCGCGTTCGTGGCGGCGAGCGCTTTGGCGCCGTCAGGCGCTGCCGGTGCTGCCGCGAAGGGCTCCGACCAGGAAGCCGATGCAGCGTCCTCGCGGTTCGTCGCCGTCGGCGCGCAAGACGTGGCTTCGCGGTTCGGCGCGGATCCTGCCGAGCGGCACCGTATCGGCCGCGGTCGCATCGAGACGGCCGTCGAGGTGTTCGACGAGCCTCCTGCCGGCGGCCTCGTCATCGAGATCGCCGACCTGGCGGGCGGAGCGCCCCATAAGGTCGAGGTGCTCGAGGCGTCATCTGACCAGTTCGCGGCGCGCTTGCGCAAGGTGTTCAAGGAGCGGCGCAAGTGGGCCGCTCGCGAGGGCGTCACCTGTTATCGCATATACGATTCGGACCTGCCCGATTACGCGGTCGCCATCGACTGGTACACGGGGGCGGGCGACGCGCGTGGCAACAACTACCTGCACATATCCGAGTACGCGCCGCCTGCTTCGATTGATGCGGGAAAGGCCCGGCGCCGGTTCGCCGACGTGCTGGCCATTGCGCCGGTCGTGTGCGGCATTCGTCCCGACCACGTGTTTTCCAAGACGCGCGTGCGCGAGAAGGGCGGCGGGCAGTACCGCAATGCGGGCAGCCACCGCGCCTACGTGACCACGGTCGAGGAGGGTGGCCATACCTTCGAGGTCGACCTTGCGGGGCGCCTGGATACGGGGCTGTTCCTGGACCATCGCCTGACGCGTGGCATCATCGGCGAGCGCGCCAAGGACGCGCGGTTCCTCAACCTGTTCGCGTACACGGGCACGGCCAGCGTCTACGCTGCCGCCGGCGGCGCGCGCGAGACGACGACGGTCGACCTGTCGCAGACCTATCTCGATTGGGCACAGCGCAACATGGCCGCCAACGGGTTCGCCGGCGCGGATCATCGGTTCGAGAAGGCCGACGTCATGCGGTGGATCACCGAGGCGCGCCGTTCGGGCAGGCGGTTCGACCTGATTTTCGTCGATCCGCCGACGTTCTCCAATTCCAAGTCGATGGGCAAGCGCACGTGGGACGTGCAGCGCGATCACGTCGAGCTGCTCATCGGCGTGTCGCGCCTGCTTTCCGAAGAAGGCGTCGCCGTGTTTTCGTGCAACCTGCGCTCGTTCAAGCCCTATGTGGAAGACCTCGAGAAATACGACGTGTCCATCAAGGACATCTCCCCGAGCACCATTCCCGAGGACTTTTCGCGCACGCCCAAGATTCACAAGTGCTACCTCGTGCGCCACGACGTGTAGCGTATACATTTGGGGACAGTCCCCAAATGTACAATTAGTGACCGAAAGGGAGTCTCCCCAACGGTCAGTCGGTCGCGTTCTCGAATGCACTGCGAGCCATTACGCAGTCGCGCGCGAGAGCGTATCCGCTGCACATTTAGCGTATACATTTGGGGACTGTCCCCAAATGTACAATTAGCGCTTGACGGTCAGCTTGAGCGTGATCGTTTTCGCGGGGGCGGCTTGATGGGTTGCGTTCTCGGCAGCGGTCAGCTTGACCTTCACGTTGTAGGTGCCCTTCTTGAGGCTCTTCTTCAGCGTGATCTTTCCCGATTTCACGTTGACGGCGATTTTCTTGCCGCCGGCCTTGTTCGCCTTCTTGAAGCTCACGGCGCTTTTGGCGGAAACCTTCGCCAGCTTTCGCAAGTTGACGGTCTTCTTCTTGGCGAGCTTCTTGGTCTTGGCCGACGCCTTCAGCTTCTTCTTCACGGTGCTCTTGGCCGCAATCGTCTGGGCTGCCTTGCCGATCGTGAACGTCTTGACCGTCGTTCCGGAATAGGCGCCCTTGCCCGTGACGGTCACGGTCGCAGACGAGCCGGGCTTGACGTTGTTGGCGTACGACACCTCGTAGTCGGTCCCCGCGGTCAGGCCGGCGACCGACACCTCAGGCTCGATGGCCTTGCCGGAATACATGTACGATGTTGCGGGAAGCGTGACGGCGTTGGCGTAGAACTCCATGTCGAACAGGCCGGGCCCTGCTTCGGATGCGGAAATGTAGGGGATGTCAGCGCAGGTCAGCGTCGTGAGCCAGGAAGCGCGGTTGCCGCGGATCATGTCGAGCGTGTTGATGGCGACGCTCTTCACCTGGTACGAAGCGGACGATTCGCCATAGATGTTGCCGATACCGCCGAGCGAGCTGATGACGTAGAGCTTGCCGTCGTCCTGGCCCAGGTAGATCATCTCGTGGCCGCCCCAGAACAGCACGGTGCCGAGCGGCATCTGCGCGATGGCGGCTGCTTTCTGGGCGTCGCTCAGGCCGGACAGGTCGTAGGTGCGCACGGGCTGGGCCATCTGCCAGGTGGTGTTGCGCGCGAGCTCGAAGCCGAAGCATTTGTACACGTCGCGCACGTAACCCGAGCAGTCGTTGGCTTCGAGCATGCCGCCCCAGCCATACATCTGGCCGAGCGAATGGAAGGCGACTTCGGCGATGTTGGCCTTGGTGAGCGGCAAGTAGCCCTCGTTCACCTGGGCAGATGCCGCGATGAGCGCCGGCTCGCGCGTGTAGGTGCCATCGGCGTTGCGCACGGGCAGGTAGCATACGTGGTTGTAGTAAGCCGAGCGCGTGCCCACGAGCTCGAGGGCGCTTTCGGGGCTGGCGAGGTCGATGCGCTCGAGCACCGTGCCCATGTACAGCAGGCGGTCGGCGGTGTCGGGCGTGACGCGCGTCTGCTCGGTGCGCACTTTGTAGCCGGTCACGACGAGCTCGTGGCCTGCGGGGATGTCCCATGCCTGGAGCCATTCGGCCTTGTTCTTGCAGATTGCCACGTCCTGCGCGGGGACCCATGCCGAGGGTATGCACGACGAAGTGCATTGGAAGAACTTCCCGTCGACGGACTGGGCGCGCACGATGAGCGGTTCGTTGACGCGTAGCATCGAGAGGTAGAGGTTGTCGTCATCGTTGTCGCCAGGGGTCAATCCCAGCATCCGATCGGTGGGATAGCAGCGCATCGTGGTGTGCGTGGTGACGATGGCGTACTGGCTGGCGATCGTCGGCGCGGTGCCGCCCGTGGGATAGTTCGCGATGATCGCGTCGGCTTCGGCTTGGGTGAGCAGGTTGCCGTCCTCGTCTTGGGCCTGGCCCACGAACCCGTCTGCGATTTCCTCGGCCGCGCTGTCCTTGATCGCTTGCTGGCGATCCGCGTCGTAGTAGTACACCCGCGCCGTCTTCAGCGGCTGGAGCATCGTGCCGTCTCCGTCGACGCCGGCCTTGTTCAGGCGATCGATGGTCGCGCGGTCGGCGAGCACTTCGTCTGGGTTTTGCTGCTTGTCGCTCCAGTACGAGGCCTTCGTCATGTCGTCGGTCACGTCCGGCAGGAGGGCGACTGACTGAGCCGTGAGATTGGCGGCGTATGCCGTGCCGCCGAGCCCGCATGCGAGCGTGATGGCCAGCGCTGCCGCTGCAAAAACCGCCGCAATCGATGATGCTATTGCCTGCGAATGAATGGTTCCACGTTTTGCGTTCATAACCGTTTGAGCCCCTCTCGTTAGTGCATGTCCAATGGATATTACCAGATGCGGCGCAAGGGGCCGGTCAGTCTGGTTGCATGACCCAATTCCTGCGCAAATTGCGAAGACATGGCGAAATGCGACTTGTTGCGCTAGAATGTCGAACTGCAAACGGGCCTATAGCTCAATGGCGGAGCAGGGGACTCATAATCCCTTGGTTGCAGGTTCGAGTCCTGCTGGGCCCACCATCGAATCCACGGACGCCTCCCGCAGCGGGGGCGTT
>CAMOLA010000091.1 GCA_946618265.1 uncultured Eggerthellaceae bacterium
GGAGCTAGTGCGACTGCAAGGTGTCGGGCCGTATCCAAAGTGGGTTAACATGTCCTATATTCTGTACATCGATGCGTCCGGTACATCCTACCCTTTGAGTCGTTAGGTAATTCAAATACACTCAATTGCCTTGTCCGATTTCAATCTGAATGACGGCAATTTTAAAGAATAGATTATGTCGATGTGCGAGAATGTAATAATCGTTCATCGATTAGGGCGGCGCGCGCCAAGGCCCACCGCCGACTGAGGTGACCCATGCGCCGGACCGATTCCACTCTGAGCGGGATCGGCGGCGCCGGCGTGCGAGGGCTCGATGCCCGATCAGCGCCGAAACGCGCGAAAGCGCCCCGGCGGGACGGCCGTCCCGCCGGGAACCGCGCGGGCTACGCGCCCTGCGCGGCGAGTAGCAGGTCGAGCGACTCCGCGATCTCGCGCGCTATGTCGTCGGCGTCGAACCAGTCGGAGCGCCCTTCGTCGGCGTAGATGGCCTTCATCTCGTCGATGCGCGCGCGGAAGACGGCCGCGTCCTCGGCGGGGATGCGCACGCACGGCGGCTCTGCCGCCTCGTCGCAGAAGCGGGACTCGGGATCTTTGCTTTCGGCCCAGAGGCGCTCGAGCATGGCCTGCACGGACCGCGCGATGAAGGGCTTCCCGCACGTCAGCGAGCCGTCGGAGAAGACGATGCCGCGGGGGCCCTCGATCTTGTGGACCCGCCACTCGAAGCTGTCGGGCAGCCAGCCCAGGCGGATCGAGTGCGGGTTGCAGTAGGCGCGGCGCGTCTCCTCGCAGGGGACGGTGAAGCTGCTCGACGAGGGGTTGGAGCGCTTGAGCATCCACGCCTCCACGGCGTCGAGGGATTCGAACGCGAGCGTGCGCATCCTGGTGTGGCGGTCGTCGTGGTAGTGCTCGGCGAATACGGTGTACATGGCGACCTCCTTGGTCTCGATGGCGGATGAGAGGGATGGCCGCCCCGACCGGGGCCGGGGCGGCCGCGCGGGCCTAGCCGGCCTTGGGGGCGCTCAGGAACTCGAGCTCCTCGGCCACGACGTCGAGCTTCGAGCGCCTCTCGTCGTCGCGCTCCCACTGCGACCAGCGCAGCTTGCCCTCGATGGCGACCTTGGCGCCCTTGGCCAGGTGCTTGGCCAGCGCCTGCGCGCGGTTGCCGAACATCGTGACGTCGACGAAGTTGGGCACGTCCTCCCACTCGCCCGCGGAGCTGCGGCGGCGGTCGTTCACGGCGACCGTCATGTTCATGACCCAGTTGCCGGACTGGGTGGAGCAGACCTGAGATGTCATGAGCTGTTTGGTATCATGCACTAGCAAGAAGAAAGGTGTATCGGACCATGTTTCTACAAGATTGCCCCATAGAAAGCTGCGATGACGACTGCTTCGGCAGACGCGAATTTGCGGAACACTTAGCGCATTACCTTTGTTCAATGACGAAAGAGTCTTCATACGTCATCGCTTTGCAGGGAAAATGGGGTTCCGGAAAAACCTCGCTTATCAACATGACGGTCAGCAAGCTCAGAGAATGCACCAAGAAACCAATCATCGTCTACTTCAACCCGTGGACGTGCGCATCCACCGACAAGCTCGTTATCGATTTCCTTCACGCTCTGCGAAACGGCCTTTCCAGTTCGCTTACCACCGAAGCGGCAAGAAACACGGCTGATAAAGCTCTGCGTGCGATCGAGCGATATGCTGCGGTATTAGCTCCGGTTGACGTAGCTCTGACGCTGTCCGGAACCCCGCTCTCAACGAAAAAGCTTGTCGAGAGAGCCGCGAAATCGTTGAGTTCTTTCACAATGGGAGGCGACGATATCGACACGTGCAAGAAGCATGTGTCCAACGAGCTCAAGTACGCTTTCGAGAACGTGATAGTCGTTATCGACGACATCGATAGGCTCCCCAATAACAGGATATGCCTTCTATTTCAGCTGGTTGCGCAGATCGCCGATTTTCCCCATGTGCATTACCTCCTCGCGTACGATGTAGATGTGGTTGAACGTGCTATTCACGAGCTCCAGAACGCGCCAGGATGGGACTATCTTGAGAAAATCGTACAGCTGCCCATCGATATCCCCCAAATTCCAAGAGCATATCTTTATGAACGAATCCGCGGTTACCTTAACCCGATACTCGTCCGAAATGGCATTAGTGAAGAAGACCCGGAAGCCTCACGGGCTAGCAGGGTTATCGGGTATGCGTTGGCGCCAAGCATACATACGATGCGTGATTTTAAACGGTTCCTCAATGCATTCGAATTCGAGTTGTCCTATTGCGAAGGGGATATCTCGGTAGTTGACCTCATTGCCTTGGTGACACTCAAGCAGTTCTACCCAGGTGTCATCGAATGGGTAGACGCTCACGTGTCGCAGCTGTGTGGACCGAGTGAGAACACTTACGCTCCAGCCGAGGCAGCCAAGCGCAAAGAGGAGAAAATCGAAGAGTTAAGCAGGGTCTGCGGGAGTCCGGAAAAGGCGGATTTGGTGGTTGAGACATTTATGGCCATCTATCCGCGTTTCGAATGTTTATGTGGCTCGTTCAGCGAGATTCTGACACTTCAGGATTTGAAGATGGCTGGGCGCGTTGCTTGCGAGGAAGCATACAAGCGCTACCGTTCTGCTTCACTCGGTACCTGGGGATACCCGCGAGATGCGATAAAGAAGCTATTGAACCAGGCCGACAGGAATGAGATAGCCGATGTACTTGAAAACGGCTTGGCAAATGGTTTCGATTTCGCCGAGGAGGCGTCGGGGCTTACCGGAGGCGTTACAGCGGAGCGCGCACGAGAAATAGCGGGAGGCATCCTAGACAGCATCAAACGCTCGCACGCGACGGATGGATACGAGTCGTGGGGAGACCCCCTGGAGGGAATGCTTCGCGATTTGCTCACCGAATGTGGGATGGATGATGCTTCCTCCCTCCTGAACGACATGGTTTCGCAATCGACCCTTGAAGGTCTTGTGCGAGTATCCCACCTCATCAATTCGGAAGAACTTGCGCACGGCAGATTAGCCAGTTCAGGCAAAATGCCGCATCGGCAGTTATTGAGCCCAGAAGGTCTCTCAGCTCTAGAAAAGGCTTTTACTCATAGGGTCAAGGAGGTGAGCAATGAACGAAATATGCTTTCCCTGCAGGGCGTAAGAATGCTTCTGTACCTTTGGGACTGTTTCGACGAGGAATCGGAACGGATATACATTGCGCAGCAACTCGCTGAAGACGAGCGCAACCTCGCCTACCTGTGCCGACTTTGCGTGGGCGTGTGGCGTACGGCTGGTCCAGCAAACGCCAGCGTCATCACAGGCTGGTTGCCAAACCGTAAGGAGTTCGAAAGATATCTCGCCTTTGATTCGGCGTGCGAGTCGATTGCCCGAATTCATACCAATCCTAGGTTTTGGGAACTCGACGAATCAACTTTGCAGGCAACCGCAGCTACATATTTAATCTCGTTACAGGGAATACCCGAAGGCGATGAGTCGACCATGCCTGAAATCAGCCACGAAGAGGTTCTCGAACAGCTTGAGCGCTGGCGTCAGGAGTGCTCGGCATCGACGCGATAATCGTGCTTGCAGCATATGCGAGCGCATGCCGATATCGATAATGTTAACGTTAGGCTAATATCGTCCCGCGTTGCGATATTAGCCTGTTGTTAACAACAGCTTGCGCATGAGATTCTTTTCGTGATCTCGATCATCCATAGTTTGCCACACCGTGCAGACTGGAAACACCCAAAACAAAGATGAAACAGGCACAGTAAACGATGAGCAACCAACACCAAATAACCCACGATAACCATATTGTTCCGCAGTTTTACTTGCGAAGCTGGTCGAAAAACGAAAACACGGTGAATTGCTACCACACAGTCAGACACAACGAGGGGCAAAGAAAATGGTCTTTGCCCGGAATAAAGAACATGCCTGTTTGGAGAGACTTGTACACACAAACCATCGATGGCGTAGAAGACGACTCAATAGAGCGATTTTTCGGAACGCTTGAAAGCAATGCGACGTCCGCCATCGAAAAACTCCGCCTGGATTGCGACGTCCTCGAAAGCGAGAAGAAAAGCCTTGTTGACTTAGCAATAGCGCAAATGGTACGAACCCCAAGCTGGATTGCAGAGCAGAATGAAGTCCTCGGAAACGCCTTTAAAGCCGCCACCGAAGAAACCGTCCAACAAGTTTTCGAAAAGGCGAAAACGGTGACTTTTGCAACGCTGCAACGCGAAACGGGCAGCCTGAATGATTCCTTGGAAAGCACACCCTTCCCACCTCCGCCCATCGAGATAACCATAGACCAAAACCGCAACGCGCTGATTACCGAGCTATCGGTTGGGCAACGCAGCGCCCTTTATGCAATGGGCCGCATCATTAATGGAGATGTAGCGAAAACGCTGCGATCTTATCCCTGGAGCTTGCTCCGCTTCCCTGACGGCCTGGAGCTACCAACATCCGACAATCCTTTTACACGGTTGAAAAAGCTGTCTGACGGAACGTACGCGACCAATTGCGGCATAGGAGTGCCAGGGACGCTACTCCTTATGCCCGTTACGCCCAACTGGTTGCTGGCAACGGAAGTGGGCTATGGGATAGTCGAGCAATCGAAGCTCGACGACCAGAGAATATGCGCCCTAATCGTGCGCGCAATCGTCGAAAACGCCGACCTCTACATCTATTCCCGCATCCAGGATCCGATAATTGAGCTCATACGGCCCAGCATCGTCAACCCCGAATACCTACGCACCCTAGACAAAAACAGGCGAATGTGGCTCGGAACATAGAACGACGCTCGGCCAGGCTCATAGAAGCTTCGATCGCAACGGACAGGCAATCACCTCAAGAACTGGTGCAAGTATTACCTAAAGCACGACGAGGCGAGAGAGGACCCACGGTCCCATCTACTATAGCGTCGAGGAAATAAGGCGCATCGCCTGCTTACAGCACGCTCCGTCAATCTCAATTCCACGACGCGCCGATGCGCTGTGCACGCTTGGCCGATGGCTTGCGCACGCTTGGCCGATTGCCGCGAGCCCCCTATAGCCTCTTCTCGATTCCCTCCACGCGTGCGTGGTGAGGCAACTCTTGTCCAGGTCCTCCTGCATGCCCTCCCAGAGCTCAAACGGCATCGTGAGCGACAGGTAGCCCGCGATGGCCATGCCCCTCTGCGAGATGTCGAACAGGCCCATCACGGCCATCGGGTCGTCGGAGCCGAGC
>CAMOLA010000092.1 GCA_946618265.1 uncultured Eggerthellaceae bacterium
CCGGCAGTGGTTCAGCGATTCTGAAGCTTCATCCTGGAAAAGTGTACATATTTTTCCAAGGAGTTTTCGCGAGCTGGGCTTTTGCAGATAAGTTTTTATGATTGAGAAAAATATGTACACTTTTCCAGGTTGGCCTATGCATGGAGTTAATTCTTTGCGTGACGGACAGTTTGCTGAGGCGTCGACGTTCCCGGCGGAGCCGCGACGGCACCGTCGTTCCGCAGGTAGGCAGCCCGGGTCGCGGTGAGGGGCGCGTGAAACGATGGCGCCTCGGAATCGATCACCGCCCCTGGACTTGGTCCGCTAGCCCCGGAATCGACGGCTGCCCACGGCGGGAACACCCAGGCTCGTTTACGGCGGGGACGTTGTGTCGCATCGTGGGGTCAGGAGAGCGGGTACAATACAGTGCTGCAGGTGCCTTGCGGTAACCGGTGTTTCCGAACGGCATCATGCGCTTCAAGGAGCTTTATATGCTCGATTGGCGGGCGTTGCGGGAAGTTGTGTCGTTGTACGAAGGCGAGGGGGCGTGCGTATGCTGACGCAAGAGGCGAAGGACCTGTTCTATAAGCTCGATTTCGAATTCCAGCCGGTGGCCGTCAAGTATTGCTACAGCCAGCCGGAGGGCGTCGAGCATGTCGGCGAGACGCTGTCGTTCTGCGAGTTTCCCAAGAAGGCGGCACTCGAGGACCGTGCGTTCTTCGTAACCGTAGAAGACGACAACTGCTTCGGCAAGATGGTCATGGGAATGATCGACAAGCCGCCGTTGGCTGCGAGCGGGCAAGCGGGCAAAGACTTCGGCGTGTTTCGGACGCAGGCCGCCAACGCGCGTTTGTACCACAACATAACGACGCTTGTCCCCGGCGCGGTGAACTTCGTGGTGTTCTGCCCGCTGCATGCGTGCGATTTCGAGCCCGACCTGGTCTTCTTCGTAGCCGAGATTCCCCAGGCGGACGTGCTCATGCGCGCGACCAGCTATATCTCGGGAGATTTGTGGCAATCGACGTCGTCGTGCGTTCTGTCATGTGCGTGGCTGTTCGGCTACCCGTACGTGAGCGGCAAGGTGAACTACACCGTTTCGGGACTAGGTCACGGCATGCGCCGGCGCAAGGTGTATCCGAGCGGACGCATGCTCATATCGATTCCCTACGCTAAGCTTTCCGAGGTCATCGAGGCTATGGGCCAGATGGACTGGGAGCTCATCGCCCTGAAGGAAGACGATGAGAGCAAAGCCGAGCTGCGCGCCCGCATGGATCGCTGGCAAGAGATGAGCCCCGATTTCGTGCTGAAAAGGTAAATAAGCGAGTGGCCCATCGTGTCGTCGTTTTTCGCCTCGGCGATCCCCGGGTACTCCCTTTTGTCGCGCGTGGGGTCGTACAGCGATATCGACACGTTAATCTACGCCGTTCGCGCAGGCGGTTGCATCGGGTTGAGCTGCGGGCGCCACGTGTCGTTCGAGCCGATGGTCGAGTACGTGCCGATCGAGGGCGTCGGCACCTCGTTTGCGATCGGCGCAATCTGGCTTAAGGAAAACGATAAACCGCAGGTACGCCAATTTGCAGAGGCGCTCGAGCAAGAGCGCGACGGTTGGCTGGCGAAGCGCCTCCTGCTGGTGTGAGGTTTCCGCCGGTCCGGCATTCCTATTCCAAAAGAGACTAGCCGCGCTCGCATGGGAATAAAGCGCCGCTTGCCCGCTGCTGTAGAATCGATGGTGATCGAATCTGCGGAAGACCGTTTCGTCTTGGAGGGGGCGCTATATGGGGGCGAAATCTGAACAGGGGCTTCATTTTGGATACTTGGTTGTCGCGGCGCTCGTGCTTACGAGCTTCATCCCGTTGTCGCTGGGATTGAGCTGCGCCGGAATCTTCTACCCGCCGCTTTCCGAGGCTCTCGGCGTCGAGAAGGGCGTGCTGAGCTACTACACGTCGGTGCTTTGGGTCGCCGCGCTCGTGACGTTGCCCGCGATGGGCCGGCTTCTCGACGAGAAGGACGCTCGCGCATGTTTGACCGGGGCGGTCGCGATTATCGCCGCGGCGTTCGTGTGGCTGTCTTTCACGAGTTCGCTGTGGCAGTTCTACGTCGCGGCTGCGGCGATGGGCATTGGCGTCGGCATGCTGCTGTTCCTTGCTCCGTCGACGCTTATCAACCGCTGGTTTGCCAAGCGCGCCGGCGCGATGCTCGGCATCTGCATGGCGTTCACCGGCGTGGGCGGCATGGTGTGGTCGACGGTGGGCGGCCTGCTGATCGGGACGATCGGATGGTCCGCCACGTACCTGGTGTTTGCCGCGCTGTCGGCGCTCACCGCCCTGGCGACGCTGTTCATGATTGCCAGCAGGCCGGCCGACAAGGGCCTCGAGCCCGTTGGCTGGGATCCGCAGGACGTTGCAAACGGTTCCGGCGACGAGGTCGCGACGGGCATTCCCGCGGCAAAGGCGTTCAAGATGCCCGTCTTCTACCTCATTCTGGCGATGTGCTTCACGCTCAACATTGCCATGCCGGTCTACTTCATGATTCCGAGCTATGCGTCGACCTTGGACATCGGCGTGGCGATGCCGCTCTTGGGCGCGACGGCGTCTTCGGTCGCCATGGCGGGACAGACGGGGTCGAAGCTCGTGCTCGGCGCCGTCGGCGAAAAGCGTCCGCAGACGAGCACGCTCGCGGCGCTCGGCTGCGGCCTGATCGGGTCGGCCCTGTTCATGATCGTGTCGGGATCCGTTCCGGTGTTCTACGCTTCGGCCCTTCTGTTCGGGGTGTACTACGGCATCACCAACGTCATGATGCCGCTGTTCACGCGCGCGAGCTTCGGCGATGCGGAATACGCGCGCATCTACTCGCGTGTTTCCATGATCGCCTCGATCAGCAATGCGACGGGCGCTTTCGTGTGGGGCACCATCGTGAGCGTGACCGGCAGCTACGTCGCCATGTTCGGCGGTGCAATCTTGCTCATGGCAATTACCTGCGCAATCGTCGTGGCAATCGGGCGCGCGCAGGCGGAGAGCGGGGGCCCGGGAAAGACGGGCTCCGAAGAGGCGAACCCAGCGTAGGGAACGCGCTGGCGAAAGAGAAAGGCGAACCCAGCGCAAGGAACGCGCTGGCGAAAGAGAAAGGCAGATCATGGCAGACAACAACAAGCTGGGTTGCACGGTCGACGCGCTGATATTTGGGGTCCGCCCCCATCCCCGCCGACCAGGTGTACAACGGGCGCTATCTGTCGGCGCTATCTGACGGGGCAGATGACGGACAACACGTTCGGTATGACGCTCGTGCGCGGCGAGGGGCGCAACATCCTCATCGACTGCGGCTCGAACATGGACGACCCCGCCAAGCAGGCGATCTACTTCGACATCTACGGCGCTACGATGGCCAGCCCCCAGGAGGCCCTTGCAAGCGCGGGTTTGTCGCCTGAAGACATCACCGACGTTGTGGTGACCCACGCCCATATGGACCACATGGGTGGCTTGGAACTGTTTCCCAATGCACGCTTTTACGTGCAGAAAGGCGAGCTGGAAGGTTGGGAGGCTGTCGTTGCCAACCCCATGATGGGGCCGGCGCTCACGCCAGGCGTGCTCGACCCCGGCGACCTCGTGCGTGCGCGAAAGCTCGTCGAGGAAGGTCGCATGTCGCTCATCGAGGGCGACGTCGAGGGCCTTCTCCCGGGCATTGACGTGCACGTGTTCCCTCATGCCCACTCGATTGTCGACCAGGTCGTCGTCATCCATGCGGAAGGCGGCAACTACGTCGACCTCGGCGACATCTGCACGCGCGCCAAGGGCATCACGGGCGTCGACGAGGCGCCGTACTACATGGTGCAAGACGGTGCGGCAGGCTCGATCTACCTGAGCATGATGGCTTTCCCCAAGATCCTCGAATGGGCCGACGGCGACATCGACCACGTCATCTTGCGGCACGACGTGAACTACAAGGACACGCGCGTTCAGGAGTTTGGCGAAGGGGGCGTGGCGCGCTACAAGTTCTGCTAGCGATGCGCGCAAGCGATGCGCGCTGGTGAAGCATGCAAGCGATGCACGCTGGAGAAAGGCGCAAGCGATGCGCGTTGGCGATGCGCGTTGGCGATGGGCGCTGGAGAAGCGCGCAAGCGATGCGCACCCCGTTTTCTCCGTCTCGAGAACGCCCCCTCGCAACATGAGTCAATGTTGGCTAAAATAGAGGGGTTGTTATCGGATTTACAAGGAGGAAAAATGCTTGTAAGCGCTAAAGACATGCTTAACGCAGCAGCGAAGGGCCATTACGCCGTTGCCGCCTTCAATACGAACAACCTCGAGTGGGCCGCTTCCATTCTCGACGCCGCAGAGGCAACCCAGTCGCCTGTCATCATCCAGTGCACGAGCGGTGCTGCCAAGTGGCAGGTCTCGTTCAAGGTCGTCGCCGACATCGTCAAGAACCTCATCGAGGACAAGAACATCACCGTGCCGGTCGCGCTGCATCTCGATCACGGCACCTACGAGGACTGCCTGAAGTGCATCGATGCCGGTTTCACCTCGGTCATGTACGACGGTTCCCACGAGGAGACTTTCGACATCAACCTGCAGAAGACCACCGAGATCGTGAAGATCGCCCACGCAAAGGGCATCTCGGTCGAGGCTGAGGTTGGCGGCATCGGCGGTGTCGAGGACGGCGTCACCTCCAAGGGCGAGCTGGCCGATCCGCAACAGTGCAAGGCCATTGCTGACACGGGAATCGACTTCCTGGCCTGCGGCATCGGCAACATCCACGGCCTGTATCCGGACGATTGGGAGGGCCTGTCCTTCGATCGTCTGCAGGAGATCAAGGACCTCGTCGGCGACCTGCCGCTCGTCCTCCACGGCGGCACCGGCATCCCGACCGACATGGTCCAGAAGGCCATCGGCATGGGCATCGCCAAGATCAACGTCAACACCGACCTGCAGGTCGTGTTCGCCAAGGCCACGCGCGAGTACATCGAAGCCGGCAAGGACCAGCAGGGCAAGGGCTACGACCCGCGCAAGCTGCTGAAGCCGGGCCGCGAGGCCATCGTCGAGCGCGCCAAGGAGCTCATCTGCGATTTCGGCTCCGACGGCAAGGGCTGGGCGTAAGTCGTTTTCGAACGGAGGGGCGCGTCGCGAGGCGCGCCCCTTTCTGCTTCTGAGGGCGGGGTTGGCGAACGGTCCGTTT
>CAMOLA010000093.1 GCA_946618265.1 uncultured Eggerthellaceae bacterium
GGCGAGGGGGAGGCGATGTGGGAGAGCCACTCGCGCGCCTCCATCAGGCGCCTTCTGTTAGCGCGCATCGGAGGGGGAAACAAGCGAGCCGGCCCCGGGAGGGAGGCGGCTCCGTGCGCTCTCCGAATGCTGTCCCTGCAGGTCATTCGGCCGATTCGCGCAATATGCCCCATTTTGGTTATAAAGCGCTACAATAGAACGATGCGTTTCTAATGCGCATATGAGGAAAGGGGTACGAGAATGACTATAAGAATTGGAATCAACGGCTTTGGGCGCATCGGTCGCCTTGCATATCGCGCTATGGTCAACGATCCGGACATCGAGGTCGTTGCAGTTAATGACCTCGGCGACATTCGCACGATGGCGCACCTTCTGAAGTACGATTCGATTCACGGCCGCGCATTCGATACCGTCGAGGCAACCGAGGACAGCATCATCGCCGACGGCAAGACCATCAAGGTGCTTTCCGAGCGCGAGCCCGGTAATTTGCCGTGGGGCGATCTGGGCGTGGATATCGTCGTGGAATCCACCGGGTTCTTCACAGACGGCACGAAGGCCAAGGCGCACATCGACGCCGGCGCGAAGAAGGTCATCATTTCCGCTCCTGGCAAGAACGTCGACAAGACCATCGTGATGGGCGTGAACGATGCCGATTACGATCCCGCCACCGACAACATCGTGTCTAACGCCTCGTGCACGACGAACTGCCTCGCCCCGTTCGCCAAGGTGCTGCTCGACAGCTTTGGCATCAAGCGCGGGTACATGAACACGATTCACGCCTACACGAACGACCAGCGCATCCTGGACCTTCCGCACAAGGATCTGCGTCGCGCCCGCGCTGCCGCACAATCCATGATTCCCACGACCACCGGTGCAGCGCGTGCCGTCTCGCTCGTGCTGCCCGAACTCGCGGGCAAGCTCGACGGTTTCGCCACCCGCGTTCCCACGCCTGACGGATCGATGGTCGACCTCACGGTCGAACTCGAGCGTGACGTGACGGTCGAGGATATCAACAGCGCGATGAAGGCCGCAGCCGAGGGCCCGCTCAAGGGCATCCTCGCCTATACGGAAGATCCCATCGTTTCCGTCGACATCATCGGCAATCCGGCTTCCTCTATCTTCGATTCGGGTCTGACCATGGTGCTCGGCGGCAAGGGCAATTTCGCCAAGTGCATCGCATGGTACGACAACGAGTGGGGTTACTCGAACCGCGTCAGGGACCTCGCGAAGATCATGCTCTAACGCATTGAGCACTTGCACACCTTAAAGAGGGCATGTCGTTTGAAACCGGCGAAAGAGGTTCGGCCTTTTTCGCCGGTTTGCGCAATGACACTTGCTACTATGGTTCCATACGGTTTATCCACGGCCGAAAAAGTAAGGAGATTAGCATGGCAAGCATCAAAACCATCGATTCCCTCGACGCTGCAGGCAAGCGCGTCCTCGTGCGCGTCGATTTCAACGTTCCCGTCAAGGACGGCGTCGTCACCGACGACACGCGCATCCAGGCGGCATTGCCGACGATCAAGAAGCTCGTCGAACAGGGAGCGCGCGTCGTGCTCATGAGCCACCGGGGACGTCCTTCTGGCGAAGGCTTCGAAGAGGAATATTCGCTGCGGCCCGCTGCAATGCATCTTGCCGAGGTTCTGGGCAAGCCCGTGGCATTCGCGTCTGACATCGCTGGGGAAGACGCGTTGGCGAAGGCGGAAGCGCTCAAGGACGGCGAGATCCTCATCGTCGAGAACCTTCGCTTCGACAAGCGCGAGAAGAAGAACGACCCCGCGTTCTGCGAGGAGCTCGCCAAGCTCGGCGAAGTCTACGTCAACGACGCTTTCGGCACTGCGCATCGCGCCCATGCATCCACCGCTGGCGTCGCGAAGCTGCTCCCGGCCTACGCAGGCTACCTCATGGAAAAGGAAGTCAACACGCTCAAGGGCATGCTCGACGATCCCAAGCGACCGTTCTGCGCCATCCTCGGCGGCTCGAAGGTCTCCGACAAAATCAAGGTGATCGATGCCCTGATGGACAAATGCGATACCTTGATCATCGGCGGCGGAATGTGCTTCACGTTCCTGCTCGCGCAGGGATACTCGGTCGGCACCTCGCTCAAGGAGGACGATTGGGTAGAGCGCGCCGGCGAGATGATCGCCAAGGCCGAGGAGAAGGGCGTGAAGTTGCTGCTTCCGGTCGATGTCGTGTGCGCCGACAAGTTCGCGGAAGATGCCGTGACCAAGGTGGTCGGCGTCGACGCCATTCCCGATGACATGATGGGCCTCGATATCGGTCCCGAGACCGCCAAGCTTTACGCCGAAGCCATCGCGCAGGCGAAGACCGTGTTCTGGAACGGCCCGATGGGCGTTTTCGAGATGGACGCCTTCGCCGTCGGCACGCGCGACGTCGCCCTTGCCGTGGCCGACAACGAGGAAGCCGACACGATCATCGGCGGTGGCGACAGCGTCGCGGCCGTCAACAAGTTCGACCTCGGCTCGCGCATGACGTTCATTTCCACGGGCGGCGGCGCCTCGATGGAACTCGTCGAGGGCAAGGATCTGCCCGGCGTGACCGCGCTCGAGGCGTAAGGCCGCATAGCGATATAAATCATTGGCAAAGACGTACGTACCGTCAAAAAGGCGGGGAACGGAGAATCAGATGACGCGCAAGAAGCTGATGGCGGGCAACTGGAAGATGAACAAGACGATAGGCGAGGCCGTCGTGCTGGCTCAGGGCATTTCCAATCAGTACGACGAGCGCTGGCCCGAGAAATGCGACGTCGTCGTATGTCCGCCCTTCGTGGACCTCAAGCCGGCGAAGACCGTTTTCGAATTCGACCGCGTCGAAATCGGCGTTGGAGCGCAGAACGTGCATTGGGAGGAATCCGGCGCCTTCACGGGCGAAGTCTCGATTCCGATGCTGAAGGAAATCGGCTGTGAGTGGTGCATCGTCGGCCATTCCGAACGCCGCGGCTATTTCGGCGAGACGAACGAGGACGTCAACCGCAAGGTCAAGGCGCTCGTCGCCGCTGGCATGAAGCCGATCGTGTGCGTGGGCGAATCGCTCGCGGTTCGCGACGAGGGCACCACGCTCGATTTCGTGTGCGCCCAGGTGCGCGCTGCGTTCGCGGGCATCGAGGCGAGCCAGGCCAAGTCGTGCGTCGTCGCATACGAGCCGATCTGGGCCATCGGCACCGGGCGCACGGCCACGCCGGAGCAGGCGCAGGAGGTGTGCGCTGCAGTTCGATCGGCTCTTGCCGAGATGTTCGGAGCGGACGTTGCTGACGAAATGCGCGTCCTTTACGGCGGGTCCATGAATCCCGGCAACGTCGAGCTGCTCATCGCGCAACCCGACATCGACGGCGGTCTCATCGGCGGTGCGGCTCTCGAAGCGAAATCGTTCGTGCAGCTCATCGAGGCCTGCATGTAGCCTATCTATCGGCAATGTCCGAGGGCCTGGAGCGCGTTGTAACGCGCTCCAGGACCTTTTTGGTGGTTATGCCCAAGACGAAACGCAGCGATGTGGTTGCGCGGCATCGTGCTTGATGACCATATACGGTGTGCGCTATCGAACAATATGGCAAGATATGTGGATTGTTAGCGAAGCAGGGCAGTCACTGCTTCCATTGGATATAATTCAATGCTTGTGAACATAATTGGGAAATAATGGAGTGTGAATTGTGAGTCCCTTGTTAATTGTTTTGCTGATCCTGCTGTTCGTGTCTGGTGCAGGCCTTATCGTCTTCATCTTGCTTCATTCTGGCAAGGGGACGGGCGTATCCGACATGATTGCCAGCTCGTTCTACGCCAACCAGGGCGGCACGAGCATCGTGGAGAAGAATCTCGACCGCATCACGATCGTGTTGGCGATCATCTTTTTCCTCACGATTGTGGCGCTTATGTTCGTTTATCCACATGGTACGATTAGTTATTAATATTTCTCTTCACAAACGCGGCAATGTGAGTTATGATAACGAACGTTGCACGCGCAACAAACGTCGGAGTGGCGGAATTGGCAGACGCGCTAGCTTGAGGTGCTAGTGCCCACACCTACGGGCATGCGGGTTCAAGTCCCGCCTCCGACACCAGAAAGCAAAGGAACCCTTCGGGGTTCCTTTTTTGTTGCTAAGAGGGTGCCGTCGGGAGCGCGTCATAGAAAAGGGACTGTCCCCCTATATGACGCGAACACGTTAGAGAAGGCTCACGAGGTCTGTGAGCAGTCCTACGCGTTCGAATGGTTCGTCGGCATATACGTCCTTGCGATCGATGAGAATCGGCCTTAGGCCAGCCTTCTTTGCGCCGTAGCCATCAGCTTCGGGTAGATCGCCGACGTGTACGCATTGTTCGGGCGGAATGCCCATGCGTTCGGTTGCAATCTCGAAAATGGCCGAGTGGGGTTTACGGCATCCGACGGAAGCCGATGCTATGATTTCGTCGAAATAGGGAAGAAGACCGATGCCGCGAATGAGGTTTTCGAGGGATGCATCCCAATTCGAAATGACCCCGAGCCTGAAACCCCGACGCTTGAGACCCCTCAGGCATGCTTCGACATCGGGGAACGTGGACCAGTTTTCGGCATTGAGGTATTCGTCGTACACGGCCTGCGCGAGCTCGGGCACTCCCGAGCGGATATTGCAATAGTCGGCCATCATGGTGTACATGTCGAGCCAGATCTGGACGGCGCGTTCGTGGACGCACCAGAAATCGCCGTCGCGAAGATATTCCGATTGGTAATACGCGTCGATGTCGGGCATGCAGGGCTCCGCATCGCGAACCGTGATGTCATGGCCCATGCGCCGAGCGACGCGCGCAAACACATCGGGTACCGGCGGGTCTGCGCGCAAGATCGTGTTTCCGATATCGAAGAAAACGGCTCTATCCATGCCTGTCAGTTTACACCAAACGACATACAGGATTGAGAACGTTATGTACGAGGGAAGAAGTTGGAGGCGACGCCCGGATTCGAACCGGGGGTGAAGGCTTTGCAGGCCTCTGCCTTACCACTTGGCCACGTCGCCATTTAGCAAAAAAGGCCGGCCATTTAAGACCGGCCTTAAAATTTCTGGAGCGGACAACGGGGTTCGAACCCGCGACCCCCACCTTGGCAAGGTGGTGCTCTACCAGCTGAGCCATGTCCGCGTCGCAAGGAGATATATTA
>CAMOLA010000094.1 GCA_946618265.1 uncultured Eggerthellaceae bacterium
TCCATCAGGCGCCTTCCATTAGCGCGCATCGGAGGGGGAAGAAAGCGAGCCGGCCTGGGGAGAGGGCCCTGCCGGTGCTTCGGGCCGTTCCGCCCGGGCGACGAGCAGCGCATACGTTGTTTGAAACCCTGGGCGGGTTCAGCCGATCATTGCACCTCCAGCCAACACGTCGTGCGGGCCTTCGCCTCCCCCGAGCTAGCTTTCGGCCCGCCTCGCCGGGCGCACTGACCATTGGGGAGACTCCCTTTCGGTCAGTATGCAACACTTACCCTGGCGACCTGTTTCGTGGTTCTATTGTTTGCGTGAACTTGACAGAATGGGTCGGGTCAATGTTAGGATTGGGAGACTCGATTCAATCTTTTCGATTGCAATTCGAGCGGTTCTTTGAACCGAAACGACGATTAAACGGAGCACTCGAATTGGATACGCGAATTCTCACACCGCATTCGGTTGCGCATATGGTCACACTCGCAGGCGCCAGCGTCGCACTTGCGACTGCATGCGCGTTCGCGGCCGTCGATTCCGCATCCGCAGTAACGGCAGCCGAGAAACGCGCCGAAGCCGACGAGGTCTTCGCGCAGATCGACTCGCTGCAGACGAACCTCAACAAGGTGATGGACCAGTACGATAAGGCACAAGCCGCGTACGACGACGCCGTCGCCAAGCGCGACGAGGCGTCCGCCCAGATCGAGGAAAAGACCGCGGAAATCGAACAGCTCGAAGGAGAACTCTCCGATTTCGCCGTCGGCATGTACAAGCAGGGCGGCGCCGGCACGTTCATCGACGTGCTGATGGATTCCACCTCGTTTGAGCAGTTCGTCACCGCCTGGGATGCTTGCTCGGCGATTTCCACCAAGGGCTCCATCATGCTCGAAGACACGAAGCAAGCGCGCTCGGATCTCGAAGAGGCCAAGGCGACGTTCGAAAAACAAGGCGAGCGCGCCGAAAAGAAGATAGCCGAAGCCGAGAGCGCCAGGCTCGAAATCGAGGAAACCCAAGCAGCGCTCAGGACCGAAGCCGAAAAGCTTTCCGCCGAGGCCGACGAGCTGCAACGCCAAGAAGAAGCAGCCGCCGAGGCCGCACGCCAGGCCGAGGAAGCACGCAAGCAGCGCGAAGCCGAGCTTGCCGCCGCCGCAGAAGCAGCAGCGAAAGCGCAGGAGGAAGCCGAAGCCCAGAAGCAAGAGGGCGATGCGAGCGAAGACGAAAGCTCCGAAGAAGACACTGCCTCTTCGGAGGGAACCCAGATGGTCGTCATGGGCACGGGATTTTTCACCAACCCCTGCCCCACCGCCACGAGCTCTTCAGGTTTCGGATACCGCGAATTCGACAACTCGTTCCACAAGGGCCTCGACATGGCGGCGCCCGAAGGAACGCCTTATTACGCCGCCGACAGCGGCACAGTCATGTATGCGACCAACGACGGTGGCTACAACGGTGGCGCCGGCAACTGGGTCGTCATCTCGCACGGCAACGGCATCGTGACCAAGTACATGCACTCGTCCGCAACTTACGTCAGGCCGGGCGATTTCGTCGAGCGCGGCCAGAACATCGGGGCCGTCGGCAACACCGGCCAATCGTTCGGCGCCCACCTGCACTTCCAGGTTGAGGTCGATGGCGTCGCCGTCAATCCGCTCAACTACATCTAGAAGCCAACTTGCTTACTGCACTACGCTAATCAGCGAATTTAGTGCACACAAATACTGCTGCAAATTGCAAAACACCAGGTCAATTTTTCCGTAGGTGCTATTTGTGTGCACTAAATTGCAAACAGGCACACAAGCAGCAAGCTGCGTATGCTACTCTTCGAAAATGGAACTGACATTCAACAGGCGCTCCGCACTCCAGCTCTTGCGTGCGTTACGGGCTGATAGCTCGAAACGGCATGTGCTTTCGAGACGAACGCACATTTGCCAGCCAAATATCGAGCCGCTGAAACGGTGGAGCAAAAACTCCTTCGACAGAATAGCCAAAGAGCTCCAACTCCCACTTACCAACTCCTTAAGCGCGCAGTCAATCGAAATCGCTGTCCCGAAACAGGAAATACGCATCAGAGCAAAAGGCGTCACGAGCACCGTATACCACAGCAGCCTTCCCGATGGGGCCTTTATCGACATCGGCAACGGAGCTACGATCAGCAGCCCAGAGCTACTATTCGTGGAGCTGGCCCCTTTCATGCATCCAGTTGAGCACCTGATGCTCGGACATGAGCTATGCGGCACGTTTGCCCGAGACGCTGCTGATCCCTACAACGGCCCCGTCGTATACGGCATCCCCCCGCTGACAAGCGTCTCGCGAATCACGAGCTTTCTTCAGAAGACACACCATATCGAAGGAATCAGGCATGCACGTACTTCTCTCTCGTTTCTAAACGATAATGCATGGTCGCCTACTGAATCGCTCCTCGCTGCGTTGCTACGACTCCCAATAGACAGCCTTGGCTACGAAATCGGAGAACTTATCCTCAATCCGCGCGAGGAGTTCAGCGGAGCGCTTCCTGGCGCAAAGGAATCACGCGTCCCGGACATCATGATTGCAAACTCTTCCGTTGGGGTAAACTATGACGGCCTTGCCCATTTCGACTTGAAGCCGCTAATCGGTGCCGCAATCGAGGTCGGTGCGCATCCCGAAGTGCTACAAACGCAAATTGCACTCAACCGTGCTGCACGACAAATACGGAATAAGGTGGTTGACGACATACGGCGCAATCGCGAGCTTGCCGTCGACGGACTTGCCGTGCTGCCCGTGACCAAGGAAGACCTTTACATTCCCAATGGCATGGACCTGCTAGTTGTACAGCTAGCAGAGATGCTAGAGCGCTTGGATGGCCGAGATCTAAGCTGGCAAAAGCACGTTCTCGACCTCAAGACCCTCAGCGAAGCACGCTACCGCATGACCCTTTCGCTATTACCCGGCAATCACGAACGCAACGTGCAAGTCGGACGCTTTATTAGCGGTCGAAAAATCGTAGAGAGTCCTACGCAAGTTATCGAATGCTGGGTCGAACTATAGCGACCAAACGACAGTCCTCTTAGTCGCACCACAGACGCCAAGACCATACGCATCTCAAATTGGGAGTGTTGAGCTATTTAGCGCACACAAATGTACTCCCAGAAAAACCCGACCTGGTGTTTTAGATTGAAATAGAAGGATTTGTGTGCACTAAATAGCCCGGATCAGATTCAAGCGAAAGGCCCTTAGCGCAAAGGGCCGCTTGGCGGACGGCCGTCGGGATCATGGGGCCAATCCCGCTGGTATCGGCTGTTTGGATATCCCGCCTGCGACGTCTGCGACATCTGCGGCGGCTGGAGCGGCTGCGACGGCTGCGACATCTGCGGCGGCTGGGGCATGGAGCTCTGCGAAGTGTACAGGGGCTGCACGTCCTGCCGCAATTGCCTGAAGCTCGCGCCGCCCAAGGGCTTGTCGTTTTTCGCCATGCGATTGACCAGCGAAAGCGCCCAGATCATGAACGCGACCTCGACAGCCAGGGCGAGAAGCGCGAGCCCGTCGTTTTCCGACGATAGCGCAGCATCGTAGAAGCCGTGCTCGATTACCGGCAGCAAGAAGGCGAGCAGGTAATTGCGCCGCGAGCGCGCCGTGTCGCCAATCACCTCGTAGTAACGCGCCATACCGAAGAAGCAACCCATAACGGCACCATCAGCGCAGTGACCGGGAACCGAGAACAGCGCACGCATCAAGGCCACTTCCAGCCCGCCGTCGAAAACGTACAGGATGTTCTCGAGCGCGGCAAAGCCCAATGAGGCCGCAACGGCGTACACGACCGCGTCGAAGATGTAATTGAACTCGGGGTTCTTCCTGATGGTATTGAGGGCCGCGTACTTGACCCCTTCTTCCACCGCCGCGACGCCCACGAAATACTCCAGGACGAGCAGCAATGTTCCCGATGGAACCATCGACTCGAAAATGCCAAAAGCCACGTTCTCAATGATCGCCGCCACAGGCCCCGCGACCGCGCCAAAAAGGAAGACGCGCACCACGAGCCCAATAGGCTCTTTTTCCGCTTTATCCTTGTTGTATATGAACGCCAGCAGGACGATGGCGGGCAACAGCGCTGCTGCTAACAGGAACGTCGACATGGCCACCCGAAACGTTGCTAGTGCGTCAGCCGGTCGATCAACAGCGACTCGGCGTAGGCGAGCTTCACGCAGCCGCAGAACACGTCGAGCGCCTTGTCGAGCTCCTCGATGGGCGGCAGGGACGGCGCAATGCGGATGTCGCTATCGTAAGGATCGTTGCCGCCGGGCCACGTGGCGCCCGCGCCCGTGAGAATCACGCCCGTCTGCTTAGCCAGCTGCACGATGCGCTTCGCCGTGCCATGCGGCGCGTTGAACATGACAAAGTAGCCACCGCGCGGCTTGGACCACGAGCAACCGCCCACTCCGGCAAGTCCTTCCGAAAGCTTCTTCTCGACCAGCTCGAACTTCGGGCGCAAAATGGCCGCGTGCTTCTTCATGTGCTCGGCAAGCGCGTCGCCGTCGGTCAGGAAACGCGCGTGACGCAACTGGTTGATCTTGTCGCCGCCGATGGTGGCGATGCTCATGCGCTGTTTGATCTCGGCAATGTTGTCGGGGCTCGACGCCATGGCCGCGATGCCCGCGCCGGCGATCGTCACCTTGCTCGTCGAGGCGAACTTGACATAGCGGTTCGGGTTGCCGGATTCCTTGCACATCTTGGCGATGTCGAGCAGCTGGTCCTGGTCGGCCGGGTCGTCGTACAGATGGTGAACGCAATAGGCGTTGTCCCAGAAGATGCGGAAGTCGTGCGCGGCGCAGCGAAGATGCCCCAGCCTGCGAACCACCTCATCGGAATACGTGACGCCGCCGGGGTTGGAGTATTTCGGCACACACCAAATGCCCTTGACGCACGCGTCCGTCATGGCGATACGCTCGACCTCGTCCATGTCGGGCCCGTCCTCGTTCATACGAACGGGAATGTTCTCGAATCCGAATGATTCGGTGATCGCGAAATGGCGATCGTAACCCGGAACGGGGCAGATCCACTTGACCTTGTCGTAGCGATGCCACGGCCTCGAGCCGCGGGCGCCGAAATCGTAGAAACGCGCGATGGCGCTGTACATGAGCGTGAGGCTGGAATTGCCGCCGACGATGACGTTTTCCATATCGTC
>CAMOLA010000095.1 GCA_946618265.1 uncultured Eggerthellaceae bacterium
CGATCGGCATGCTGCTCCCGTTCGCGTTCTTCTTCGTCTTCGCAGGCCCGCAGGCCCTCAAGAAGGCCGAATAGCCTGCATTGACGCAATTGCCTGAACAGGCGATGCAAGAGGAACCAGGAAAGCCCCCGACATGGGGGCTTTCCTTCTTTCGCCAGCGCTTCGCTTTGGTATACTCGTACACGCAATATGAAAATGATCACGGAGTCAGACAGTGGCAAAACTCACCAAGAAACAAAGAAGCGCACTACGCGAAATAGACAAGCTCAGCGAGGAGCGCAAGCGCGATCAACTCTTCGGATACGGATCCATCGCCCTCATGGCTATCGTTATCATCGCATACAACGCGCTGACGTACTCCATGGGCGTTATCGATCCAAACAACTCCGTGCTCAGGGCGATGCTCTACATAACAGCCATGGTGCTCGCCGGCGTTTCGGGCATCAAGCTCATGCAGTCATCCCGCAAGAAGAACAAGATCGATGGATACAGGCAATCCACCGGCATTTCACGCGAGACGCTCGACGCCTGGAAGAAGGGCGAGATAGAATAGCTACTCTTCTCCCTCTTCGAGTTCCCTGGCCTTCTTGGCCTGCAATTCCTCGTAGGTAATGCCCTTGCTGTCGAAGACCATACGCCGCCATTTCTTCCAGAACTTCTCGCCTTCGACCGGCTCGCCTTCACTCAACCCCAAATAGCTTTCCTTTAGCGCCATGGCGATGACACAGCATGCTGCGATGCGAAGTTTCGATATGTCCTTGACCTTGATCTCATAACAGCGGCCCTTGTCTTTGAACTTCACCGTGCTGATGCGCACGTCGAGCTTGCCGGTTCCTTCGTTCCGGAAATCGAGCTGCTTGTCTTCGAGGCTCCCTTGGATGTCCCAGAGCATTCCCTTGAAGAAATAGTGGGAGAACAGCTCGTATGTATGCAGCTCGTACTCGTAACGTTCGACGCCGACGTTGTACGTTATGGCCTTCGGATCGGTCTTGATACGCGCCATCTCGCCACCGAAGCGATTATAGATCGCCACGCGGTCCTTCTCGTCGTCCCAATTCTTCTTCTTGACCGTGACGAACACATCGCCATCGGCATACCAAAGCTCGAAGTCTTGACGCTTCTTCGCAGCGTCGACCTGCATATATACACGATTGTTCTTCAAAGAAGCTCCCCTATCGTCATGGTACTTCGACCATTATACAGAAAGGCCGCCCAAATCGGCGGCCTTTCAAGGTATGAGCCGTTTTGTCAGCCGTAACGACTCATATGGATGCTACATGCAAGTGTAACCGCCGTCGACAGGCACCATGATGCCGGTAACGTAGGTCGACGCAGGCGAAGCCAGGAAGATGGCTGCGGAGTCGAGCTCACCTTCGTTGCCGTAACGCTCCATGGGAATCATGGTCTTGGCGTTCTGCTGGAAGAAGTCGGAGTCGAGTGTCTCCTTCGTGAGCGGCGTGTAGAAGTAGCCCGGGCAGATGGCGTTGACGGTGATGTTGTACTTGCCCCATTCGGCGGCGAGTGCACGGGTGAGGTTGACGACGCCGCCCTTGGCCGCATGGTACGGGGCGGAGCCGGCGACCTTGTTGCCGACCAGGCCGTACATGGAGGCGATGTTGATGATGCGGCCGTACTTGGCCGGGATCATGGCCTTCTTGGCGGCAGCGCGGGCCACCTTGAATGTGCCGAACAGGTCGATCTGCATCTCACCGTCGAACTGCTCGTCGGTGATGTCCTCGGCCGGGGCGACTGCGCCCGTGCCGGCGTTATTGATGACGATATCGATGCGGCCGCATTTCTCGATAACCTCGTCGATGGCGGCATTGACGTTCTCGGTATCGGTGATGTCGCACTTGATGGCGAGCGTCTTCACGCCGAACTCCTCGGCGATTTCGGCGGCTACTGCGTCGATCTTCTCCTGGCGACGGGCCATGACGACGATGTTGCAGCCCTGGTTGGCGAGCGCCTTGGCCATTTGCACGCCGAGGCCGCCCGAAGCGCCCGTGACGATTGCAACCTGATCTTTGAGGTCGAAGTAGTCCTTTGCCATGCTGAAACTCCTTCCCGGAGGCGTTCCTTTACCTCCCTCGTGACGTTCACGTGGTTTATAGTACCTCGTTTGATTCGTTTGTGTGTATCGCACAAGACGAGCGGCAGCATTTAACGCTTGCGAAACACCAAGTATCCGTTGAGCGCGTTGTTTCGACCGTCCGCCTCATAGCGGTCGATGCACTCCGCACGCGAGGCGATATGGTTCTCGAGGCCTTCGATTTCCTCATCGCTGAAACTATGACAATAGCGATAGACGTTCGGCTTGTCGTTCCATCCGAGAAGGTAGTCCCCTTCATCCAATTCGAGCCCAAGCTCTTGGCATGCCTCGAGCGTGGATTGCTCGGCCTTTTTCGCCAGTTTCTCCAACGTTGCGAAACGCCAGAGCGAAACCGCCATCAGTCCTCCCGGTTTGACGGTTTCGGCCATTTCATCGAGCAGCCTCTCGCGAAGGCGGGCCCCAGGGACATGGTGCATGAACCCAAAGGAAACGGCGAGGTCGAACCGTTTTTGTACGAGCACTTCCGCAAACGGGAGCGAATCGTCGAGCATCTGCACCACATCGGCATTTACGTATTCGCATGCAAGGCCGGCCTGCACGAGCTCGGGACATGAATCCACGCACGTGAAAGAAGCGCCTGCCTCGTCCAGCTCGTCTGCAAGGTAACGTTCGAAGCGAAGGTTGCCGCATGCGATGTCGAGCACGTCAAGCGCAGGGCGTTTTCCTATATGGGCCAAAACGCGCTTCCAGCCAGGCCAAGGACTGTTTCGAGATGCGGAGAACGACTGCGCGTTGTCCGCATAGAATTGGTTGTTGAGGGCACGCAGCCTATCAATCGTCGAGCTATCCATGCACCCATTGTAAAGCCGCTATCCAAGAAGAGTTTGACGGTAGAATGTCATCATGCAAAAAGTCATCGAAGACATAGCGAACGCGCTCCGGCTTAAGGAGTCGTTGAGCCACGCCGAGCTCGACAAGATAATCCGCCGGCATAGCAAACGCGCTCACGACGGGCGCCGCATATTCGCGAAGAAGAACATCCTCCCCTACTACCTGCGCATTCGTGAAGAAAACGGAAGGGCGTGGCACGATCTCGCCATCGACGACGAACTCGACTCGCGTATCGTGAGAACCCTCCAGATGAAACCAAGGCGCACGGCATCGGGAGTTGCCACCATCACGGTGATCACGAAACCGTGGACATGCTCGAACGACTGCATCTACTGCCCTTGCGATATCCGCATGCCGAAAAGCTACCTGCACGATGAACCTGCATGTCAACGTGCCGAACGTAACTTCTTCGACCCGTACCTGCAGACGGCTGCCCGATTGCGAACGCTCTCCCACATGGGACACGAGACCGACAAGATCGAGCTCATCGTTCTCGGTGGCACGTGGACGGATTACCCTGCCGCATATCGCACCTGGTTCGTTGCCGAACTCTTCCGCGCTTTGAACGATAGCGAATCCGCACGCATGGAGACGGTACGCGAACGTGTGGAGGCATACGTCGAAGCCGGCGTCGACAACGATCCCGAAGCGTTGGAGTCGAGAACGCGCCGTCTGCAATCGCAGATAGACGAGATTGGCGGCAACTCGAACAAACGCACGTTCAACCAGTGCATCAACGATCTGTACTTCGATGACGACGCTTGGAGGACCGTCTCGGCATTCCAGAGCGCATCATTCGAAGAGCTCGCCGCCCTTCATCGCGCAAATGAGACGAGCGCGCACCGCGTCGTTGGACTGGTCGTGGAGACGAGACCCGATGCGATCACGTGCGATTCTCTCGAGGAATTGCGCAAGCTCGGATGCACCAAGGTCCAGATGGGCATTCAAAGCATAGATGAGGAGCTGCTCAAGGCGAACGGACGCACGATCACATGCGACCGGATCCGCGAAGCATTCGACCTTTGTCGCCTGTACGGGTTCAAGACGCACGCGCATTTCATGGTGAACCTTTTCGGCGCAACGCCCGAATCCGACAAGCGGGATTATCGTACGTTCGTCACCGATCCGGCTTACCGCCCCGACGAGGTCAAGCTCTACCCATGTGCGCTCGTGGCAGGAACCGAGCTCGTCTCCCGGTTCAACGGGGGATCGTGGAGGCCGTATTCGGAAGAGGAGCTCATCGACGTGTTGAGCGCAGACATGCTCGCGACTCCGCCGCATACCCGGGTTTCCCGTATGATTCGGGACATCTCGGCCAAGGACATCCTCGTGGGGAACAAGAAGACCAACTTGAGGCAGATGGTCGAACGGAATCTCGAAACAAGGCGCGATAACGTCGACGAGATTCGGTTCCGCGAAATCTCGACAGGCGAAATCGACCTGGATACGCTCGTCCTCGACGAATTCCAATACGGCACGACCTCGTCAACTGAGCACTTCCTCCAGTGGGTTACGCCCGATGGGCGCATAGCCGGTTTCCTTCGTCTATCGCTGCCGCATGTCGATGCTGTTGCAAGGCATCGGGGACTTCCCATCGACGAAGGCCAAGCCATGATCAGGGAAGTGCACGTATACGGTTTCGCAACGAAGATCGATTCGTCAGGCAGCTCCGCCCAGCACCACGGCTTGGGACGCGCCCTCATAGAACGCGCCTGCGAAATCGCACGCGATGCGGGCTATTCGAGCATCAACGTCATAAGCGCAATAGGAACGCGTGATTACTACCGAAGGCAAGATTTCAAGGATGCTGGCCTCTATCAGCGCAAACCCCTTCTTTGATTGCGTTCGCCCCGGCTCGTAGCGTAGAAGCGCGAATGATTCGCCCGTCATGACAGAGCAATTCTCCTTGCGGCAACCAAGCGTGGAAGCCGACGCCCGAGACATGGCGGCTGGTCGCGCCCTAGCGTTCCGCCCGGCGCTGGGCGAAGCGCTAGGGCGACACGCAAGGGAATCCCGATCGGATTACAGCACGTCCTTTATGGCGCCGAGCAAGTCGTCGAACTCCTCGAATGCAGACAAATCCGGATTGTCTTGGATAATCGACTCGGTGCTGCGGAACAGGAAGCCCGCCTTGGACGCCCGAATCATGGCCAGGTCGTTGAAACTGTCCCCTG
>CAMOLA010000096.1 GCA_946618265.1 uncultured Eggerthellaceae bacterium
GCGCCATCGGCCCTGGCATCGGCATCGGCATCGCCTGCTATGGCGCTTGCGTCGGCACCGCTCGCCAGCCCGAACTCGCCGGCCGTCTGTTCACCAACTTCATCCTCGGCGCCGCTCTGGCCGAGGCACTCGCCCTGCTGGGCTTCGTCCTTGTGTTCATCATCTAAATGACCTTTCCGGAAAAGAAATCCGTTAAGGCACAAGGAGGTTACTCAGTGGACATCAGAGCGAAAAAAGCAAAGGCCTGGCTTGCACTGACCGGTGCAGCCGCTAGCGCCTCGTTTGCTTTCCCTGCGCTCGCGTTTGCGGACATGGAGCCGAAGGAGGGTATCGCGGTCATCGCTCCCGACATGATCGAGACGGTGCCGATGCTCATCGCCTTCATTGTCCTCGTCATCATTCTCGCGAAGTTCGGCTGGCCCATGTTCGAGGGCATGCTCGAGAAGCGCGAGAAGACGATTGCCGAGGCGCTGCAGAAGTCCGAGGAGGCACGCATCGAGTCCGAGCGCGTGCTCGCGGAGTACCAGAAGCAGCTCGCAGACGCAAAGGCTCAGGCATCGCAGATCATTGCAGATGCCAAGCAGACGGGCGAAGCGGTTGAGGCCAACATCAAGAAACGGGCCGAGGAAGAAGCCGCTACGATGATCGAGAAGGCGCGCACCGCCATCGCGGCCGAGAAGAAGGCTGCCATGAACGAGCTGCAGAGCTCCGTCGCCGACCTCTCCGTCGATGTCGCTTCGCGACTGGTCGGATCCGACCTGAGCGATGCCGATCATCGCGCCATCATCGAGCGCTATATCAACGAGGCGGGCAGTTTCAATGCCAACTAATCGCCTAGTCGTCAAAGAACAGATCGCCACGTACACGTCGCTTCTTTTCGAAGCGGTGAAGAATGACGGTGGTCCGGAAGGCGTATTGCGCGTCTGCAACGAGGCGAAGACGATTGTTGCCGCCATCCGCGGCAACGCCGATCTCGACGCCACGTTGAAGGATCCGGGCTACACGCCCGAGCAGAAGGCGAGTATTGCACGCGACGTATTTTCACAGGCCAGCCCCGCGCTGGTAAGTGTCATTGCCCTTATGGCAGAACGCGGCGAGCTCGATTATCTGTCGCGCGTGGCGGACGGTATCGAGGAGCGCATGAACGACGAGCTCAACATGATGGTCGTGGACGTCACGACCGCCGTCGAGCTCGACGACCACCTGCGCGACCTCATCAAGAAAAAGGCCGGCTCCGAATCGGGCAAGACGATCGTGCTCAACGAGCGCGTCGACAAGTCCATCTTGGGCGGCATAATCATGAGCACGAAGGACGAGCGTCTCGACGCCAGCCTTCTGACGCAGGTCGAGAAGACCCGCGAAACGCTCAAGAAGTAACGAAAAGGGAGGTGAATGCTAGTGACTGAAATCACCGCTCAGTCCATCGACGAGGCCCTGCGCAAGCAGCTGGCGAATCTCGAGATGGGTGTTGACTCGCGTGAGGTCGGGACGGTCATCCAGGTCGGCGACGGTATCGCACGCGTCGACGGTCTTAAGAGCGCGATGGCCGGCGAGCTGCTGGAATTCATCGGTGAGGGCGGCAAGACCGTGTACGGTCTGGTCCAGAACCTCGAGGAAGATGAAATCGGCGCCGTTCTTCTCGGCGATGTCACCGCAATCAAGGAAAACGACCAGGTTCACACCACTGGTCGTATTATGGACGTCCCGTCGGGCAAGGGTCTGCTCGGCCGCGTCGTCAACCCGCTGGGCATGCCCATCGACGGCAAGGGTCCCATCACGGCAGAGGGCACCCGTCCGGTCGAGTTCAAGGCTCCTGGCGTTATTAGCCGTAAGCCCGTTCACGAGCCCATGCAGACCGGCATCCTGGCTATCGACTCCATGGTGCCCATCGGACGTGGCCAGCGCGAGCTGATCATTGGCGACCGCCAGACCGGCAAGTCGGCTATCGCCATCGACGCCATCATCAACCAAAAGGGCCAGGACATGATCTGCATCTACGTTGCGATCGGTCAGAAGGCCTCCACGGTTGCCGGCGTTGCCGAGACGCTCGAGCGTTACGGCGCCATGGACTACACGATCATCGTGTCCGCTACCGCTTCGGATTCCGCTCCGTTGCAGTACATCGCCCCGATGGCCGGCGCGGCCATGGGCGAGTACTTCGTCTACACGGGCGAGGACGGCAAGCCTGCCGGTCCCGAGAACCCGGGCCGTCACGTGCTCATCATCTACGATGACCTGTCCAAGCAGGCCGTCGCCTACCGTCAGATGTCGCTGACCCTGCGCCGTCCGCCGGGACGCGAGGCCTACCCGGGCGACATCTTCTACCTGCACTCCCGTCTGCTGGAGCGCGCCGTGAAGATGTCCGACGAGTACGGCCGCGGTTCCATGACGGCTCTGCCGATCATCGAGACCCAGGCTGGCGACGTTTCGGCCTACATTCCGACGAACGTCATTTCCATTACCGACGGTCAGATCTTCCTGTCCACCGACCTGTTCTTCCAGGGCCAGCGCCCGGCAGTCAACGTCGGTCTGTCCGTGTCCCGCGTCGGCGGTTCGGCACAGACGAAGGCAGTCAAGTCCGTTGCCGGTACTCTGCGCCTCGACCTGGCCGCATACCGCGAGCTCCAGGCGTTCACGCAGTTCGGCAGCGACCTCGACAAGGCCACCCAGGACCAGCTGAACCGCGGTGCCCACATGACCGAGCTCCTGAAGCAGGGCCGTTACGTGCCCATGCCCTTCCAGGAGGAGGCTGTGGCCGTGTTCGCCGGTTCCAAGGGCTACCTGGATGACATCCCCGTTGCCGACACCGTTCGTTTCCGCGGCGAGCTGCTCGACTATCTGCGCGCGCAGAAGCCCGAGATTCTGAAGAGCATCGCTGACGAGAAGAAGTTCACCGATGAGACTACGGATGCGCTCGTCAAGGCTATCGAGGCCTTCAAGCAGCAGTTCGTGGCATCGGCGTAAGGTAGGGAACCATGCCTAACCTTCACGACATAGAACGACGCATCAACTCCGTCACGTCGACGAAGCAGATTACGCGTACCATGGAAATGGTCGCCGCGGCGAAGATCCGCCGTGCGTCCGTCCGCATGGAAAACTCGCTGCCGTGGGCATCGGCTCTGTCCGACATGCTCATTTCGACGGCAGGGTATTCCCGGCTGAAGGACGACCCGCTGCTCAATCCGCATGACGAAGTGAAACATAGCGTCATCATCGTCGTGTCGTCCGATCGTGGCTTGGCCGGCGGTTTCAACAGCAATGCGCTGCGCACTGCCGAGAAGCTGATGAAGGAAAAGGAAGCGCAGGGCATCAGGGTCAGCATCATCGCGTGCGGCAAGAAGGCGTGCGGCTACTTCGAGTACCGCGGCATCGAGCCGCTCGTGGAAGTGCGCGACCGCTCCGCCGACCCCACGTATGCCGAGGCTTCCGAGATCGCCGAGTATATCCGCAAGGGCTATATCGCCGGCGATATCGACGAGGTGCTCATCGTGTTCAACCATATGGTGAACGCGGGCGAGCAACGTCTCGTGACCAAGACCACGTTGCCGATTCCCGCCCAGAGCTTCGTCGATCAGATGGAACTCAAGAAGAACGAAAAGGACATCTATTTCGACTTCCGCGAGCACATCGACGACAAGCACGAAGGCGACATCGAATTCGAGCCCGATACGAGGCATTGCCTTATTTACCTCGAGGCAGCGTACCTGCGCACCGACGTGTACTTCGCGTTGGTCGACTCCGCTGCTGCCGAGCAGGGCGCGCGTCGTACGGCCATGAAGTCGGCGACGGACAACGCGACCGAGATGATCTCGACGCTTACCAGAATTTACAACCGTGAACGTCAAGGCGCCATCACGACCGAGATTTCCGAGATCGTCGGCGGCGCAGCGGCTTTGGAGGAATAAATGAGTCAAACACTATTCACAAGAGAGGAGCTCGAGGCCAGCAAAGGCGCAATCGGTCGTATCGTTCGTATCGTCGGCCCTGTCGTGGACGTTGAATTCCCGGCAGACCAGATTCCGGCGATCTACAACGCTTTGACGGTTGACGCCAAGACGCAGGCTGGCGATATCCACCTCGTTCTCGAGGTCGAGACGCACCTGCCGGGCAACCTCGTACGCTCCGTTTCCATGAGCTCCACCGACGGTCTCATCCGCGGTCTGGATGTTCAGGATACGGGTCATCCGATCATGATGCCCGTCGGTCCCACGACGCTGGGCCGCATTTGGAACGTCGTCGGCGAGGCCGTCGACGAGAAGCCGATTCCCGACGACCTCGAGGGCTACATGCCCATCCACCGTCCGGCTCCCGAGTACGAAGAGCTGACGACGACGACCGAGATCTTCGAGACCGGCATCAAGGCTATCGACCTGATCGAGCCGTTCGTCCGCGGCGGCAAGACCGGCCTGTTCGGCGGCGCTGGCGTCGGCAAGACGGTTATCATTCAGGAGCTCATCAACAACCTCGCCCAGGAGCACGGCGGCACGTCGGTCTTCACGGGCGTAGGCGAGCGTACCCGTGAGGGCACCGACCTGTTCCTCGAGATGAGCGAGTCTGGCGTTATCGAGAAGACCTGCTTGGTCTACGGCCAGATGAACGAGCCTCCCGGAGCGCGTCTGCGCGTCGGTCTGGCCGGCCTGACCGAGGCTGAGTACTTCCGTGATCAGGGCCAGGACGTTCTTCTGTTCATCGACAACGTCTTCCGTTTCACCCAGGCGGGTTCCGAGGTATCGGCTCTGCTCGGCCGTATGCCCTCCGCCGTAGGTTACCAGCCCACGCTGGCCACCGAGATGGGCGACATGCAGGAGCGCATTACGTCGACCGCCACGGGCTCCATTACGTCCGTGCAGGCCGTTTACGTCCCTGCCGACGACTTGACCGACCCCGCGCCGGCCACGACGTTTACGCACCTCGACGCCCGTACCGTTCTCTCGCGTTCCATCGCCGAGCTCGGTATTTACCCGGCTGTCGACCCGCTCGAGTCTTCGTCCCGCGCCCTCGACCCGCAGATCGTCGGCGAGGAGCATTACCGCGTAGCCGTTGGCATCCAGGAGCTCCTGCAGAACTACAAGGACCTCCAGGACATCATCGCCATTCT
>CAMOLA010000097.1 GCA_946618265.1 uncultured Eggerthellaceae bacterium
AAGTTAGTGCCTGCAGAATCGCTCACGCCCCACCTGCCCGGGGCGGCTCCGCGGCAACGGCGGTTCAACATAGAGAACCCGTTCGGCCAGCTCATTGCCGCTTGGCGCGTTCGGGCAGGACCTCGCTGACCACGATGGCGGCGAACACCAGGGCGAAGCCGATGACCACGCGCAGCGAGAGCGCCTCGGCGCCGAGCGCGACGCTGAAGACGACGCCGAACACCGCTTCGAGCGAGAGCAGCAGCGATGCGGTCGCCGGCGGCAGGTGCGCCTGTCCGATGTTCTGGAAGAGCAGCGCGAGGGTGGTGCAGGCGATGGCCAGATAGGCCAGCGATCCCCAGCATTCGGCGGGCAGCGCGGCCCAAGCGGGCATGGGCTCGGCGACGAGCCCCACGACGAACGAGCATGCGGCCACGCCGACGAACTGCCACATCGTCAGCACGAAGATGTCGCGCCCCTTGGCGAACAGCGAAACCAGCACGATGTGCACGGCGTAGAAGAACGCGCAGGCTAGCGTCATGGCGTCTCCGAACCGAATGGAAAAGCCGCCGTTGAGGCTGATGAACCCGATGCCGACGATGCACAGCAGCGCAGCCACGATGTTGTAGCGGCTCGGTCGCTTGCGCATGACGGCCCAGGCGAGAAACGGCACGATCACGCAGTAGGTCCCCGTCAGGAATGCGTTTTTCCCGGGGGTCGTGTCGGTGATGCCGACGGTCTGCAGGTAGTACGCGAGAAACATCGCGAGGCCGAACAGCAACCCGTAGCCGACATGCGACTTCTCGAAATACACCTTCCTGCGCCCGATGAGCGCGATGGCCATGATGATGCTCGCCGCCGCGAACCGCACGGCGAGGATCCATGCGGGCGTCACCAGGCCGGTCACGTCCTTTACGATGACGAACGAGCTTCCCCAGATGATGGTTGCCGTGATTATGAGAAGGCGATAGCGCATAAAGAATTCTTCAAGAGGAACAGTCGAAGTGGTCATAGTTAAACAGCGTTTGCTACAATACCAGATATCGCGTTTCCGACGAAAGGAATCATTGCTATGAACATCGTTCTTTTGGGTGCGCCTGGTGCTGGCAAGGGCACGCAGGCCGCTAAGCTCGTCGAAGAGTTCAAGACCCCGCACATTTCGACCGGCGACATGCTCCGCGCTGCCGTGGCCGCAGGCACCCCGCTTGGCAAGAAGGCCAAGACGTTCATGGACGCTGGCGAGCTCGTTCCCGATGACGTCATCATCGGCCTGGTCATCGACCGCCTGCAGGATCCGGACACCGATGCCGGCTTCATCCTGGACGGCTTCCCCCGCACCTCCGCCCAGGCCGTGGCGCTCGACGCCGAGCTGGGCAAGCTCGAGCGTCCGCTCGATGCGGCGCTGCTCGTCGACGTCGATCCCGAGGTCATCATCAAGCGTCTCACCTCGCGCCGCATGTGCAAGGAATGCGGTTACATTGGCAGCGTCGCCGACGCGTCCTGCCCGAAGTGCGGCGGCGAGATGTACCAGCGTGACGACGACAACGAGGCCACCGTCCGCAACCGCCTCGAGGTCTACGAGAAGTCCACGTCGCCGCTCATCGACTACTATCGTGGCAGCGAGCTGCTCGTTTCCATCGATGGCGACCGCGACCCGGATGCCGTCTACGCCGACGTCAAAGAGGCATTGGCCTAATTGGGTTGAGCTTGCCTGACGGCAAGCGCACCTGCTGCATGGCGCGAGGCGCCCAGGCGCTCCCTCTTCGCGTCCCAAACCCTCCTTGCGGCCGGAAGGCAGCAAGGAGGGTTTTAGCGCGAACTCGGGGCATCTGGGCGCCTCTCGTTTTCGCCCTCGAGCGGCATGCGAATTACCGGAAGCTAACATGAGCGTTCGGAGCCCTCGCGCAAGCGTGGGCTCCTTGCGCGTTCGGGCGGCGTATAATTACGCGTCATGAATTGGGCGCGCAACATATCCGGGCAATTTCGCGAAATGCTCGAGGCACGCGATGGGGTCGTGCGGCGCATGCTGGTCAGCGCCGGCGTCATCTTCCTCGTCGCCCTCGTGCTCGAGGTGCTCCTGTTCAACGTCAACTTCTACGCCACGATGGGCTACGAGGAGATATCGCTCGACGACCAGGTAGAGCTCGTGCCGAATGGCGACGAGGGTTTTCGCTTCACGGCGTTCCAGCATGAAGTCGAGTTTCGCGACCTGGGCGTTCCCGTCCGCAACATCCATTTCGATTTGGATCCGGAGCAGCCGGCGCAGCTGCTCACGTTCCGGATACAGTTCACCGACGCCGCGCACCAATCGTATTTCGGAACCACCGATTACACGAGCGGCGTGCCCGACGTCGCGGTGTCGACGGCCGTGCCGGAAAGCATGTACGTGCACGTCAGCCCCGCCGGCGACGTCGGCAATCTGAAAATCGAGCTGCTTGACGAAGGCGCCAGCTATCCGGTCGATTTGCGCGGGATATCGATCAACGCCCCCGAACCGTTCTCGTTCAACGTCGTTCGGTTCGTGCTCGTGTTCCTCACGATTTACATGGGATATCTTTTCCGCCCGCGGTCGCAGATCTATCGCATCGGGATCGTGGAGGAAAACGTGTTCTCGAAACGGGCGATCGTGGCCGCCGTGCTCGTCGAGGTGTATCTGGTATCGTCGTTTTTGCTTTTGGGCTCGAACCTCGTGGGCATCGCGTCCAAATCGTACAACTACGGCGCATGGGATCGCGAGAGCATCGTCAACGTCTACGATGCCGGCGGCGACAACGCCCAGCAGTACGCGATGCTGGCTCACTCGCTCGCGCAGGGCCATCTCTATCTCGACCAGGAACCGCCCGCGTGGCTCGGCGAACTCGAGAATCCCTACGACAAGGCGGCGCGCGATGAGGCCCAGAAGACGCACGGCGACGCGTACCTGTTCGATACGGCCTATTACGAGGGCAAGTACTACGTGTACTTCGGCATCGTGCCGGAGCTCCTGTTCTATCTGCCGTTCTACCTGGCGACAGGGGCGGATTTCCCCACGGCGATGGGGATCCTCATAGCCATGGTGGCGTTCATGCTCGGCTGCACGGCGCTGCTCGACAGGTTCGCGCGCTACCACTTCAAGCGCGTCAGCCTGGGCGTCTTCCTCTTGCTGCAGATACCGCTCGTGATGTGCAGCGGCGCGCTGTACCTGGTCAAGTTCCCCACGTTCTATTCGCTGCCCATCATGTGCGGTTTGGCGTTCTCGGTGTGGGGGCTGTACCTGTGGATGCGGGGGCGCGTGAGCGCGCGTCCGTGCGGATGGTATCTGGCCGGGTCGCTGTGCATGGCTCTCGTTGCGGGATGCCGGCCCCAGCTGCTCGCGCTGTCGTTGGTGGCCTTCCCCTTGTTCTGGCGGCGCTACGTCACGAAACGGCGCCTGTTCACGCCCGTGGGCGCTCGGGAGTTCGTATGCCTGATAGCGCCCTACGTCGTCGTGGCCGCCGGCATCATGTGGTACAACTGGGCCCGGTTCGGGTCGCCGACGAACTTCGGCGCGAACTACAACCTCACGGTCCATGACATGCCCAAACGCGGACTGGCGCTCGGGCGCATCGCGCCGGCGATCTTCGCGTACTTCCTGCAGCCGCCCGCAGTCGACGGAACGTTCCCGTTCATACAGCCTGCGCCGTTCGACACGACCTATATGGGCGAGACGGTGCACGAGGTCACGTTCGGCGGCATCCTGGCCTGCTTGCCGGTGCTGTGGATCATCCCGTTCGCGAAGCCCCTGCTCGACCGTCGCGTCAGGCAGCGTTCGACGCATACGATTTCGGGCGTAATCGTCGTTTTGCTTATCAGCGGCGTGCTCGTCGCCCTCTTCGACGCGGAGCTCGCGGGCATCCTGCAGCGCTATTTCGCCGACTTCACCTTCATGTTCCTGGCAGCCGTCGTGCTGCTCGCCTTCATCGCCAACGAGAACTTGCCGCATGATTCCATCTGGGCGCGGGCGTTCAGGCGCACGCTTTCGATCCTCGTGGCGTTCTCGCTCGTCTACAGCGTGCTGCTCTGCTTCGTCCCCGAAACGGGGTGGTATTCCGACGTGTACAGCTGGGCCTACCAGGGCATCGTCGAGGGCTTCGAGTTCTGGACGTAGGGGTGCCGTCAGCGGTGGTGTTTTTGAAAAGATGCCAAAACGTTTTCGGGCTGCCAGCTGCGCCGAGGATGGGGATGGGGCGTTTACATTAGTCGTGCGTTTACGCTGTAGGCTGGATCCAATACGCGCATCATGTACGTAACGATAGCCCTGGTGAGAGGGCGGCGGGGGCGGGCGCGATTCTGCAGGCACTGTATTCAAACCTTCACTTAGGTTAGCCGAAGCCAAGCGAACGCCCCCGCCGCCCTCTCACCAGGGCGGGCAATCGGGTATGTTTTCTGTAAAATATTCGATAATCGAGCGCTTGTGTAGCCGACGTCACCTTCCCGAGGTCATGGCGTAATTGCGGTATCATAGGCGGGTATGTGCGTAAAGAGAGAACTCGGAGAGAAGACTCACATGGCTGAAGATAAGAAGATCGACTACGATTTCGCGGCGCATGAGACGCCGCTGTTCAACGCCTGGAAAGACGCGGGCTATTTCCGCCGCAGCGAAGGCAAGGGCGATTACGCCGACCAGCCTTACACCATCGTCATCCCGCCGCCCAACATCACGGGCGTGCTCCACATGGGCCATGCGCTCAACGACACCATTCAGGATACCTGCACGCGCCACGCCCGCATGCAGGGCCGTCCCACACGTTGGGTGCTCGGCACCGACCATGCCGGCATCGCCACGCAGACCAAGGTGGACAAGAAGCTCGCCGACGAGGGCATCTCGCGCCTTCAGATCGGCCGCGAGGCGTTCATCGACGAGTGCTGGAAGTGGCGCGAGGAATACGGCAACACCATCGTCAACCAGATCAAGGGCATGGGCTGCTCGTGCGACTACGACGACGAGCACTTCACGCTC
>CAMOLA010000098.1 GCA_946618265.1 uncultured Eggerthellaceae bacterium
GCCCGCCCGCGCCGAACGCGGCCATCCCGGGGCGCCGGGGCTCCGCTCTTCCGGGTGCGTTGGTGTGGGCTCGCGCGCTTCGCGCGCATCGACTGCTCGGGTGGGGAGGTTGACGTCGGATGATACATTACCTCTGAGGTACTGTATCATTATGATGGGCCCCATTTTGTCAGGAGCGGGTTGGGGTGGTAGTATCCAGTTCGTATGATTTCACGTCGATAGGAAAGAGGACGCACGTCATGGCTGACTCCACGCAGGATACGGTAACTTGTCCGAATTGCGGAACCGAGAGCACTACCCTCATCTGGGAGAGCATCAACAGCATTTTGAACTACGAGCAGGTCGAGCGCATGTTCGACGGGACGCTGTTTGCTCACGAGTGTCCGAATTGCCATTCTTCGATCGAGCTGACCTATCCGTGCCTGTACAACGACATGGAACATCATGCCATGATCCAGTACATCATCGACGAGAAGAAACTCGACGAGGCTATCGGGCTCATCGACAAGATGGCGCGCGAGGAAAACGCCGGGCATGACGAGGACCTCGAGGTCACGACGCGCGTCGTCACCTCGCACAACCAGTTGCGCGAGAAGGCCCTCATCTTCAAGGAGGGGCTGTCCGACATGGCCATCGAAGCCCTGAAGGCGGTCATGATGAACCGCTTCATCGACGAAGGACAGATTTCGGGCGAAGCTGAATGCTTCTTCGGCGGGCTTACCGAGATGGGCGACATCGCGCTCTCGTTCGTGGTCGACGGCCGCGAGGCCGAGACCGTCGTGCCGCGGAGCCTGTACGATCGCGTGTTCAACATGGTCGCCGGCTCGCGCATGGCGCGCGAGAAGACCTATGTCGTCGATCCTGGCTGGGCCGCGCTCTTCTTCCAGCGTAACGCGTAAGGACAACGGACGGCGCCATGCATCCGCGCGAGCGGGCTACGTCCTTCTTCCAGCGTAGCCTGCAAAAGGACGCCAACTGACCGGTCGAATCACCGCAATCATAACGGCTGAATAGGGCCCAGTTTGGTTCTCGTTCTGATACCCTGCCTTTGGCGTCGGCAAAGGCTTGGTGGTCGGTGCGTCATTTGGGCGAACGTTAGGGTTTCATTTTCCCGATTCTGTTACGTGGGTCGTGACAGTCCGCCCTGTTTTGTGGGGTGCGGCAAACGACTTTATCGTATTGAAAATTGAGAGAATGGCCTCACTTGGCAAGAATCGTCATGGAACTGTTTGCTGTTCTTGCGAAATAGGAGGCGGGTATGGACGTCGCAGGGGATTTGTTCGACCTCACAGGGCGCGTGGCGCTCATCACGGGTGCGAGCTCTCATGGAATCGGCAACGAATCGGCAAAACTTCTTGCGCAGCACGGGGCGAACGTGTTCTTGACGGCGCGGCGCGAGGACAAGCTGCAAGAAGCCGTGCGCGAAATTGAGGAAGCGGGCGGTGTGGCGGCGTATCGCGTCACCGACGTTTCCGAGGAAGAAGAGTGCAAGGCGGCCGTCGAGGCGTGCGTTGCGGAGTTTGGGCAGCTGGATATCATGGTGCTTTCTGCTGGCATCTCGGGCCTTTCGGCATCGGGCGGCTACGACGCCGTGTTCGATACGGACAACTGGCGCAACGTCATGGGCGTCAACTTGGACGGCGTGTTCTTTATGATGAAATACGGCGCCAAGGAATGCGCGAAAGGGGGCCACGGGGCCATCGTGCCCGTTTCCTCGCTCGCTGCGTGGAAGGCCGAAGGCGCGGCGGCCTACACGGCCGCGAAGGGCGCGATTCGTTCGCTCACGCACTACTTTGGGAAGATGCTTGCGCCGATGGGCGTGCGGGTGAACAGCTTCTACCCGGGGCTCATCGATACCGACATGACCCATAAGGCCGTGGAGCACGAACAGTACGGTCCCATGATGCTGAAGGGCATTCCGCTCGGCCGGTTCGGCACGGTACAGGATTGCGCGTACGCGGTGCTGTATCTGGCTTCGGACGCTTCGTCGTTCATGACGGGCCAGCACCTCATCGTCGACGGCGGCGCGCTTTGCTAGACATCTGGCGTGTCAAGCACCGGGGCTTGACGCATTTGGACTCCATTGCGGGGATTTGGTTGCCGATTGCGGGCTCGGAAAGCTATGCAAGCCCGCTTTCAAAACGAAGGGATAGACAATGAACGAGGGAATTCTGGGAAAGTACGGCGTGAAGCAGCTTGGCTACTACGTGGAGAGCGTCGAGGAGGCGGCCGGGCGCATGGCCACGCTGCTTGGAGCGGGCCCGTTCTTCGATATGGGCGTGCATCCGCCGGCCAAGCTGAAGTATCGCGGCGAGGAGAGCGCTTCGCTCACGAGGTGCGCCATCGGCCACTACCATGACATCCAGATCGAGCTCATCGAGTTGGCGAACGATGAGCCGAATGTCTACGAGGAGCTCGGCCATTACGGTTTGCACCACCTGTGCATCTGGTCTGACGATACCGAGAAGGTAGCACGCGAACTGGTGGATGCGGGCTGCGAGATTGCCATGGAGATGACGTCGGGCCAGGGGCTCTACGTCGTGTACGTGGATGCTCGCGAGCAGCTGGGTTCGTTCATCGAGGTGAACGCGCCGCTCGAGCAGCTGTATCAGGGAATCAAGATGCAGCACGAGAATTGGGACGGCACGCGCCCGCTGCGGTCGGTCGCAGAATTGATGGGCCGCTAGCTCGGAGGACTGAAGCACCGGGGAGGTCGTCCCCTATGCATTCTGTGATCGCGCCGCGGTAATTCGAGGCGCTATGCGTTGGAGGTAGACTGCGTTGGCTGAAGTGATTGTCAAGGATTACGCCGACTTTTTCAAAGACCGGGATTGGGTGCACCAGCTGGGATTTTGCGCGCCTGGTTGGCGGCAGTTCATGACCGAGCACCATAGGCTGTTCGGTTCGGGGCCGTTCTTCTACACGACCAACACGTTCGGCAAGCTGCTCTACCATGGCGAGGAGGTCGACTGCGCGGGACTCGAGTTCCACGCGGCCTACGGTGCGTGGGGAAGCCATTCCGTCGAGGTCGTCACGCAGAACGACTGGTCGGTGCCGACCATGTTCACCGAGATCAACGAGCAGGGCGTCGCCGGTCTCAATCACGTGCACATGTTCGTCGAGAGCTTGGAGGAAGCGCAGGACGCATGCGATTTCCTGGGCATTCCCGTAATCACCGTGGGATATCCCGACCTTGAGAACGCGCTCGAGAAGGCGCGGGCGACGGGGGCGGATGAAGACGCCGTGCGCGCGAGCGCCGGCAAGCCCTCGTTCATGGTGGCCGACCTGCGCAGCCGGGTCGGCTTCGCGGTGCAGTTCATCGAGCCGAGGGCGAAGCGCCTGCACGATGCCATCCTGGGAGCGCGGGCGAAATGGGACGGATCGGAAGAGCGTCTGTTCATTCCACTCGGAGGCGCTTAAAGCTGCGTTATGGTAATGAGTCGGAATAACTGTCCTTCCGACTCGTTCGGGCACGATGCGGAGAAGGGGCGATCGATGTTGAAAGCGGGGCAGAAGGTGCTCGTGCATTACGCAGGGCAGCTCGAGAACGGGTACGAATTCGTGAACACATGGCTCGTGCATGAGCCGGTTGCCGTCACCGTCGGCGACGGCGCGCTGCTGCCCGCGTTCGAACGGGCGCTCGCCGAACTCGGACGCGGCGAGCGTTGCACGATAACCGTGCCTGCGGCGGAGGCTTACGGCGAATACGACGAGCGCGCCGTCGTCGAAGTGCCCGCCGCCAATTTTCCCCATGCCGATGAGCTGCCCGTGGGGTCGTACATCGCGTTCCGGGTCGGCCAGGACACGGCCCGCGCAAAGGTGCTCGGAGTGTCGGACGGCGTCGTGCGCGTCGACTGCAATCACGAGCTAGCCGGTCACGACCTCACGTTCGAGATAGAGCTCGTCGATGACGGTACCGCCGACGCGATCGACGAGGAACTCGAGGCGGCGGGTTGCGGATGCGATCGCCTGCGCGAGTCGCTCGTCGGATGCAGCCACGACCACGGCCATGGTTGCGCCTAACGCGTCGTTGGCGTCCCTGTCAGAAACCAGCTCGCGCCCGAAGAGTTGACGACGCCCCTCTCAGCAGACGACCGATGGCGGTATGACCTGCAATCCCACGGTTCGGGCATGATACACTTACGCCAAGGGAATCTTGTGCGGAAGGCTAGCGGAGATGCGGGGCCGCAATTGGGGTTGGTCTTGCGTTCGAGCCACGATGTCTGGCGTTTCGCGATTTGCAGCAATCGTATATCAGAGGGGGAACCGTGGGCGCGAAGGAAGCCATTGTCCGAAGCTTTCGCGAGGTCATAGCGAAGAAGCCGTATCCGAAGATCACGGTAACCGAGATATGCCGCCAGGCGCACCTGTCGCGCAAAACGTTCTACGATAACTTCCAGGACAAGGAAGCCATCGTCGAGGCCATCTTCGACGATGGGGTGGTCAAGCCCATCCGCATGATGAACGACATGCTCTCCACCGAACAGGCGAAAAGCATGTCCGACATCTACATGGAAAACATCTACGTCGCCATCTTGGATGACCGCGACTACTACCAGCGGCTCATCCGGTCGATCAGGGGCGTCGACGACACCTTCATCCGCGTGGTCACGCATTCGCTCGAACGCCTGAACGACGAAATTCTGAGCGACCTCACCGCAATGGACGCTCTCGAGCGCGAGTATATCGCGTATTTCTTCGCCTCCTCGCAGGCCATGTTGTTGCAAAAGTGGATCTACGACGGTATGCCTCTGTCGCCGAAGGAACTCGGCGCCCTGTACAAGAAGATGACGGCGTCGTACTGGCTCAGCCTGCGCTGAGGGGCCGAAACGGGTCTCCGGGGTTGATGCCATTACGCCAAGCCGGCGGAGCCTATGCGCGTTCTCTTGGCTTCGGCTAAACCTAAATGGTTCTTCAAGCACTGGAAGAATGCACGGGGG
>CAMOLA010000099.1 GCA_946618265.1 uncultured Eggerthellaceae bacterium
AGTCGTTCGCCCAGATCGAGACTCCCGACGTGGGCAAGGTCGTACTCGAGCTCATCGCACTGAACTACTCCGACGTTCTGTGCGCTGGCGCTGGCCACTCGCTTGAAGCGGCTAAGGAAGAAACAATCGCCAACGGCAACTACGTCGTAGTGTACGAGGGCGGCATCACCCAGGGCTTCGACAGCAACACGCTGCGCGTCGCCATGGAGACCGGCGAGGAAATCCTCGTCCACGCAGCCGAGAACGCCGCTGCGGTCATCGCGCTGGGTTCTTGCGCCGTCAACGGCGGCTGGATGGCGGCCCATCCCACCCCCGCGAACGCCACGGGCGTTTCGGGCATCCTGAACAAGCATGGCATCGCCACCCCGGTCGTCAACATCCCCGGCTGCCCGGCCAACCCCGAGTGGCTCATGTCGGTGCTGGTGCAGGTGCTCATGATGGGCGGCAAGGAAGCCCTTGTCGCTGGCGATGTCCCCGCCGTCGTCAGCACGCTGGGTCTTAACGACCAGGGCAAGCCCTCGGGCATCTTCGGCCAGACCATTCACGACAACTGCGAGCGTCGTGGGCATTTCGAGAACGGCGAGTTCGTCTACGAGTTCGGCAGCAAGGAAGAGGAACTGGGCTACTGCCTGTATCCGCTCGGCTGCAAGGGCCCGCAGACGCACTCCAACTGCGGCGTCACGATGTGGAACAACCGCCGCAGCTGGTGCATCCAGGCCGGCTCCCCGTGCCTGGGCTGCTGCGAAGCCAACCCCAACGATCCGGGCGACAACTGGGTCGAGGTCAACACGCCGTTCTACGAGCGTCATCGCGATCTGCACATCGGCGACTGGTTCTTCCAGCCCACCATCGTGGCAGGCGCCCTCACGGGCATCGTGGCGGCAGCGCTCATCATCCACGGCTTCGGCATGAAGAAGTCCGGCCGTACCGATGGCGGCGCGCCGTTCGAGAAGCGTCGTGCATGGGACGAGAAGAATCCCGACAAGGCGATCGGTCAGTACGAGTACTCGGTCTACGAGACCGAGGATCCGGCCAAGCTGCACGAAGCCCAGAAGGAGATCGCCAAGCAGTACGAGCCGGCCACCGATGCATTGGCCGAAGTGGAAGAGGGGAGGTAATCAGACATGACACGTTCAGTTATCGACCCGATTACCCGCATCGAAGGCCATATGCGCGTTGAGATGGAGGTCCAGGGCGGCAAGGTCACGGACGCATGGGTCTCCGGCGGCAGCTTCCGCGGCATGGAGAAGGTCGTTGAGCACCGCACTCCCGAGGATGCGGCCCAGATCGTGCAGCGCATCTGCGGCGTTTGCCCGGTTTCGCACAACCACGCCTCCACCATTGCGGCCGAGCAGGCCTATGGGATCAAGATCCCCAACAGGGCCCGCATCGTCCGTAACCTCATCGAGGGCGCCCAGTTCCTGCACAGCCACATCCTTTGGCTGTACAATCTGGCGGCACTCGATTACGTCAACCCCATCGCGGCCGTCACGGGCAACGCCAGCCCGACCGATGCCACCGTATACGCGAAGGCCAACGGCCTGTCGGTTCACAGCGACCTCAACGAGGTTCAGGCTCGCCTGACCAAGTTCGCCGAGAACGGCCAGCTGTCCATCTTCTCGGGCAACTGGTTCGACACCAAGGAAGAGATGGGCTACCTGCTCAACCCCGAGCAGAACCTGCTGCTCACCTCGCACTACCTCGAGGCCCTCAAGATGCAGGCCCGCTCCTCCGAGGTCGCGGCCCTGCTCGGCGGCAAGATGCCGCATGTCATGACCATCATCCCGGGCGGCACGGCGTTCGTGCCCACCGCTCAGAAGCTCGACGATTTGTGGGCCATGGTCAACGAGATCAAGGCATGGGTCGACGACACCATGCTGCAGGACACGCTGCTTCTCGGCGACGTGTACCGCGACGGCCTCACCTGGGGCGGCGGCGTCGGGCGCTTCGGTGCCTGGGGCGTGTTCGAGCGCGGCAGCCTCGAATACAACGACCGCTACATGCCGGCCGGCGTCATCACCGACCTCAACGATATCCTCACCAAGGCCGATTTTGGCGTTCAGGACATCGTCGAATCGTCCATCACCGAATACGTTGGCCATTCGTGGTACGAGGGCACGGGCACGTACACGTCGCCCGACTTCACCACGGTGCCCGCATTCACCGAGTACGACGTCAACGACCGCTACACCTGGTGCAAGGCTCCGGCCTACGACGGCAAGCCGCTCGAGACCGGCCCGTTGGCCCGTATTCTCGTGGCCTATGCACGTGGCCAGCAGCCCGAGTATGCAGAGCAGAACGCCTGGATGGTCGAGAACGTCAATGCGTTCCTCGAGGCCATCGCGCCGATCGCCCAGTCCGTGGGCATCGACAATCCGCTGGTCGCCGGCGTCTCCATGCTGGGCCGCACGGCTCTGCGCCAGCTCGAGACCAAGTACGTCGCCCAGCTCATGGTCGACTGGACCGAGCAGCTCATCGAGATCTGCAAGGGCGGCACGGCAGAAGACCTGCTTGGCGATCTCGCCGAGAAGGAAGGCATTTCCGCCGACAAGTTCGCCAACAAGGACATGGAGAGCTACTTCGCCAAGCCGGTCACCAAGACCGGTTCGGGCCCCGGCTTCTGGGAGGCACCGCGCGGTGCTCTGTACCACGCCGAGAAGGTTACCGACGGCAAGATCGACGGTTACCAGATCATCATCCCGACCACGTGGAACCTCGCGCCCCACGCCGAGGACGGCACGCCCGGCCCCATCGAGCAGGCGCTCATCGGTTGCCCGGTCGAGGATATCGAGAAACCGCTCAACGCCCTGCGTCTCGTCCACAGCTACGACCCGTGCGTATCGTGCGCGGTCCATGTGAGCGAGCCGGCGACGGGCAAGCATTTCGAGACCGTTACCAACCCCTGGGGGGTGAAGTAAGATGGCCCATCTCGCACATTACAAGGAAGCCCATCCGCTTCCCTTCGTCATCACGCACTGGATCAATTTGGTTGCGATGATCTTCCTGATCATCACCGGCTTCCTGATTCATTTCCCGGTTGCCGGCACCATGGGCGTCGCGCGCGGTGCGCATATCTTCTTCGGTTTCATCCTGTTCATCAACTGCGTCGTGCGCATGGTTCTGTCGCTCGTCGTGAAATCCGCTCCCACGGGCGGCACGCGCAAGACGGTGCCTGACTACAAGACCTGGCTGCCCCAGAAGGACAACCGCCATCAGGGCGTCCAGTGGGTCAAGTACTACCTGTTCATGAAGAAGGATCACCCGCTGTCCGCAAAGCTCGGCGTTCCGCAGAAGCTTTCGTACCTGCTCATCCCGATCCTCATCATCTTGATGTTCATCACGGGCCTGTGCCTGTGGGCGCCGACTGCAGAATCTGACTTCTGCCAGTTCTTCATCAACGCCTGGGGTGGCGCCATGTCGATCCGCATCATCCACTACTTCGGCATGTACGTGTTCATCATCTTCATGTTCATTCATGTCTACCTGGCCAATGTCGAGGGCACCGAGCCGACCAAGCTCATGTTCTTCCGCAAGGAGCATGGCGGTCTGGTCTACGACCCCGACAAGCATGTCATCGTGGGTGACGACAACCTGGAGCCGCGCGCCGAATAGCGCACAGTTCGGGTAAGCGTTACGTGAGAGGGGGCTTTCGGGCCCCTTCTCTCTGATAGGGATCCGAAACGCAATTGCCTTTCGGATCCCCGTCAGGGAGAAGAAACGGAGCATGCCATGGATAATCAGACTGCGCGCGTCGCCGAGCTGACCGACGAGGAAATCGCGCGCGAGGAGGAATTCCTCGCGGGTTTGCCGCCCATCAACATCGGTGCGTTGTTCATGCCGGGCATCTGGGGGCCCGCCCATGGGTTTTGGGCGTGCATATTGTTCTACCCGCTCTACATTTTCGCCGATTACATGTTCTACGGCGCCTACGCCATGCCGCAGGCGTGGACGATTGCGCTGGCCGTCGTGACGGGCGTGCTGCTCGTGCTCTTGCATGTCGCGTTCGCGCGCGTCAGCCAACCCCTCGCCGCGCATCGGGCCGACAGCAAAGGCGTGTCGCGTGAGACGTACGTCAGACGCGAGCGCATATGGGCCGTCGTCTGCATCGTCATCGCGCTGGTGGCCGTTGCGTGGGCGACGTATTACAATCTGGATATACGTACCGTTCTGAAATAGGAAAATGGGCCAGGCAACCTGGTTGATCGGCCCGGGAGTGGAGAAGGTTTTGGAAGAGCGCAAAAAGAAGATAGCCGTATTCTGCGTGGGCAATCGCCTGCATCTGGACGATGGCGTGGGGCCTGCCGCTTACGATGTCGTGCAGGAACGGTTCGATGTGCCGGAGGGCGTCGAGATGTTCGATCTGGGCGTGCTCACGATGGACATGATCAATTATCTGGACACGTGCGATGCGGTCATCACGGTCGACGCCGTCGAGTTTTCGGGCGAGGCGCCCGGCACGGTGCTCAAGGGCACGCCGGAGGACATGGCCAAGTCGCAAGGTGCCAACATGTCGCTGCACGACCTGAGGCTGATCGACTTGTTCGATGCCGCGATCTTGTTGGGATACGACTGCGAGGGGATCTGTATCGGCATGCAGGTCGCCAACACCGAGCCCGACATCCTTACCAACGATTTGACGCACGACGTCAAGGCGGCGCTCCCGATGCTCGTCGAAACGCTCGCCGCCGAGCTCGCGCGCCTCGGCGTCCCGTTCATCGACAAGAAGACGGGCCAGCCGTACCTCGGCTAATTTCCTTGCGCGCGGGCGGGAGCTCACTTCGGCGGTTTGCGTCCCACCGCGATTTCGCAAAAGCCGCAAGCTGGTTATTGCGTCTCATCGCACATTTCGGCCCATAATCGCCAGCCTGCTTACGGAATGGCAGAAAAGGAGTCAAATGTACGA
>CAMOLA010000100.1 GCA_946618265.1 uncultured Eggerthellaceae bacterium
CCCCTGGCTTCATGGCTGCCAGCGGGTTAAGTCGCCCATTATAGTCAGAAGCGATGACGACCTGTGCTGGTATTTCACCACCATCGCAGATTACTTCGAGGGCAATGGGCCCGTGTCGTTTATTCACGCTCATCAGTTTCACTTATGCCTAGGAGACGCTTGGCCACTCAACCAGTCCGACAGCCGAAGATATTTCAGCTCTTCCGCGTCCTCCAACGTGAGTCCGGCAACCTCCCGGATTCTGCTAAGCCGGTAGCGCATGGTGTTCGGATGGACGTGCAGGTCCCTTGCGGCCTCCAGCTGATTGCGCTCATGACGCAGGTACGCGGAAAGGGTCACGCGAAGCTCTGTTTGGTTCTTCTCGTCGTAGATTTCAAGCGCCTCTAATGCCGGATGCAACAACGCCGCAGTCGAACCGAACGCGCGAAATGTGAGGAGCAGGTAGTCACAAGCATAGGCCTCGCAGAGAAACAGCCCCCGCGCATCGCGTGCCTGATCGAGCGCGAACTCGGCCTGCTGGAGACGAACGGGCAACATGACCGGGTCAGCAAAAGGTACGGAGGCACCTATCGACACCGCACCCTGGAGTATGCTCAACTGCTGAACCTCGCTATCTGCGACGATGGAAAAACAGGCTCCTCTTTGCTCAAGCGGGAAAAAACAGCTCGTGTTACGCTTCAATTCGCTCAGCAATCCACTCATGGCAAGGCGATCGCCTCGACCGCTCACACGCATCGCGAGTAATCGCCAAGGCGGCGCGGGAAGTTCCCTCACAAAGCGCTCGAGGTTGCCGAAGCCAATATCATCACCTTCCAGAAGCCTCCGGAAAAGCGCTGTGCCAGACTGCAACGCGCTTGTTTCAGCCACAAGCTCCTCGGCTTTCAGGCAGTAGCGTGCGAAGACGGGTGCGAGCTGCAGGTTTTGCTCTGTAAGCTTGTCGTTTTCCTGCAAGATGCTAATAAAGCCCGCAACTTCACCGCTGCGAGGTAAGTACAGCATCACCACAGGATCACCACCCTCGTAAACATTTCGTACAAGCTTCGGCGTCTCCGAGAGGTCATTGATTCTGTCTCCCACTGAATCCACGTAGGGTTCGTATAAAGCGGGATTCGAGTCAACGGTACCTTTGCAGATGCTCTCCCAGAGCGGATCGACGCGATGGCCGTCAAGGTCACTTGACGCGATGAAGCTCATATCGAGGCTGCCAACCGCCAACGGATTTTCTAACACCGAAGCTGCTATTTCGACAAACTCCCTCAAAGGGGCATTGCGGGCGCTCGCATCGAGCAAGCTCGCTTCCCAACGGTTGAAAAAATCGAAAGCTGAAAGGACTCCGTTTAGTATCGCGTTGTAATCGACTCTGTCAAGCATAATGATACTGCGACGGTTCACCACCAGGCATTTGTCAGCGTATTGTTTGTCCGCAAAAAAGCTCGAACCTATTCCGAAATACGCATACTCGGGTTGCATTTCCTCCACATCGTCCATTACGAACCGCAATCCCTCGATGCTCAGGCTGTCGTCTTGAATACGGCAATCGGGCTCCCAGCTTTGCAAGTACCAAGCAAGAAGCGACATGCTCAGCTTCATGATTTACCCCTATTTGTTGTTCAGCGACAAATGCATAGAGCAAAACGTATGCAGTTTTGACAACAAGCTACATAGCATTTCAGAATTATCCCAGTTAGTATGCCTTTTGGATTGGCCAATCCCCATTATTGCACATTGGTGTCGAATTAGATAGATGTGGTAGTCCCACATATGGCTATATATGGAAGGAAGCCCCATGAATCTCTACCAAGAGCATCTCGAACGCACGATGAAGGCCGTACACATGGAAAAGGTGGACAAGATTCCGATGTCTTGGAACGGTCCGGCCTACCTGCCGAAGCGTATGGGACTCACGACGGGCGAGGCCATCAACGACTTCCCCCGCTACGTGAGCGCATCTGTCGACTTCTGCAAGGAGCATCCCGGCGTCGACAGCTTGCACTCCCCCTGCATGACGCCCTACACGCTGCCGATGCTCTGGCTCGCCGAGGTCAAAACTCCTGGTGTCGACATCCCCGACGATGAGCTGTGGCAGGTTCACGAGAAGGAGAAGATGTCGATCGACGATTACCAGGCGATCATCGACGGCGACTACCAGGAATGGATGGACGCTTTCATGAAGGAACGCATCGGTGACCCGCTGGGTCAGCCGCAGGCGCAAGCCTATTTCGCCTATGCGGGCATCGGCTTTCAGCGTATGAAAGACGAAGCCGGTATCCCTGTCATGAACTGCGCTTACGGCGCCACCCCCATCGAGAACTTCTGCGGCGCGCGCGGCATGGAGAACTTTTTCATGGACATGTACGAGGAACCCGAGCTGGTGAAGGCCGCCATGGATGCCGCCTGGCCAACGCTGCTCAATAACTACCTCGCAGGCCTGGCGACGAAGCCCGTCGGCGCCTGGTGTGGCGGCTGGCGCGCCGCACCGCAAATGCTGAGCCATGACCACTGGATGGAGTTCGTATGGCCCTACCTCGAGGAGATGATCCTGAAGACCATCGAGGCTGGCGTGACCCCCGTGTTGCACTTCGACTCATGTTGGGACAGCGAGCTCGAAACGCTTGCAACGCTACCCGCCAAGAAGTGCGTCCTCATGCTCGATGGCTCCACCGACGCGCGCCTGGCGCGCGAGGTTCTCGACGAGCGTATGTGCATCCTCGGCGACGTTCCCTCGAGCCTGCTGGCTTTCGGCACACCTAGCGAGGTGTACGACTACACCACCAAGCTAATCGACGACGTTGGGCCTAAAACCGGTCTCATGGTGAGCTCGGGATGTGACTGCCCGCTCAACGCAAACGACGAATGCGTCGACGCCATGATTCAGGCAACGGTTGATTACCAGGTGTAATGCGCGGAATGCAAACTTCACGGCCAGCTTCGCTCGATAGCGAAGCTGGCCGGTTTCGCAGCTGCAACCACTACATCAATTGCATGACTCACGAAGGGACGCACATGGAAGAAAAGAACAAGCCAGCTGCTCCAAAGATAGCGGATATCGCGAAGGCGGCGGGCCTCGCGTTCCTGTTCGGCGGAGTGTTTTCCGCCATCGGGCAGCTTTTCGTCATCCTATGGACGCCCATCCTTGGAGCGAACCACCCGCTGCTCGGATTCGCGGTCCTTGTGACGATGGGCGTGTTGGGCATGGTTCTATTCGTCACGGGACTGCACCAGAAGCTCGCACCGATTGCGGGTTTCGGCCTTGTTTTCCCATTCAACGGCTTTTGCGCGGCGGTATCAGAAGCATACGTGAACGGCCGGAAAAAAACTGGAACAGTGGGTGGCGGATTTAGATCGGCTGTCGGAATGGTTGGATACGTCATCGGTTTCGGCGCAATCTGCGTCCTCATAATAGCGGCAGCTGTTAATGCGTTCGAAGGCGTGATGTAATCATGTCGTTCTTGCTAGCCTTTGTCGTTGGCGGTTTACTCGCCGCCGTGGCCCAGTTCATCTTCATGCTTTCCCGCATCGAGATACCGAAATTGCTCATCATTGCATTTGCGATAGGCGCCGTGCTTTCAGCTATCGGCATTTGCGACACCCTGGGAAATATCGGAGCCGGTGGATTCATGATCACCCTCATTGGAGCAGCGAAAGCCGTATACGAATCGGTCATGGCGCTGTTCGAAGGAGCATGGACGCCCCTATGCATCGTGACAACAATTTTTGCAGCCCTCACGTTACTCGGCGTCCTTGGAGGAATGCTGCGTATGCAAATCGAAGAACATGACGAGACTCGAAGCGCAAAGAAGTAAGCCCGAAACCGTGGCCTATGCCCATCGCGACGTTCCTTAAACGAGTGCAAATTGCTCGGCGAAGTTGAGCAACGTTTGAGGGGAAGAGCTGGCCGATTTCGCGCAGGCGTCACTTATTGCCCGAGCGAAACCTTCTGCGGCTAATCCGGCGAATGTGGAGAGCTGCTCCCTCTGAGGCGATACCAAAACACCGATTTCGAGCGGATTCTCGCGTGAAAAATCTCCGAAATGTCGGTTTTTGTCGGTCAGGCGATGCTGACCGACAAAAACCGATAAAAAAGCAGGCAAGGATTTGCGTCTTGACCTGCTGTTTTAGTGGTGGAGCATAGGGGGATCGAACCCCTGGCCTCATGGCCGCCAGCAAAACGCAACAGCAATGCCCCTTGCAGATATGAATTGCACCTAGCGGACAGCCCCCAACCGCTCGACACCTGATTCCATGCAGCTGGCCATGTAGTCCTGCGAGGCCTTCGATATGCCGTTCGCCGTGGCAACCTTGCGCCACCGCTTCAGCTTGGATGCCATCGCCCTTGCCTCGGCGACCGCATCGTCATGGCCCATACGGAACCACTCGCACGCCGCCACCGCAACCCTCGGATCAGCCTCGTCGTGGTCGTAGTCGATTGAACTGTGGAGGTACTTCGGATTGTCGCCTGGCGTCGGGTTCACGTCGAACGCGGGGGAAAGGCGCCATCCAGCGCCGTCGCGCAAGAACCCGTGGTTTCGCATGTGGTCGTCAACGTTGCCGATAGAGCAGCTGAACAGGACCCGCCGCCACAGCTCGCGGATGTCTGACTCGGGGGCGCCGCCCTCTTCCTCCAAGAACGAGACCAGGTCCAGGTAGGAGTAGCTCCCGCCGTCATCACCTTGGACGGCAGTCAAGCCGCTAAGGTATGGGATGCGCCGACCGCCCTCGCGGTCGAACCTCCTTACGAGCAGGACCGATCGGCCCCCGACGCGCAGCAGCCGCGACTCCGGCACCCGGATGCCCGACGACGCGGCCAGGTCGAGCGCCGTCTTCTCCCACGCGCACACGTCCTCGGCAGGAAGCTCGTCGGACTTTGG
>CAMOLA010000101.1 GCA_946618265.1 uncultured Eggerthellaceae bacterium
CTCACGAAGTCGAACGCGAAGACGAGGGAAACGAGCAGAGGGTCGTAGGTGCCATCTTTGAACCACCGGCTGTACTCCTTGCAGATGCGCTCCATCGCGGCCGGCGTGGCGGTCGCGCTCGTCGGGACAAACCTCGTTACCATGTTTCCGTCCTCTGCGCGCTCGGCGATGACGTTATCGGTGTCCTTCCAGCGCCCAGCGAACAAGACGTCGCAGAAGCGGTAGAGGTCGCGGTGAAGCTGCAGAACGACGCTCGGCGTGACCGGGATGCTTTCGTGGCTCTCATGGATCATGTCCAACACGTAGCGGTAGCCGGCGATCTCGCGCTCGTCGCGGTTCAAAGGCTCGACCTTGCGCTGCATCAGCTCGCGCAGTCGTACCTCGGAGGTCGAGATGTTCTCGATGCGGTTGGAGGCGCCCGTGCTCTGGATTTTGGCCACCTCGCATAGTTTCTCCAAGGTTGCAGGCTGCAGTGACTTGTATAGCTCCTGCCTTCCTCGGTGCTCGCGCACGTTGCCGAGGGCAGACACGACATCGGGCGTCATGAGGCTATCGAGGATCTCTCCATATTCGAACTGAGCCATCTGGGTATCCTCGCCACCTTCAGAGTATCTTAGCCAATTAGAACATTTTTGGCTATTATATAATCGAATTGGCCTTAATACAAGGAATCCGTCAGGGATCCTCGAGTTCGCTTCGAATACCTCTCTGCTGTACTCAACTTCCGAAAGGGTCTTCCTGGCGGTACGAAAAGACTCATTTTTGCACTATTGGCTTGGGTTATAACAGAAGTGGTGTGCCCCCGCATTTGGCACACCACTTCGTTAAATGAGAAAGCGCTTCTTACAGGGCAGCTTTCACCACCCCGGCACCGCTAGACTAGGCGCTTACCGGCCGATGCCGTAGTTGCCGCACTTGTCGGCGGTTGGCGGTGCTCGAGGCCCGTCACCCGCCGCTTGGCGTCCATGTGCAAACGTGATTCGTAGATACGCCATAGGGCGCGCTGCTCCGCGCTTCTGCGGGGGATGCCCCGCGCCCCCTATGAAGCATCCGTTCAGAAGCTTTGCGAAGATTTGACATTCGTCTTCCACAGGCTTTACGAGGCCTCCCTAGCATCGTTTCTGCATCTGAAACGCGATGGGAGGAGAAACCTTGGAGATAAGCGCGGAAGCCGTGGTCGGCGCGATTGCAGCAAACCCGATTCTTGGGGTAATCATACTGCTCTGCCTAGGGGCGACCGTTGTCAACGGGGCGACCGACGCGCCCAACGCGATTGCGACGGTCGTGGGGACGCGGGCGATGCGCCCGGGCCCCGCGATCATCATGGCTGCAGCCTGCAATTTCATCGGCATGGTCCTCATCACGATGGTGAGCACGGCGGTTGCGAGCACCATCTTCGGCATGGTCGATTTCGGCGGGGACGACGACGCGGCGCTCATCGCCCTCGCGGCCGCGATGGCAGCTATCATTGTCTGGGGTGTGGCGGCGTGGGCAATGGGCATACCGACAAGCCAGAGTCATTCCCTGATTGCTGGGATTACTGGTGCCGCTATCGCTCTCCAAGGCGGGCTGTCGGGTGTCAACTTCGACCAATGGGCGAAGGTTCTGTATGGGCTCGTAATCAGCACTGGCATCGGTTTCGGCACTGGCTGGCTGTTCTCCCGCCTCATCAAAATTGTCTGTAGGGGCGTCTCCCGCAGGGGCGCCAACGCGTTCTTCAAGTGGGCGCAGATCGCCGCGGGCGCCGGCGTCGCCATGCTGCATGGCGCGCAAGACGGCCAGAAGTTCCTCAGCCTCACCATGCTCGCCGTCATGCTCGGCGTCTACGGGACGTCCTCGATGGAGGGTTTCCCGATCTGGATGGTGGTGCTCGTCAGCCTGACCATGAGCTTTGGAACGGCCGTCGGCGGGAGGAAGATCATCAAGAGCGTGGGCATGAACATGGTGAAGATGGACCAGAGCCAAGGGTTCGCCGCCTGCCTGTCGGCCTGCTTCTGCATCGGGCTCGCGACGTTCACGGGCATGCCGGTGTCCACGACCCACACGAAGACCACCGCGATCATGGGCGTCGGGGCGGAGGAGCGAGTAAGGGCTGTGAAGTGGGACCTCGCGAAGAACATGGTGCTCACCTGGGTCCTGACCTTCCCGGGATGCGGCCTGCTCGCGTTCCTATTCACCGAGGCGGCACTGCTGGTCTCGTAGGAGACCCAATCGGACGAGGCAAGAAGATGATCGACAAAGCAACTTATAGGAGGAAACCGCTGTTTAACAAGGATGACGGGTTCAATTACTTTAAAGCGTACGCGAAGCAAGCGGGTTACGCACACGAACTCGCCTGCAACCTGGCAAGCTCGCTCGACTCGGGCGATTTCGGGTCACGCGAACTCGTCGACTCGCTGCACACGGTCGAGAACGATGCCGACGAGGTGTGCCACCAGATTCACGCGCGCCTGCTCGCAGATTTCGTCGTCCCCTACGAGCGCGGGAGCATGGCGGCGCTCGCAAACGCCATCGACGACGTGTGCGATGCGATCGAGGACATAGCGATACAGGCGTACTACTACCACAGCGAGGGTGTAGAGCCGACGGGGCGCACCATGGCGGCCCTTGTCGCGAAGTCGGCAGGATCGCTTAAGGAGGCCGTTGAGCTCATGGATTCGAGGCTCAACCGCTTCGAGGAGGTGAAGCGGCACCTCGTCGCCTCGCAGGACGCAGAATGCGAATGCGATCGCGTCTACATCGAAGCCGTTCGCGAGCTCTACGGGAAGCCGGACGTCGACGGCGAGGCGAGGAGGATCGCCCATTCGATCCTGTCCGCCATCGAGAAATCGTCGGACGCCATCGAGGGCGCAGCCGAATGCCTTGAGACGATACTCATAGAGAACACGTGAGGCCGAGATTTTGCTTAATCTTGACACTGCCACGTGGCTTTGTCGAGCTTGTTGGAAGTAAAATACGGCCATGATTTACTACGTAGAAGATGACGCGAACATACGCGAGCTCGCGCTGTACGCCCTCAGGCAGGCAGGACTCGACGCGGAGGGCTTTTCCGATGCGAAACCTTTCTTCTTGGCATGCGCGAAGGTGCCCCCAGACCTCGTCCTGCTAGACATAATGCTACCGGGCGTCGATGGGCTCGGGATTCTCTCCGAGATCCGCGCCAATGCCACCTTTCGCGATGTTCCCGTCATGATGCTTACCGCGAAGGGCACCGAGTACGACAAGGTGACTGGGCTCGATGCGGGCGCTGACGACTACCTCGCGAAGCCTTTCGGCATGATGGAGCTGGTAAGCAGGTGTAACGCTCTTCTGCGGCGAGCGCGCCGCGTATCCACGCCGGAAGCTCGGGCTAAGCTGCGCTGCGGATGCATCGAGCTGGACGAGGCGGCGCATGAGGCGTACGCAGGCGGGGAGCCGCTCGACCTTACGCTCAAAGAGTTCGACCTGCTGCGCATGCTGCTCCAAGAGCGGGGACATGCGCTTAGCCGCGCGCAGCTTCTTGAATCGGTCTGGAACATAACGTTCATCGGCGAGACGCGCACGGTCGATACGCACGTGCAGACCCTGCGACGCAAGCTGAACGACGCGCATCCCGGTGCCGGGGATTTTGTCCAGACAGTTCGCGGCGTTGGGTACCGCATAAGAGAGGACGCCCGATGACGGGTGACGGGCGCAGGAGCCTGATGAGAAGGACGTTCGCCCTGTTTTTCGCCGTATCGCTCGCGATATCGGCGCTTGTCGGTGTCGTTGTCACCACAGCAAGCTTCTTTGCGTATGAGCGCGACGCCGAGGACCTCCTCCTTGCGCAAGCGCAGGCCTGCGCAAGCGCGCTCGAGGAGCAGCCGAACGGCGAGGCCATGACCATCAGGCTAGCGGAAACTCCGTTTGTAGAGACGCGAGCGACGCTTGTGGCGGCCGACGGTACTGTACTCTACGACAGCTACGCCAATCCGACCTCTATGGAGAACCACTCCAGGCGCGTAGAGGTCGTCCAGGCGAGGGAATCTGGGCAGGCCTGTGTCATGCGGCGCTCGGAGACCCTCGGGGCAGACAGTCTCTATGCGGCGGCTTTGGTTCGAGACGGAGTCGTCGTCAGGCTCGCCGAGACGCGTGTTTCGCTCGCATCCTTCCTCAGCAGGATGGCTGTTCCGCTCTTGGTGGTGATGGCGGCTGCGTTCCTACTGTCGCTGCTTGCATCAAGGCTGATCACGCGCGCGATTGTTAAGCCGCTGCACGGCATCGATCTCGCGCGCCCGCTTGACAATAATGCCTACGACGAGCTGCAACCGCTGTTGAAGCGCGTGGACGCGCAGCGCACCCAGCTCGAGAAGTCCATGGACCTCCGGCGCGAAATCACGGCCAACGTCAGCCATGAGATGAAGACACCGCTGCAAGTGATCGGCGGATACGCCGAGCTCATGGAGGAAGGACTCGTCACCCAGGAGGACGTCCCTCGCTTCTCGGGAATTATCCGGCGGGAGTCAGAGTGCATGCGCGGCCTCATCGATGACGTGTTGATGCTATCGCGCCTGGAGGAGGATGGAATCGATACGGAGAGGGTGCCGCTGGCAGGTGCGTGTCTGCGCGTGGTCGAGCGCTTGCGCCCTGCGGCTGAGGGCAAGGGCGTTTCTTTGCTGGCTGACCTTTCGGACGACGCGGTCGTATTGGGTAACCCTGCCATCGCGGAGCAGATGGTCTACAACCTTGTGGACAACGCCATAAAGCACAGTCCGGAAGACGGCACGGTATCGGTGAGCATTGCGTCTTCCGGAAACGTCGTGACGCTCTCCATTGCCGACGAGGGCCCCGGTGTCCCCGACGAGTTGAAGGAG
>CAMOLA010000102.1 GCA_946618265.1 uncultured Eggerthellaceae bacterium
CGAGCCGGCGCCAGGAGGCGCCCGCCCGCGCCGAACGCGGCCATCCCGGGGCGCCCGGGGCGGACAGAGGGACAGACGCTATTTGCGGGTGATTTCACTCACGGGAACGCACACGCGCACCGCATCGTCGTACAGCGAGTTGACCTCGACGTCGACGCCGTAGATCTGGCTGATGAGCCCGCGCGTGATCGTCTCTTTGGGCGTGCCGTACGCGAGCACCCTGCCCTCGTGCAGCACGAGCGTGCGATCGGCGTACAGGAACGCCTGGTCGGGCTGATGGGTGGACTGGATGATGGTCAGCCCCTCTTCGGAAAGCTGCCGGACGCAGGTGAGCACGCGCACCGTGTTGCCGTAGTCGAGCGCCGACGTCGGTTCGTCCATGATCAACGTGCTCGCATCTTGCGCAAGCGCGCGGGCGATGAGCACCAGCTGCTGCTCGCCACCGGAAATCTGGGTGTAGGGACGCTCGGCCAGATGCGCGATGCCGACGCGCTCGAGCGCTGCATAGGCGCGTTCGACGTGCGACTGCTTGGGAGTGAACAGCATGCCCGCGCTCGCACCCGCGCTCATCAGCACGACGTCGACGACGGCGTAATCGTAGACCGGCTTGTGCGACTGGGGGATGTAGGCCATCTCTCGCGCGCGCTCGCGGATGGAAAGGTCGCGCACGTTCTTGCCGTTCACCAGTATCGTGCCCTGGTAGTTGCGGTTGAGCCCCAGGATGCAGCGGAACAGCGTGGATTTGCCGGTGCCGTTCGGGCCGAGCACGTTGACCAGCGTGCCGTCCGCCACATCGACGCTAATCCCCTTCAGCACGCGATGCGACCCGTAGGCGAATTCGAGATTGTCGATCTTGACGCTCATCGACGTTTCCTCCCCTCGCGCGTGATGAGGTACAGGAAGAACGGCGCGCCGATGAAGGCGGTCAAGATGCCGATGGGAATCTCGGCCGTCGTCGCGAGGCGCGACACGTCGTCGACGAGCAGCAGGAAGCAGGCCCCCATGAGCATGCTCGCCGGCATGAGCTTGCGGTAATCGCTGCCGATGAGCATGCGCGATAGATGCGGAATGACCAGACCCACCCAGCCGATCATGCCCGTCACGGCGACGCTCGATGCCGTGACCAGCGTAGCGGCCAGGATGATGGTGATGCGCAGTATCTTGGTGTTGACGCCCATCGTGGACGCCTCGTCGTCGCCCATGGTGAGGATGTTGATCTTCCAACGCAGCACGAACAGCACGACGAGGCCAACCGCCATGGGCGGAAACGCCATGGTGACGTCGGCCGGTTTCGCACCGGTCAAACTGCCCATCAGCCAATATGTGATGGCCGGCAGCTGATCGGTGGGATCGGCGATGAGCTTGGTGAACGATACGCCCGCAGAAAACAACGAGCTGACCATGACGCCCGCGAGCACGACGGTGAGCACCTGGTTTCCACGTGCAGCCTGGGCGACCATGATGACGATGAGAACGGTCGCGATGGCGAACACGAACGCCATGCCCGAAACGCCGAAGCTTCCAAGCCCCAACAAGATGGCGACGGCGGCGCCAAATGCAGCGCCCTGCGAAGCGCCCAAGATGTCGGGCGAAACGAGCGGATTCTGGAACGTTCCCTGATACGCTGCGCCAGCCGATGCCAAGCAGCATCCCACCAGTATGGCCAGAAGGACGCGCGGCAAGCGCACGTTGAAGAAGATGGTCGCCTCCTGATCGGTCCAGAACGGGTCTATGGGCGCCACGCCCCCGAGCAGCATGCCGACGACCTTGTCGGGGCTGATGGGATAGCGACCCACGAGAAACGACATCACGGCGAGCACGACAAGGCACACGCCCAACCCGAGCAATATGATGTTGGCAGTGCGGTTTCGCCGTTTCCGTCCCTGCACGTCCAGTTCGTTCGACACGAGCTCCCCCAAGAAATCGCCGACAACGCGTCGGCGCGATTCGATTTCGCTTAGTTTCGCACTTGTTCGTCACGATTTTCCGAAAGGCTTGGCGATTTGCGAAAACAAGTGCTTTTTTTTCGAATGCGAGAGGTTGGCCGATGCCATTTCGGCCTACCTGCAAAGGGAGCGGGCCACGTCGAATCACGATGCGGCCCGCTCCGCTGCAAAAAACGCGTTACTTGGCAGCGCCTGCGTGCGCAAGGAGCGCAGTGCACTCGTCTTCGGACAGGTCGTAGCCGTAAACGGTCTTGTAGTAGTTCGTCACGATTTCGGCCATGCTGTCATCGAACTGATCCGGGTAGCACAGACGCGCGAACCACTGGAAGCCGAGCACCTGGTTGATGCCAGGAGGCGAGGAAATCCAATTGTACGGCTCGCCGGGCACCTCGAAGAACTTGCCATCCTTGACAGCCGAAAGCGTGGCCCACGATTCGTCGGAACCGACCTTGCCGTACACGCTGGCAGGCGCGAAGATGATCATCTGAGGATCCCAGAGCGCGATCTGCTCGAAGCTGACCTCGCTGCCGAGGCCGCTGCCGCCGGCATTGTCGATCTCGACGACGTTATCGGCCACCTCGTCGACGACCGTCGCCTGGAACGAGCCCTTGGCCATGGCGTTGAGGCCCGCATCGCCGAGCAGGTAAGCCACCCTCACGCGCGCGTCGGCCGCAACCTTGTCGAGACCGGCCTTGGTCGTATCGTAGGAAGTCTTGCAGTACGTTGCCAGCTCTTCGGCGCGGTCCTCCTTGTTCAGGAGCTCGCCGAGCATCTGATAAGCCTGGTCATACGTGGAATACGTAGCCTCGATGTGAACGCAGGGGATGCCGATGGAATTCTGCACCTCGTCCATGTCCTCGACGATGCTCTTCTTGGCTTCGCCCAAATCGATGATGACCTGCGGGTTGGCATTGGCGACGGCTTCCTTGTTGAAATCGCCCTTGCCACCGTAGATCTGGCCGTAAACGGGCAGCTTGCCGTACTCTTCGCCCACGTACTTCATCTCGGTCTCGGACAGCTCGTTGGAAAGGCCGACCATCTTCTCGGGCGCGAAGGTGAGCATGGCCATCTGGGAAACCGGGCCCGTCACGGCGACGCGGTCAATCGTTGCCGGAACGTCGACGGTGCGTCCCGCCGAATCCGTGAACTGACGCATCCCCTGGTCGGCCGAAGCGCTCGCGCTTGCGCTCGATCCGCTTGCGGCGGAGCTTACGGAACCCGCGGACGACGACCCGCCCGAACTGCCGCAACCTGCCAACCCGAGCACTGCCGCGCACATCACGGCGATGCATACGGCGAGAAGCCGCGCTCTCGCCTTTCCACTGCTCTTAGAGCCCAACATCCTCTCCTCCTCTGTTTGGTCCTCCGGTTCTATGCGGAAAGGCATATATTTCGCCTTTCGCATAACACGCATTGTAATACTATTTCCCGCGATTCATATTCACGAATTGAAATTATTTGGTACGAATTGGCATCATTTACGACAATTAATGGCCATTTGTGACGATTAGGCATGTCCAGATGGGAAGCTAGCCCTTCGTACATTCGCCATTGGAAAGCGGCACGACCAGCGTCGCTGCAGAAAAAAAGCCGGAACGGACTTACCGTTCCGGCTCTCGCCTCGAGGCTTTTCGCGGGCTGTGCTACCCCAACATGGCCAGAATGTGCTCCTTGGGCTTGGCGCCGAGCGTCTTGCGCACGGGATTGCCGCCCTCGAACAGGATGAACGTCGGGATGCTGGCAATGCCGTAACGCATCGCGATGTCGGGATTCTGGTCGGTGTCGATCTTGTAGACGTCGACCTGACCTGCCTTCTCGGCGGCAATTTCCTCGATGACCGGCGCCATCATCCTGCACGGACCGCACCACGTCGCGAAGAAGTCGACGAGCACGGGCTTGTCCGCGTCAAGCACCTTGGCCTGCCAATCGGCCGAATTGATCTGTACTGTCATGTACGTACCTCCTTGTGCATTTCACTGAATAGATGCATTGTACGCAACTGAAATCCGTTTCGCGCATCTGTTACCGTTTCGTTCGGTCAACGGGCCGCAAACGCTCTTTCGACGCGCCCGCCAGGCGCCCCTCCCGAGGCCTTGCGAGCGCCGCCGGAGATGCGCGCGCATAGGAAGGCGCAATGCGGGTGAGGCGCGGGAGAGATGATGTGGGAGAGCCACTCGCGCGCCTCCATCAAGCGCCTTCTGTTAGCGCGCATCGGAGGCGGAATCAAGCGAGCCGGCCTCGGGAGGGGCGCCTGGCGGGTGCGTCGAAAGAGCCGGGCAGCACGTCAGGTGCGCCGTCCGGCTCTTGCAAAACAACTCCCGTTACGCGCGGTCGCGAATTTCCGCCGTGACCTTCTCGATGAACTCGTCGAGGTTGGACTGCACCGTTTCGTTGGTACGGTCGCGCACCGAGATGTAGCCACCGTCGCGCTCCTGCTCGCCCAGGATGAGCATGTAGGGAACGCGGTCGATGCCGCGCGCCTCGCGAATCTTGTAGCCGATCTTCTCGTCGCGCTCGTCCACCACGGCGCGCACGCCCGCAGCGCGCAGGGCGGCGCCGACTTCCTTGGCGTAGGCGAGCGTCTTCTCGGAGACGGGCAGCACCTTCACCTGGCACGGAGCCAGCCACACGGGGAACTTGCCGGCGTACTGCTCGGTGAGCATGCCGATGAAGCGCTCGAAGCTGCCGAAGCCGGCGCGGTGGATCATGATGGGGCGGTGCTTCTCGCCGTCGGCACCCGTGTACTCGAGCTCGAAGTTCTGCGGGAGCTGGAAGTCGAGCTGGATGGTGCCGCACTGCCACGTGCGTCC
>CAMOLA010000103.1 GCA_946618265.1 uncultured Eggerthellaceae bacterium
CTGGACCGGTTGATAATTCTCACTTGACAAGCTGATGAACATATGAAAAAGGGACCGTCCTTTTTATGATTACTTGCGGCTGTTGCGGTGACCGCCCATCCCGCCGGCGGTTTACTCGAGTATCGTCAGCACGGCCTTCGCCAACGCCAGCAGGCAGGCGATGTAGCCGTTCGGCTCCGTATCCGCCACGGCGGCGATCAGGCCGTCGACCCAGTCGAGCGGATGCTCGCGCACGAACGCGGCCAGCTGGTCGGCCAGCTGTGCCTGCGCCTCGGCTTCGCCCGTATCGACCGCTTCGGCTGCGCGGCTGCAGAGCACCGATGCATACAGCAGCTCGATGCCGATGTGGTCCGCATACTGGTTGTTCTCGTTGGACACCTCGAGCCCGGCTTCGCGCAACAGGCGCTGCATGGCAAACGTCGGTTCGCCGAACCCGACCGTCGCGCCCTCGGAACGGTACATGGTCTCCCATGGGGCGGCGGCAGGCCGCGGTGGTCCCACGAACAACTTCGTGTACTCGACCGAGACGCGCTGCACGGCATCGCCACCTTCGCCCGCAAACGCCTGCGCGCCTTCCGCGTAAGAAACGCAAGCCGCAATCGCCTTCGCCACGTCTTCGTCCGCGAAGTCCGGGAAACCAGCCCAGAATGCGGGGTCGAGCCCGACTGCCTCGGTCTGATTCATGGGCGCGAGCAGCGAATTGCCCAGAAACGCCAGCGCCTCGGCGTAGTTCGTCCACGTATCTGCAGTATGTTCAGCCATGATGCCGCCTTCGATTGCGTCCGCCATTTGTTCATTCCCAACTATACGACAACGAGGTCCGAACCGCCATGTTCGTAAGGGAGGGGAACGGTTCGGACCAAGAGAAAAGGAAGGATCGAATCTCGCCTTGCAAAGGGGAAGAGCACATCCGCCTGGAATGTCCTTCCGAAATTCGACATCGAGAACGATACCGATTCGACTGCATTCACGCTACGGACAGAATCGCATCATCTTCCATGGGCAGAAACCGGCTTTCCACCCACGCGTCGGTGATGCGCAGCGCCTGGGGCGGCCGAAGGGGAGACTCCCCTTCGGCCGCCCCATCCCCATAAGAAGAACTCCCCGCATGCTGCGCCACCTCGCCAGCGGGTCGAGCATTCGAAATCGAAATAATGGCAGATATTAGCAATTAATATACGGATTATGAGATATTATCAGTACATAAAGAAGAAACGGAGGGTTCTCGGGCGAAACCGGGTTGGCCTCCGCAAAAAAAGTCCGAGTCCTCGCGACCGATGCCGACAGCCCGCCACCTACAGGCAAATCGCCGCCCCTGACAGGTTGCACCGCCAGGAAGAGTTGCGGTCCGCTGAGCTGCGACCCTTCTCCATCACGCGAATGCTCGGCAACGGTATTGGCATTGGCGCGCACAGGCCATGAGACGATAGGAGCAGTATGAACTGGCAAGAAGTATTGAAAAACGCACGAGGCAACATGGGACCCTGCAAGGCATGCCCCATCTGCGACGGCCGCGCTTGCAAGAACATGATTCCCGGACCCGGTGCAAAAGGAACGGGCGAGGTCGCCATGCGCAATTACGACGGATGGCAAGACGTGCGCATCAAGATGGACGTGCTCCATCGCAACAGCCCCATCAACACGGAGCTCTCGCTGTTCGGGCAGACGTTTGACATCCCGGTGTTCGCCGGCCCCGTCGGTGCGGTCAAGCTGCACTACGGCGAGAAATACACCGACGCCGAATACAACGACATCCTGGTCCCGGCCTGCGCCGACGCCGGCATCGCCGCTTTCGTGGGCGACGGGGTTGACGCCTCGGTATTGCAAGCCGGCACCGCCGCCATCGGGCGTGCGAACGGTAGGGGCGTGCCCACGATCAAGCCGTGGGACGTGGACACGGTGCGCGAGAAGCTGCAACTCGCGAACGAATGCGGCGCTTTCGCCGTTGCGATGGACGTCGACGCAGCAGGCCTTCCCTTCCTGCAGAACCGCCAACCTCCCGCCGGCAGCAAGTCGGTCGACGATCTGCGCGCCATAGCCGAGAGCACCGACGTGCCGTTTATCGTGAAAGGCGTCATGACTCCGCGCGGAGCCGAGAAGGCCGCACGCGCGGGAGCGGCGGGCATCGTGGTGTCGAACCATGGCGGGCGCGTGCTCGACGGCACCCCCTCCACGGCCGAGGTGCTGCCCGCGATCGTGCAAGCGGTCGGTGGCAATCTCACCATCCTCGTCGATGGCGGCATCAGGTCGGGCGTAGACGTGTTCCGGGCGCTCGCCCTGGGCGCACAGGGCGTCATCATGGCCCGCCCGTTCGTAACCGCCGTGTACGGCGGACAGGCCGAAGGCGTTTCCGCCCTCGTCGCCAAGCTGAAAGACGAGCTGATCGACACCATGCGGATGACCGGCGCCACTTCCCTCGCCGATATTGGCGGCCGCCTCCTCTGGCGTCCGTAAAGCCCATCGGGGCAGACGGCAGAATCGTCTGCCCCGCTTTCTGCTTGACGCCATATGAACTCAAGGGGTACTCCTCGAGCTCGGCAAGCGCGCGTTCCGAGATGCGTTGCTACATGTCCCCTAGCAGCAACTTACACGAAAGAAGCACCTGGAACACGAGGTCGGGGTCGCGAACGGACGACGAGAGGTCGATGTCGTAACGCTCCGCGACCTGCATATGCTGAATATGCTAGACCGTGACCAGGTGTTTTGCATGAAGAAACTACTGAGCGCTTCGGAAAACCGCTAATTAAGACCTTAATTAGCTCCTTGACCGTCGGTTGGACCCAGGAAGCACGGCCGAATAAAAGCGCCAGCCAGAACCCGCCCGTCAAAGCAATGCGGAGGGCATTGGCAACAAGCGCGAAATCGGTCGGGCATCCCTGCCCTCTACCGACTATGCGATGAGCGGCGCATCAATCTCTCCAGAACGTTCGCGCTTGCGCAGCTTCAGCAACTCGGGCACGATGAACGCGCCGGTCGTGAGGATGGAAAGCACGTCGGCGCTCGGGTACGTGAAGCATACGGCCTGCAGCGCCGTGCAGCCTATGAAGCCCGGCAGGAACTGCGGCAGCAACAGCAGCAACGGGATCAGGAACAGCACCTGGCGCGTCAAGCTGAGCAGCGACGCCTTCAGCGGCTGGCCGGTCGATTGGAAGTAGTTGGAGCTCATCATCTGGAAGCCGACCAACGGGAACATGGCCGTCATGACCTGCAGCGCGTAGATGCAGAACTGCTCGAGATCGCCCGAGACGCCGAACAGCTGCACGATGGCTTGGGGAATGACGTGGATCAGCACGAAGAAGAACGTGATGATGACCGTGGCGAACAGCACGCCCAGCCAGTACGACTTGAGCACGCGATCCCACTTGCGCGCGCCGTAGTTGTATCCGATGAGCGTCTGGGCGCCCATGAGCACACCGACTGCCGGCATGAACGCGAACCCGTTGACGCGGCCCGCCACGCCGATGGCAGCCAGGGCGCCGCTCGCCCCGATGGGGTCGAGCGCTCCGTAATAGGCCAGCGTCTGATTGAGAATCGTGTTGATGACGGCGTTGGCCACCTGCATGATGAACGACGCCACGCCGAGCGAGAGGATGGTGCCCCACAGGCGCACATCGGGCTTCATGGCCGACAGGCGCAGATGGAACGGCGCGTCCTTGCCCCGCACAAGATACCAGATGACAGGCACCATGCTGCACGCCTGCCCGATGATCGTGGCGAAAGCCGAACCCGCGACGCCGAACCCCATGAGCATGACGAACAGGTAATTGAACACGATGCACATGACGGTGCCGAACACGCTCGTGCCCAAAGCCAACATGGGCTTGCCCTCGGTGCGCAGGAAGTTGTTCGCGCCCATGCCGATGCATTGGAAGATGAAGCCGATCATGACGACTTGCACGAAGAGCTTCGTTATATCGTATAGCTCGGCAGTCGTGCCCACGAGCGCCAACAGCGGGTCGATGAACGCGATTCCCGCGAAGGCGATGATGACGGCGATGATTATCAGCAGCAGCACCGTGTTGCCCACCGTGCGCTCGACCGCCTCGATGCGGTCCTCACCCAGCTGGATGGCCGCAAGCGCATTGCCGCCTTGACCAGCCAGGGCCGAGAGGCCCATGAGGATGACCATGATGGGGAACGCCAGCGTGGTGACCGCGATGCCCGCTTCGCCAACCGCCTGCCCCAGGAAGATCGAGTCGACGATGTTGTACAGCGCGTTGAACGTCATCATGATGATAGCGGGAATCGAAAACTCGAGCAGCAGCTTCAGGATGCTGCCCGTCCCCAACCGGTCGGTCGAAAGCGCCTTGCGCCCGTCCGGTCCGCCGTCTTCTTCGCGCTTATCGCCTTCAGCCTTCTGCGGCTGCGCGCTCTGCTCGCTTTCCGTGCCGTGCGGTCCGTCCACCCTGGGATCGGCCTGCTGGCCTAACGCCGTGGTTTCTCCTTGCGCTGCCGTAACCTCGCCCGTATCGAGCCCTTCTCGTCTTTCACGCCCCTCAACCATACGCCATCACTCTTCTCTCTGTGTTTAACCGAATGATTTTAGCGCGATACGACAGGGACGCTCCTCCGTTCGCAGGTCATACACATCCTAGATACAACAATCGCACAACGCGCATCGCCGCCCACCGACCGAAAGGGAGACTCCCTTTCGGTCTGTGACCGCTGGGGAGACTCCCTTTCGGTCTGTCGCGTTGCTGGGAAGGGCCCGGACTCGAACTGAGCAACGCGAAAGGAGCGCCGTAT
>CAMOLA010000104.1 GCA_946618265.1 uncultured Eggerthellaceae bacterium
GAGCGCAAGGCCAAGCGTGCCGCAGAAGTGGCCGCCGCCGAGGAGAAGCGCAAGGCCGAGAAGGAAGCCAAGGCCGCCGAGAAGGCGAAGCGTGCCGAGGAGTACGCCAAGAAGGCTGCCGCTCAGGCCGAGAAGGAAGCTGCCGAAGCCGCCAAGGCTGAAGCTGCCGCCGAGGCCGAGGCTGTTGCCGAGGCTACCGAAGCCGCCGCTGCCGAGGTTGCCGCCGAGGAGGCTGCTGCCGAATAGCATCGCATCAACCGATTGCGAACGAAAGGGGAGCCCGATGGGCTCCCCTTTTTTGGTTGAAAGCGAAACGGGCGTTGATGCTGATTGCCCTCCGTTAGCGGGTTTGCCAGGAGATGAAGGCCCAGACGACGTTTCGGATGATCGAGAGGTGGTAGCCGTTCTCGTCTTCGACCAGGACGTCGTCAAGCCATGCGCGCAGCCGGTCGGGAATCGCGGCGGTCGTCTGCTCGTCAGCCACGCCGCGCGCGGCGTCGAGCGCGATGTGCGTGAACTTCTCGAGGGCCTCTTCGGGCGTCTCGAACCGGTCGATGCGCGTGTTGGGGATGTAGGCGACTTCGGGCGCCATCCCGCACGATGCGAGGATGTTGAACGCGTACAGGAAGTCCTTCCCGATGATGCGGCCGAGCCCCGCTGCGGCCATCAGGGTCTCGTCGGCGCGCGGGGAGGGGCCGCACGGCAACGTGATGCATGCGCGGCGGCGCGCCACGCGGTTGAGCCGCATGAGGGAGTCCTTCAGGTCGTTGGTGGCTATCGAGCGCGAGGCGAGGGCGACGTCCACGCTGTTTTCGCCGAGGCCGAACGCATCCCAGTCGTCGGCCCAGCTCATGATGTGTGATTCGACGCCGGTCACGCCGAGCGCCTCCTGGTCGGCCAGCATTTGACCCAGCATACCCTGCGAAAAGTCGCACGCGATCACGCGGTTTCCCGCGATGGCGAGCGGCGTGGCAAGCGCGCCGGTGCCGCAGCCCATGTCGAGCACGGTCTCGCCCGGCATGATTCCCGCGAGCTGAAGGAACTGGTCGACGTATTCGGTCTGCACGCCGTGCTTCACGGGGTACGTCTTGGCCTTTTGGTCCCACCAGCTGGCATCGTCGGCGTGCTGGCGCGCGGCCTGCAGCGCCTTCCATTCCTCGTTCCAGTCGGTCGTCGTGAGTAGCGGTACGAACGGTTCGCTCATGTGTGCTCCTTTTCATTGGATGCGGCAAAAGGATCAGACCCCGTTGCCACATTGGGCCGCCATGCGGCAGATGCGTCCCGAGCGCATCCTGGCGGTTCGCCGACGAGCTGGCGCCGCGAAGCCATTCGTCTAGGGCTTTCGCCGCATGCCCTTATCGAGCCTGCATGACAACATAGGGCATACTATACTAGTCGCCGTACCACATGCGGGGGATAATTTGCTTTCATTAAGAATAAACCACGCATGGTGACTGAGAGCGTCGATGCCGCCGGTCGGCGGTGGAATAGGGGGCAACCATGCACGTAGAGCTTCTGTACCATACGCCCGATCCCGAACGCGCGGTGGCGACCGCCGCGCGCCTGTGCTATGCGCCAATCGGGGCGTCCGAGCTCATGGAATCGCTTTCCGACGAGGGCATCCGCAAGGTGCTGACCACGATTCTCGAAAGCGGGCACCTTTCCACGCTCGAGCACGCCAGCTACACCTTCGCCATCGACGGCGTGTCGCGCGCCCTCACGCACCAGCTGGTTCGTCATCGTCTGGCCAGCTTCAACCAGCAAAGCCAGCGCTACGTGAAGTTCGCCGACGGCCTCGACGTGGTCAAGCCGGCATCGATTGCCGAAAACGAGGAAGCCAACGCCCTTTTCGACGAGATGGTGGCCAAGACGGTCGAGGCGTACCAGGCGTTCCTCGCGGCCGGCATCCCGGCCGAGGACGCGCGCTACATTTTGCCCAATGCGGCCGAGACGAAGATCGTCGTCACGATGAACATCCGCGAGCTGCTCCATTTCTTCAACCTGCGCTGTTGCAATCGCGCGCAATGGGAAATCCGCGAGCTCGCCTGGAAGATGCTCGAGCTCGCTCGGCCAACCGCGCCGTTCATCTTCGCCGATGCGGGCCCGGGCTGCGTGCGCGGCGCCTGCCCCGAGGGCAAGATGACCTGCGGCCACCCCTATCCGCGCGCCCAACGCGACTAGCGAAGCGGCCGAACGCCGGCGCCAGGGCGACGTGCGCGAGAACGCATGCGGTGCGCGTCGGCGACTGACCGAAAGGGAGTCTCCCCAACGGTCAGAGACCGAAAGGGAGTCTCCCTTTCGGTCTCTGACGTGCTGGTGGTGGGCGCGATGACGTGCGCGAGAACGCATGCGGTGCGCATTTTCGAGTTGTCGAACGAGCTCGAGCGCCGCCCTCGCGAAAAGGCACGCCATGCGCGTTTTCGTGCGCATGCTCCGCAGAGGCCGGCGTTTCGGCTGCAATGGATTACCGCACCGTAACTTTTTTATGTGACCTGCATCGAATGGCGCGGGTCACATGCATTTAGCGGCACAATGCACTACGACACATAACGATGGGAATAATAATCAATGGCTGAACAAAAGCAGAAAAGCGATCTGTCGCGTGCATTCAAGGAAGACGGCGAGCTGAAGACCCATGTGGGCGGTCAGGCGCTGCTCGAGGGCATCATGATGCGCGGCAAGTACAACTGGTCGGTGGCCGTGCGCGAGCCCGAGGGCACGATTTACCTCGAGGAACACGATCTGGCCAGCGGGAAGGACAAGAACGGATGGCTGTACTGGCCGTTCGTACGTGGTTGCCGCGCTTTCGTCGAGTCGCTCATGCTGGGCTACAAGGCGCTCTCCATCGCGGCCGAGCATGCCTTCGTCGAAGAGGACGAAGAGGAGGGCGCATCCGCCTCGAAACAGAGCGCGGCCGATGCTGGCGAGATCCGAACAGAGCCTGCTGCCGATGCAGGCGAACTACAGTTGGCTGACCAAGGCGATATCGGCGGCAGGGAAGCCGGGACGGCGACCCCAGGCGCGGCGGGAGATGGCGAGCTTCAGGCATCGGCCCCAGGCGCATCTGCCTCGCGCGCTCGCGCGACCGACGAATCACGCCGCGAAGCGCCCGCGCCTGGGATTCAGAGCGACATGTCCGAGCCCGCCGAGCTCGCCGCGTCCGAAGCCGCCGGCGACGCGGCTTCGTTCTCCTGGAAACGCGATTTCGGCAATCCGGACGAGATGATCGACGGCCTGGGCGCGCAGCGCACGCTCGAGGTCGTGGACGGCGATACGGGCTTGCCGGTGCGCGCGCAATTCGACGAGGCGGGGGAAGGCCCTGCCGACCACAACCTGGTGGAAGAGGCGCTCGCCGCGCCCGTCGCGATCGACCCTGCGCTCGATGAAGGCGCGGCTCCTGAGAAGAAGCCGTTGCTCGGCGACAAGGAGATGGCCCTGTCGATGGTCCTCGGCCTCGTGCTGGGCGTCGTGTTGTTCATCGTGGCGCCCGCCGCCATCACGAACTTCATCGTGGGCGAGTACGACGACAACACGCTCGCCTGGAACATCGTCGACGGCATCTTGCGTATTGCGGTGTTCGTGTTCTACATCTGGCTTATCGGGCGCATGTCCGACATCAAGCGCATGTTCGGCTACCACGGCGCCGAGCACAAGACCATCCACTGTTTCGAGCACGGTCTGCCGCTCACGCCCGAGAACGCCCGCAGCTTCCCGCGGCTGCACGTGCGCTGCGGGACGGCGTTTCTCATCATGGTCATGATCATCGCCATCTTCGTGTACACGGTGACGCCGATCAACGCGCTCATCGAGGCCTGGGGCGTGCCCGACGGGCCGGCCAAGCTCGCGCTCGTCATCGCGGTGCGCATCATCTTGATGCCCGTCATCGCCGGCATCAGCTACGAGATAACCGTCAAATGGGCCGGCAGCCATCCCAGCAATCCGCTGGTGAAGGTGATCTTGTGGCCGGGCATGCAAATGCAGTACCTCACGACGCGCGAGCCCGATGACGGCCAGATCGAATGCGCCATCGCCGCGATGAAGCTCGTGCTCGAGCGCGAGGAGCGGGAGGCCGCCGCCGCGGGCGCATAACGGCGCAGCTTGCGCAACCGCAGAACGCGCGGCATGCGCAGGGCGGCAGAGCGCGCAGCTTGCGCGGAGCGCGCGGCATGCGCAACCGTGGGGGCACACGGCATGCGCTGAGCGGCGGAGTGCGCTGAGCAGCGGAGCGTGCAGCATGCGCGGGCGGAGGAGCGCGCGGCATGCGCGGGCGGAGGAGCGCGCGGCATGCGCGGGGCGGCAGGGCACGCGGCATGCGAAACTGCGGAGCGTGCAACATGCGCTGAGCGGCAGGTGAATAGCGCGCGCCCTTTCTCGGTGCGTCGTACTCGTGCATTTCGGGCAATAATTGCCAAGTTGCTTGGTAACTTGGCATGATTACGCCGAAATGTACGATTGGTTGGCAGGGATTATTAGAAGTGTACGAACTGTAGGCCTATTTGGCATCAGACATCGTACATTTCGAACCATTTTTGCCATGCGAAGGTTGCAGATGG
>CAMOLA010000105.1 GCA_946618265.1 uncultured Eggerthellaceae bacterium
AACGCGAGCACCATACCTGGCGTCATCTGGCCTAACACGATAAGCCAGACGCCCAGTGTCAGCACCGCGATGTTGGCGACCTGCATAACCAGCGTGGGAAGCAGGCCCATGTATTCGTTCAGCTGCGCCGTGCGCACGTTAGCCTCGTTCGCCGCGGCCTGGTAACCGGCCCAGCGGCCGAAATAACCGATCTCGGCACCTGCGGCCTTGATGGTCTCTATCATCTCGACGCCGCCGATGGTCGTCGCGTACAGCTTGCCGTTCGCCATCGCCCCGGCACGGGCGATGTTCACGCGCTTCAGCGACGTGTTCAGCACCGTCACCAGCGAGACGATCGCCGCGGTTACCATGACGAAGGCCACGGCCCCGCCCAAGCCCGACAGCAGCTTGCGCGCATAGACCTTCATGTCGGGCTTTTTCCCGCCCTCTTCGAAGGCATCGGTCTTCTCGAACACGAGGGCAACGCCGGTGAAGCTCTCCTCGAACTCGTCGAAAGGCACCTTGACCTCGCCGCGCGCGGGGTCGTTGATGTAGACGTTCTTCCCTTTGCAGCCCTTCACCACGACGAAGTGGTTGAAGTTCCAGAACGCGATGCAGGGAAGCGAGCCCTTGCGCATGAGCGCATTCGCCAAATACGTCATGCCCTTTGCAGCGAGCCCGTACGAACGCGCCGCCTTGAGTATGTTCGTCGCTTTCGAGCCGTCGCGGGACACGCCACAATCGACGCGTAGCTGTTCTAACGGGACCCATCTGCCGTAGTACGCCAGTATCATCGCAAGACATGCGGCGCCGCATTCGAGCGCCTCCATCTGCATGACCTGCGGGACTCTTGCAACCCTACGGGACGCAGGCCTTTCTTTGGCGCCGGGCATCACACGCTCCCATTCGCCACCGATCGCATCTTGGCCAACGCTCTTTGCAGCCTCGTTGCAACGGTCGACGGGTTCATCTCCAATTCTTGCGCAATCTCAGCGTTTCGCTTTCCCTCATAGTACTTCATAAAGACGAGCGTGCGGTCGTCCTCTTCGATTGCGGCAAGCAGAAAGCGCACCAAATCGGCATCGGCGGCACGCGATGCATGGCCCTCATCGGACGCGAACACGGCTTCGGGCACGTCCTCCAGGGCGCTTGTCGGCTTGTTCTTGCCGTAATGGTCCGCCATGCAGTTGCGGGCGATGGCCTTCACCCACGTCGCAAACCCCGCCCGACTCGAATCAAAACGTTCGAAATAACGCGCCGCGCGCATGAACGCTTCCGCCGTCACGTCTTCTGCGGCATCGCGGTCGAGCATGTTGTAGTAAACGCTGTTGTAAACGGTCGGGTAGTTCTCGCGGTACAGCCCCTCGAATTCGGACGCAAGGTCACGCGCGCTTTCGTCGCGAAACGCCCTTATGACCCCGTTTGCGCCCATGTTGTTTTGCTCCTCCGTTTAAAGTGATTTGATGTAGATGGTACGCTAACGAGCGCAACAGAAGCGCAACCGCGGCGGCCGGCAGAACACCTGCTCCATTAACATTTCGTTAACTGTTGCCCGAAAGGCCCGCATGCGTCGTCTCCGCCCAGGGGTATTGGCGCATGTACTCGCCGTTATACGACGCGATGGCCATCGGGTCGCCGTTGAGGTACGAGTAGTAGTCGCAGCTTATGGCGTCGACGCGGATGCCGACGAAGGCACGGCGCTTCACGATCACGCTGTCGAAGCCCAGGGCGTCCAGCGTGGACTTCATGTCGGCGACGAGCGTTCGGATGTAGGATCGCTGGGACGCGCTGCCCGCGCGGTCCTCCCAGAACAGCGCCTCGATATCGGCGATGGAGCATTCCGCGCCGCGCCTGTCGACCAAATACGCGAACAGCTCCTTCGTCTTCGCCCGCTCGAACCTGACCGGCTCCCCGTGCGCGAACACCTCGAAATCGCCGAAGCACTGGACGACGAGGCCGTCGTCCACGCGGTGCGGCGGGTAGCGCAGGTTGTCCAACTCGGCCTTGACCTTCTCGGGCGTCACGGGCTTCATCAGGTATCCCGAGCTATGCAGCTCGAACGCATCAGCCATGTACTCGCCATAGCCGGTCGCGAACACGATGTTGAGCTTCGGGTGCAGGCCCTTGAGCTCGCGCGCGAGCTGGACGCCCGACATGCCCGGCATGTCTATGTCAACGAAGGCGACGTCGAAGCCCTCGAGATCGGCAAGCGCCAGGACCTCGTCGCCGCTCGCGCAGGCCACGATCTCCGCATCGGGGTCGGCTTCGCGGATGGCGCTTACGAGCGCCCTCCTCGGCACCGGCTTGTCGTCGACCGCTATCACCTTCATGCCACGACCTCCTTCATGCCGCGGTTCCTTTTCGCCGCGACGCCCTTTGCACCACGGCACCTTTCACCTCGCCGCGGCGTCTTTCACCTCAAGCCCCCTTCGGGATGCGCATGACAACCGTTGCGCCTGCATCGGGCTCGCTCGTGATCTCCAGCTTTCCTCCGCACATGGCCGAAAGCCGCATCTCGGTGTTCCTGATGCCGACGCGACCTGCGCCGAGCTCGTCGTCGACGACGAAGCCCACTCCGTCGTCGACGATGGAAACGAGGTAGCAGTCTCGGGCCTCGCGCGTGCGCACGACGACCTTGCCGCCGCCGGGTTTTTTTCCTATTCCATGCTTCACCGCGTTCTCGGCAAGCGTCTGAACCGACAGGGCCGGCACCGAAAAGCCGCCGACCTGATCGTCGATTTCGTATTCGAGCAGCTCTTCCATGGATATCTTCTCGAGCTCGAGGTACGTGCGGACGTGCGTGAGCTCGGTTTCGATCGGCACCGGCTCCGTCCGGTTGAGCGAGCTGAGGTTCGCGCGCAGGTAGCTCGAGAACGCGTCGATCGCCTTCTTGGCACGACCGGGATCCTCGTCGCAAAGGTAGTAGATGCTGTCGAGCGTGTTGAACAGGAAATGCGGCTGAATCTGGGAGACCATGACCGCGATGCGGCTCTCGGAGAGCTCGAGGCGCGATTGGGCCAACTCCTCGTTTCGCTTCATGAGCGCGCGAGACGAATACAGCTGCAGTTCCAGGAAGACGACGATTATGCCCGCCACGCCGGCGATCATCGTGAAGTTGAGCCCGTAGACGAACATCTGGACCAGCACCGCCGGGATGGGGGTGATCGCATAGAAGAGGAGGCAGGCGAGGGTCGTGCGGCTGAGGACGGCGCGCGACCTCAGCACCAGCACGGCGTTCGCGATGTCGACAAGCGCCACGTACGCAAGCGAGACCCAGTACAGGTCCGTGCGGTGGTAGATGTTGCCCTCGTCTATGTAGTAGAAGACGCCGGCCACGACCATGAAGCTGAGAAGCGACGATGCAGCCCATACCAAGCGCACCCAAACGGTCCTGTCTTTCCCATCCGCCTCCTCAAGCCTCATGTCTAGGTACGACGTGAAGGCTGCGAGCAGCAGAAACCCGCAGATGAACGTTGTGGCGTTGCCGACATGGGTCGCGAGCCAAGCGACTGTTCCCGCCTGACCACGGTAAATGCCGGCAATCGCATCGCCTCCCGCCGACGCGAGCTCGAAGAAGAACATGCTCGCGAGCAGCGTGCGGTAGCGCCCGCCTTCGCGCATGAGTAGCATGACGCACGCAATGCCGATGGCGCAGAAGGCGAACCCCCAGATCTCGACCGATATGTTCAATTCGCGCACGCCGAACACGCGCGACCTCCTTCGCCTTGCGCTAGTAAGTCAGGAGAGCGTCCTTCTTGAGCTCGACGAGAAAGTCGAACGGGCGACCAAGGTCCGCCTTGCGGGAAAGCTCCTCGATTCCGACGACGGCGCCGTGCACCTCGGAGGCGACGGCGCCCCAATCCGCCAGCCCGCGGTACGTGACGGCGCCAATCGTGGGCGCTATGGGAACAGGCTCGGCCTTGTGGCCGATAACCTGCAAAAACGTTTCGAAGCATGCTCGGTTTTTGAAGAACGCGACGTCAACCGGGCCAGCCGGGGTCGCCACCTCGCGCAGCTCGTCCTCGTCGTCCGTTTCGAAATGTTCCAAGTTCGCGCCCTCGGGAGCTACGCCGAACCGACATGCGAGGCCGTGGGATTCCCGCGCGCCCTCCGCCGGCGCGACGTACAGTTGGGGAAACCGACGCGCCAGATGCTCGACAACCTTTTTGCCCCGTGCAATCGCCTCTGTCATGAAATGCCCCGCTTTCGCTTTTGGTGCACAGCTTACTATCAATTGGCGGCTTCCGACGAAGCATCTGGCAAATCCTTGATTGAATTTGCAGGTTGAACGCCCGTCCAGATTAAGGTTGCAGGCCGGCCGGGCGCATCCGGCAAATGAAGATGAAATGAAGAGATGCGAAAACTTCTTCTTGCGCGGCACCTTGTCCTGAGTTATTATCTGTTTCGCTCATTTTATGAGCCTATGCGGGTGTGGCGGAATTGGCAGACGCGTACGGTTCAGGTCCGTATGGGG
>CAMOLA010000106.1 GCA_946618265.1 uncultured Eggerthellaceae bacterium
TTGCGCGGTTCGCAGGCGGGAAAAGCGAGCCGGGCCCCGCAGGGGGCGTCCCCCGTCGAGGCTGAAGCGACCACCCTGGAGACCTGTTTCACTATCGTATATCATGGAAACGACGCGGGTTGCAGGGAAATGCGTCGTCCGCGCCGGGCGACCTCGATAATGTTGCAAGAATGGAACGGAGTAGGGCTATGCGCATCTTGATGATCAACCACTTTCCGCTCGAAGGATCGGGCAGCGGCACGTACACGAAGAACCTGGCCACGCAGCTGGTGAAGCTCGGGCATGAAGTGTGCGTCATCCTGCCGGTCAACACGACCGATATCCCGCAGTACGAGGGCGTGCGGCTGCACCCCGTGTTCTTCACCAACACCGACGCGGCCGAGCCCGAAATCATTGAGGGCGCGCTACCGTTCAACTTCCCCTGCTTCACGACGCATCCCGTGTCCACCATGGCGTTCGACGGGCTGGACGACGAGCAGATGCAGGCGTATCTCGACGCGTTCAAGGCCGCCATCGACCAAGAGGTGCGCGAGTTCGCGCCCGACGTCGTGCACGGCCAGCACGTGTGGGCGCTGCCGTCGCTGGCCGCCGATTGCGGCGTGCCGCTCGTGCTCACGGCTCACGGGACCGACCTCATGGGCTACGACAAATGGCCCGATATGCGCCACTTCGCCGAGACGGCGATGGACGCTTGCGCCAAGGTCATTTGCATTTCCGCCGACAACGAGCAGCTCGTGCGCGCTGCGTTTCCGCAGCATGTGGACAAGATCGTCCGCATGCGCAACGGGTACAACCCCGACATCTTCTACCCGCAGTCGCTCGACCGCGCCGAAGTGCTCGGGCGCCATGGCGTGGAATGCGCGGGGCGCGACGTCATCCTGTTCGCCGGCAAGATGACGCGGTTCAAGGGCATCGACGTGCTCATGGACGCCGCGGCGACCTACGAGGGCCAGCTGCCCAACGCCCTCACCGTGCTCGCCGGCGATGGCGAGGAGCGTGCGAATCTGGAGGCGCAAGCGCACGATCTGGGGCTTTCGCGCGTGCATTTCATCGGCAACGTCCCGCAGGACGAGCTTGCGCGCCTGTACTGCATCGCCGACATCGACCTGGTGCCCTCGCGGCGCGAGCCGTTCGGGCTCGTGGCCGTCGAGGCTATGGCGTGCGGCACGCCGGTCGTGGCCACCAACCAAGGCGGGCTTCCCGATTTCGTGAACGAGTCGGTGGGCGCGCTCGTCAACCCCGAGGACTCGGCCGATTTGGCTCGCGGCATCGTGGAGACGCTCGACCGGGCTTTGGCCAATCCCTCCTGGCGCGACGACATAGCGGCCTATGCGAGTGGCAACTACTCGCAGGCCGTCATCATCCGCGAGCTCGACGAGCTCTACCGCGCGGTCGTCGAGGCATAAGCGGTTAGCCGATACGTCTGTTGCCGTTGGGCTGTTTCTTCCAGTCCAACGGCATTTTCATGTGTGCCTGGCGATCTGCCAAAACGTGGATTTGGCGACAGGCGGCTAGTGCGTTTTGGGAAATGCCTGATGAGCGCTTGCCTATTGAATGTGCCGGAATGACGTCAGGCCCGAATCCGCATAATCGAGCCGTTTTCGGGGAATCCGACGGTGCCGAACGCGGTGAAACCTTAAAAAAACGTGTTAAAAAATTCAGATAATGTTTGATTACCGCGGCTATCCTTTCGTTGCTGTGCAAAATTTGCAATTATGTTTGATTTTTTTAGAGGCAGGTGGATTTTTCGCTTTTCGGGGATTTTAAGCACCTGGTGAAAATAGTATTCGTTTGAAGATAAACAAAATCACTCAAAACAATTCAAACAAAATCGTAAAAACTGAACAAAACAATCCGGTATTTGCCTCAAATCAAACAAAATCAAAATAAATTAACGCATTTAAGCTGCTGGTAGAAGAGGGCGTGTCCAACGGCGTGATTCCCGGCGGTGCGTTCGAGCCTCATGCGGGTGATTTTGCCGACGGGGGCGTTTCAGCTACAATTGTCTATCGCGTTTTTTCAAAGCGGTAGATGTCAATCGACGATAGGGCGGGAGATACGATGGATCCAGCGACGCAGCCGGCAGCCGATCCTGTATTCGAGGAGGAGCAGACGCGCCTGAGCGCTACTTACGAGAAGCTCGAGCGCATCGAGCGCGACGTGCGCGAACGCCTCGAAGCGGATCTCGCCGAAGCGCTTGCCGACAAAGAGGATTTGTTCGACGAGATGGTGCTCAACCAGGATGCCGACATCCAGCTCGAGACGCTTGCCGAGCTCGAGGCTATGAACCGCATCATCGAGGGGTACAACCTGTCCGCCGACATCAACACCGAGAAGCTTCGTCGTGCGCAGCTCTTGTTGCACAGCCCCTATTTTGCGAAAGTCCGCTGCAAGTTTCCGCATTCGAACGAGCCGAAAGACATCTACATCGGCGCGGCGGGGATGACCGACGAAGGGCGGCGGCATTTCATCGTGGACTGGCGCAGTCCTGTCGCGGAGGTGTACTACAACCAGGCGAACGGGCCCACGTCCTACGAGGCCAACGGCCGCACGATCGAGGTCGACTTGCAGCTGCGTCGCCAGTTCGACATCCGTCGCAACAAGCTGAACGCTTACTTCGACACGACGGTCGCCATCGAGGACCCGCTGCTCCTGGCGTCGCTGTCCAAGCGGCGCACCGCGCAGCTCACGGCCATCACGACTACCATCCAGAAGGAGCAGAACCAAGTCATCCGCCATGCGGACGTCCCGGTGCTGCTCGTGCACGGCATCGCGGGCTCGGGCAAGACGTCCGTGCTGCTGCAGCGCATCGCGTACCTGTTCTACACCGAACGCGACACGCTGACGCCGAGCGACGTGTTCCTCATCACGCCGAACGCCGTGTTCGGCCGCTATATCGACAACGTCCTGCCCGATATGGGCGAGTCCAATCCGCAGATCCTGACATGGGACGCGCTCATGGCGCGGCTGGGCCTTGCCGGACGTGGCATTTCGAAGGATGCTTCGGTCGACGTGTTGCGCACCATCGACGCGGCGGTACCGAACCTGGAGCTCGATCCCGGCGACTTCTGCGACTTGCGCATCGACGACGAACGCGTCGTCACGGCCGCCCAAGCGCGCGGGTCGATGGAGAAGTACGCGCGCCTTCCCATGGGCACGCATCGCTGCACGCTCGCGATCGAGGACCTGAAGGAAAAGCTCGAGCAGCGCATCCTGCGCCTTTCCAAGGAAGAGGACATGCAGGATCGGTTGATGGAGCTGCCCAACGACGAGCAGATCCGCCTGTTCGGCCAGCAGGTCGCGCCGCTCGACGACGAGGAGCTCGTCGCGGCGACCCGCCAATACTTGCGCCTGCGCTACGAGCCCATCGTGCGCGACATCGAGGAGGGCAAGTGGCTGCGCCTCGACCGCATCGGCATGCGCATGCTCGGCGTCGGCACGCTCGACGCGGTCGAGTGGCTCTACCTCAAGCTCGCGCTCGTCGGCGGGGGAGAGCGCCATGCACGCTACGTCATGGTCGACGAAGTGCAGGATTACACGGTCACGCAGCTCGCGGTGCTCGCTCGCTTCTTCCCGAACGCGCAATTCCTGCTGCTCGGCGACGAGAACCAGGCCGTGCATGCGGGCACGGCGACGTTTGCGGAGGTGCGCGATTTGTTCCGCGGCCTGCGGGGCAGCGTCGACGAGTGCTCCCTCATGATCAGCTATCGGTCGTCACCCGAGATCACGGCGCTGTTCACGAAGCTGCTGCCCGAAGACCAGCGCGTCGAGGCCTCGTCGGTGCAGCGTCCGGGAACCGAGCCGGTCATCGTCGAATGCTCGTCCGACGTCGAATACGAGCGCACCTTGCGCGAAGCCGTCGACGAGGCGGCGGCCGAAGGCGGCCTCACGGCGCTCATCGCCAACAGCCGCTCGCGTGCCAAGCAGCTTGCCAAGATGCTTGCGGACGCGCCGGTTCAGAAGGTCGCGGAAGACGGCGTGCTCCCGTCTTCGGGCGTGGTGCTGCTCGACGTGAAGCTCGCCAAGGGCTTGGAGTTCGACCATGTCATCGTGCCCGATCTGCAGGAGGGCGCGTTCCCCAACGAGCCGCTGCGACACCATCGCATCTACACCGCCATCTCGCGCGCCACCCAGCGCGCCACGCTCATCGCCAACGGCAAGCTCGCGAGCGTGTTGCGCTAATCGGCGATACGTTTCTCGTTCTCTATGTTGAACCGCCGTTGCCGCGGAGCCGCCCGGGCAGGCGGGGCGTTCGCTTGGCTTCGGCTAACCTAGATGAATGGTTGAAGTTAGTGCCTGCAGAATCGCTCACGCCCCACCTGCCCGGG
>CAMOLA010000107.1 GCA_946618265.1 uncultured Eggerthellaceae bacterium
CCCAGGATCAGCGCGGCGAAGTTGGCGCCCGGCGTGCAAAGGGACATACCGAAACCGCGCTTGTTGGGCGCGAACCAACGCGAGATGATCTTGGGGAGAATCGCCATGAGCAGACCAGCGCAGCCGATACCGCAGATAGCCCACGTCACGATCGCGACCGCCAAGCTCGTCCCGCCGAACAGGCCGAACAGGATGGTGCCGAGCGACGAGAGGCCGCAGGCCAATGTCATTGCCCATCGCGTACCGATCTTATCGCCGAGCATTCCCCACACCAGCGACAAACCGGCATAGAACAGCATGAACACGGATGTGATGAGGCCTACTTCGGCATAACCGACACCAAGAGCCTCACGAACGGAATCCAATGCAATCGACGGCAATCTCTGAGCGGCCAATACGATGCCCGACAACAGGAATCCGCCAATGCAAATGACAAATGCATAATGTAACTTCCCTGATTTAGCGTTCAGGTCCGCTTCGGTTTGTAGCATATCCTCTCCTAATGCAAATCTGAAGTCCAGTTGGTCTGAAGCACGGCAGGCTCGGCGGCTAGAAGAACCGGGCGAGCAACGCCCGTCGACTGCGCTTCTTCTCCTCCGCATGCCGGTTCTTGTTCTCGAGCGCCACCTGATTGAACTCGCGCGCATGCTCCGCGCCCACAACGGCTTCGAGCTCGGCGCATTCGCGCACCCGCTCCTCATCGGAGAGCAAGCTGAGCGCCTTTCCCTTCATCTTTGCGGGAACGTAGATATCGACGCCGTAGTTCTTATCACGTTGCATCGGAACGCCCATCGCCATGATTGGGTGGTTCGCCTTCAACGTACCGCGATCGATACCGCAAATCGGGATGCCGGCTTCCCGGAACAAGTAAGCCATTCCACTGTACTCCCAGGTCATCTTTATGTTCTTCAGGAAAGCCCAGGTGATTTCCTTGTATTCCTCAAGGTCCTCAACCGTTGTCCACCAACGTTGCCGCCTCGCCATAAAACACCTCCCCCCTAGCCGTATCGCTGAACAGCGCGACGATCCGGTTATTATTCAATGAGACAATTCGATTGCTTGCCAGACAGGGACGCCCCAGTTCCGTAAAACGTGTATGGCAGAACCGCGACGTCCCTGTTGAGCACTACAGGATGAACAGTGCGGTTTTATCGCCGAGCTCTTCGGCCCTTGCCGCCATGTCTGCCACAGGCCCGTATTCCATGCAGAAGGACTGGCAGTGCTTCACGCATGAGGGCTTTTCGCCCTCCTGCACCCGTTCGGCGCATTGATCGCAAAGCTTCGTGGGCACCGGCACGTAATCCCAGTTCCAAACGCCCGGCTCGACCTCGAACGGCTCGACCTCGGTCAGCTTTATGCCCCATTGCTCTTTGCTCAGCCCAAGGTGGTTCCTGCATGCGAACTCGCAGCTGTGGCATCCAGAGCAATACTGGTAGTTTATGAGAAGCGCGTTGCGGCTCATGGTTGTATGTCCTCTCTCGTTTCGTCGTCTACTAGTCTTCGTCCAGGCTGCGAACCCGCCTGATATTGCAGAGGTTCGACTTGTAGGGCGCGCCCTTGTACATGCGCCCTATGCTGTCGTTGGGCAGCAACGTGTTGATATTCGACTTGAAGGCGCCGAAGTAGTTGGGGGCTTCGCCGTCTTGCTCGGGGAACCACCAGCCGTGCGTCGCATGCACCATGCCGGGCTTGATCACCGTGGAGACGTGCACCTTCAAGCGCGCCTTGCCCGTGTCGTTGTAGACCTCGGCCCAGTCTTTCTCGGCAAGCCCGTACTCCGCAGCCGTCTCGGGGTTGATGGTCAGCACAGGCCAGGGATCGATCTGGCGCATGCTCTCGACCTGATGCCATTCGGAATGGAACTGCGTCCATTTGCGCCCGCCGGTCGTCAGAATAATCGGGTACTTCGCCGCCATCTCGGGGTTAGCTTCCTCGCTGAACGGCGACGGCTCGTGCTTCGGCAACGGCTCACCGCACCATTGCTCGAAATGCATCGAGTAGAGCTCGACCATACCGGTGATGGTGTCGAAGCCAACTTGGCCATCGGCGCGCATCTCGCCCGTTTCATACTTCTTGTAGTTCCACCCGTCGAACGACAGGATGCCCTTATGGCGCAGCTCGTCGAACGTGAGGCCCGTCGGGGCGATCTGGTCGTCCATGAAGTCCTCGATGGTGTCGAACTGGGCCCACGCTTCGGGATTGAGCCTCTTGCCCAACTCGAAGGTGACCTGCAAGTCGGACTTCGTCTCGCCGTAGTCGAGCGCTTTCACCTCAGCGCCCAGATAGGGGGTGTGGCGACCGTAGTGAATCTGCACGATTCCGTCATGCTCGGGGAAGGTGGCCACCGGCAGGAACAGATCGCACAGCGCCATGGCCGTAGGAGTGAGGAAGAGGTCCTGGACCACGTTGAAGTCCATCTTCTTGCATGCCTCGATCCAACGCTGCGGCTCGGCCGGCATGCACACGAGCGCGTTGCAGCTGTTGAACCAGATCATGCGAACCGTGCGCTCGTCATCCGGCAGCTCGAGCTCGGGCAGGATGGCGTCGGATTGGACGTTGGAGAGCGCGTTGCGCTCGATGGGTTCGCGCTCCTCGCCGATCCTTCCCTTCTTATCCTCCTCCGACACCCATTTGATTTGTTCGTAGCGCCATGCGCCCGTAAACGAGGCGCGCGGTCCGACGACGTTGCCGCCCGGCACGTCCAAGTTGCCGCAGATCGCGATCAGGCTGAGGACCGCCTGGATGTCGGAAACGCAGTCGACCTGCATCTCCATGGCGACGCCCATGAAGATGGAGCAGTTGCGGCCGGTTCCGTCGGCCGTGGCGTATGCGCGCGCCGCCTTCCTGATGAGCTCGGCCGGGACCTGCGTTATCTCCTCGACGCGCTCCACGGTGTACTCGCTTACCCGCTCGGACAACTCGTCGAACCCGTAGCACCACTTCTCGACGAAATCGTGGTCGTAGAGGTCCTCGTTGATGATGACGTTGAGCATGCCGAGCGCCAGCGCCGCATCGGTGCCCGGGCGCAGCTGCAGCACATATTCGGCACGCGAGCCGAGCCAGGTGATCTGCGGGTCGACCACGATGATCTTAGTGCCCATCTTCATCATGTCGATGATCTGATGCCCGAAGTACCCCGCAGGATTGGAGATAAGCGGATTCGAGCCCCAAATGATCATGTACTCGGAGCGCTCGAAACGCGGGTCGTCATACTTCTTGTTGAAGAACATGCCGCTGTCGACCTCGGGATACCCGGTGCCGAACATGTAGCTCGCGATCATGCAGCGCGGACCATAGCACGAGTCGCCCGAAATCGGGGCGGCAACGTTGGCCGAGCGGAAGTCCGCAAAGGAGATGACCGGGTAGAACATCGTCGCCTCACGGCCCGTGCCGCCGAGCGTCAACACCGCATTGTTAGTTCCCGATTTCTCGCGAACCTTGTAGTAGTTCTCCTCGATGAGGTCGTACGCCTCGTCCCATGTGATCCGCTCCCACGTGTTCTTGCCGCGGTCTTTCGGATCGCGCTTCATCGGGTAGATGATGCGGTCCGGATGGTATTGGTACTCCGGGATACCCAGGCACTTGATGCACAAACGGCCATTGGTAATGGGGTTGCTCTCATCGCCCTCGATGTCGACAAGCTTGCCGTCCTTGATGTGCAGGATGGCTCCACACGCTGCGCCGTGACAGCCTGGCGCAGACCATACGTTCGTGCGAACGTAGTAATCGTCGTCGGTACCGACCCGATACTCGCCTTCTGGAATATGCATGTTATCCCCTCTCTTCATTGTTCATTGGATTTCCCTGCTTTTCCGGAACTTTCCGGCACCTCAAAGCATGAAGAAATCTGGCGTCATGAGCCAAAGGAAGAAACGGAATGGGAGCATGAACTTTTTGCGCGGGACGCGCGATTCTAATTATCGATTCGAAGGATAAATTCGAGAACATTGCCCGGCATCGGCGCAATTATGCAAGGCAAAGGGGCTTATGGGGTTGTGTGCGGGCAATCGCCTCAACGCATGCGAGATTCGTTGTTAGAAAGAAACTCGCAGAACCCTTTCAATGCGGGGTTGTCGTCGGCTCCACGGACCAGCACAACCGATCGCACCGCGAAATCCTCATCGTCGAAATAGCGGACGACCATATCGTCTCGAGAGCTTATGCGCTCGTCGCTTTTCAGGCCATCCGTGACCAGGTATACGCACCTGGAAGGCGCCTCGAAGAAGAAACTCGCCTGCGAAGTGGGGTTGAACCGGTAGTATTGCGGCTTGAAGCCGCGCCTCGCGCACATCGCGCTTATCGATTCTTCGAG
>CAMOLA010000108.1 GCA_946618265.1 uncultured Eggerthellaceae bacterium
TCGCCGAGAAGGAGAAGGCGGCGAAGCGCGCCGCCGAAGGCCGTTGCCCGCATTGCGGCGTTCAGTTGACCGCACCTCGAGGAGGCATCGCGGATGGCGCGGTCGTTTATTGCAGCAACTGCGGTGGGCGTGTCTGCTAGCAAAGGGGGTCCACCTATCTCGGTAGGTTTCGGTTCCAAAGTGATATCCAGGCAGTCGTCAAAAGTGGTTTCGATTGCATTCTTTCCGCAGGTAGATGGATTTACTCCTCATACGGAAATTTTTTACTCCCCACAGTCACCCGAAAACGCGCTCGGAAGGCCGTTTTCGCGGGTGGTAGCCACTTGCCTGAAATCGCGTACTGGCTACCATACGTTTTCGCAGGTCAGAGCATTTACTCCCCATGCATTAGGTATTTACTCCCCATCGCTGGCTACCACCCTGGTAGCCACTTTCTGGCTACCAACTGGCTACCACCCCGAATCACGATTTCGGGGAATAAATCCGGACGAGGCCGCACGGGTTAACACGAGCTGGACGAGAGAGCATCATTTGGAAATGTGGGAACTATAGAGTGGGAATAGATCGCTGGCACTACGCCATCCAACAGCATGCTACTACGCGTACATGTTTTCGCAGGTAGATAGACATTATCTTACAACGACGCGCTACGGCGGACGACGACTCATTCCGACCGAAGCGCGTCTTTTCTCCTTGCTTTTTCCTTACGGCTCTACGCACGATGATGCTCATATGGGACCCAAGTCTCTTAAGACCTGATAGAGAAACAGGCCATTCGCCAGTCCCTTGACAATCGTGGTTGTCTTCGTGCTGTCGCTATCCTTTTGCAGCTATCGTCGTTTTCTCATATGAAAACGGGAAGATGCTATACGTACGTTGTAACGTACGCTATTATGGAACTGCTGAATCACGCTGAAAGGATGCTGACATGACCAGTATAACGGCGACAGCGGCCCGGAAGGACATCTACAACCTTATCGCCCGCGTCAACGAGGACTGCAAGCCCATTGCGATCACGAGTTCGAAGGGCAAGGGTGCGGTGCTCGTCGGCGAGGACGACTGGGCCGCAATCGAGGAGACCCTCTACATCATGGGCGTGCCGGGCATGGCGGAGAAGCTCATCGCGGCTCACGGCGAGAGAACCGAAGATTGCGTGCCCGCCGATTCCCTCGAGTGGTAGCGCCCATGTACAGGGTTGTATTCGCGAAGCAAGCGGCGAAAGATGCGAAGAAGCTTAAGGCGGCGGGGCTCGACGCGAAGGCGAAGAGCCTCGTCGCAGTAGTCGAGAAGGACCCCTTCGCCTATCCGCCTGCGTTCGAGCCCCTGGTCGGGAGTCTTTCGGGGATGTACTCGAGAAGGATCAACAGGCAGCATAGGTTCGTGTATGAGGTCATCGACGAGCCCATAACGATCAACGGCGTAAAGTACGACGGGGTTGTAAAGGTACTCAGCATGTGGACCCATTACGAAACAGTCTGATCAAGACGATGTGCAATCCCGCCTTATTATCCGCATTCATGCATAACATATTCAACGACCAGATCATAGCCGCGCGTAGCCGCATTTCGCGACGAGCTCCTGGCCTTGCTCACCACGAATCCATTCCAGCAAGCGCGAGAGGTTTCCGCTGTCATCCCCCTTGCGCGTGACGGCGTAGAACTCGCCTGCTATGGGATAGCTGCCGTCCTCGATGTTTTCGAGCGTCGGGGGCACCCCCTCGATTTCGAGCAGCTTCACGTCGTAGTCGCCCACCAGGTCTGTCACGTAGTATCGGAACGAGTAGCCGATGGCGCCCTTGCCGTTGTCGTAGTCGGCGATGCCCTTCACGAGCCCCGACATCGAACCAGCGCTGCGCATCTCGCTTGGCGGGTCCATGAGCGCCACATCGCCCATAAAGCGCTCCATCATCGACTGCGACCCCGAGTTCGCGTTTCTCTGGTAGGCTAGAATCGGCTCGTCGGCGCCGCCCACATCGCGCCAGTTGGTGATCTTGCCCGAGTAGATGCCCTTGGCCTGCTCGACGGTCAGCGAGTCTACCGGGTTCGAGGCGTTCACGAGGAATACGAAGCCCTCGCGCCCGATGGGCGTGTATTCGAACTCCACGTCGCGCTTGCGGGCGTAGTCCTCCTGGTCGGCATCGGATTTGGTCCCGAAGAACACGTCGGTGTTGCCGTCGGCGAGGCTCGTGAAGCCGCTCGAGGAGTTGTTGTACTGGAACACCGCCTCGTTGGAGGGGAATGCGTGGGAGGCGTCGTATGCGAGCGCATACGTCGACGCCCTGTCGTAGTACTCCGCCGTGTCCTGCTTCACCCCTTGCGCTTGGGCATCCAGGGCGTCCTCCCAGCCGCTGACGTAGCCCTCCCGGTAGGCTTGCGGGTAGCCGCCCGCGCCGCCGCCTGCCTTGAAGCTCTCGTAGAGCTTGGGGTCTGCCGGCTGCGGGCCGGTGGAGTTGCCGTAGCACTGCACGAACCCGTCGAAATGGCCGCTGCCGTAGTAGTCCATGTATTCCTGCCCCTCCCATCCGACAGTGGTCGCCTCCTGGGGGTAGGTGGCAGTGACGAAGGCAGACGCAAGCGGGAGCAGGGCGGTTGCGCTGTCGACGTGGGGCAGATCGTCGCCTGCGGAAAACGAGAGCGTGCTCGACTCGTCGAGTCGCGCGATCGACTCGCCCGTGAAGGGCCGGTACTGCTCGTAGCCGCCCTCCAGGTTGTTCGAAAGCGTGTCGTCGGAGAAGTGGCGAGCCGTTTGTCGGTCGTAGGTGGCCTCGTCGACGAACTGGCTGCTCGACTGCGCGGCGTTGGCAACGCAAAGGGCGGCCAGCACGGCGGCCACGCAGCCAATCACGACGGTCGGCCTGTGGCGCGGGCGCGCGACGACGATGAGCGCGGTGAGCGCCACGAGCGCCGCGCCGACGGCAGCGTAGTTCCACATGCCGAGGAATCCGTAGCGGCCCGTTCCCGCGACGAGCTCCGTGAGCAGGAGGTAGGGCTGCGGGAGCCACAGCGCTACGAGCAGTACGATGCGCACGGCCCACGACGCCTTGCTGCGTTGGCAAGGTTGCACCTTGCCGTCATTCACGGGCAGTGCGCAGTCCTTTTCCATTCGACTTCCCTCTTCTGGGGTTTTACCCTCCTCGAATTCTATCTTCTCGATTATACCTTGGTCGGGAATAAACTCAACCTGAGGGGAGGTGCCAGCGTTGCCAGCTTGCATTCCGACCGAAGCTCGTCTTTTCCTTGCTATTTCCTTACTTGTGCCCTCCAGCTTTGTGGCTAATGAAAAGAACAGCTTTTCTACCTGCGTATTCATTGAATGATTGAAACCATTGCACCCCTGAGTGGGAATAGCACACGGATTAGCAATGTTTAGCTTCTCTTGGTATCGTTTGCTACGATTTGGCACCGGCTATACGTATGAAGCTGATCATGCTGCGTGCGTATACTCGTTAACTAATCTCCACTAATGGGAATCGTTACCTCGCAAACATAATCTGACGGGTATGCCGCCTCTGTTCCCCTCAGTTTCCAATAGGTCTTCCAATACGCCCACCATTCCTCGGCGGATTCCTTGATTTCTTCTGCCGTGTATTTGCCCTTGTTCCCAACGACATCCATCTTGTCGCCGCCGACTATGACGGCGACTTCTCCGCATCTGGCGTAGAGGAGATGCTTTGCGGTCGATAGCGTTTCTGGAGGATCGACGCAGTTGATGGACACGTGGTTTTTATAGTCGTGCAGCAACGATTCGGCGCCTTCCGTATTGTCGAATGCCGGGGTGTACGCCTCGACAGGATAGAGGATGGAGTCATCGTCGCGGAAGCGGTCGGGCCAGTCCTTCTCGTCGAGGTTATCCAGGAAAACTGCGAAAGCATGGCCTCGGAAGCGTACGGCCAGGACGTCGGTGGAGTGCGGCTCCCGCTCCGGCTTCGATTCGTCGTAGAGCTGGACATCGCAGAACTCCACCTGGACCACGTCACCTTCCACCTGCCAGCACCACCATGAGCCGACATCGGATATCGCGTCCGCCAGTATGCCGAGCGTATCTATGTCCATAACGTCCCACATACTTTCTCATGGCAGGAAACGCATACGTTTTATGCCGGTTAAGGTTGGCTCTCGTCGACGATCGAGTCGCTTCTCACGTAGCGGGTCTTCCTGCCCGCCCCGATTCTTCTAAGGGTCCCGTCGTCCACGAGCTTCTTCAGTGCGGACTCGACCGACGAGCTCCCCAGGCTCGGAC
>CAMOLA010000109.1 GCA_946618265.1 uncultured Eggerthellaceae bacterium
TCTTTGCCTGGACGGCCTTCCTGGTCCGGAGCTGATGAACATATCGTCTATGATTCGCTTGCGCTCGGGATGTCATTTCGGGCTTTTCGGGCAGTCTCGGGAACGTCTATCAATGTGAGCCAGCGAGCCGACGCAAACCCGTGTTGCCATTGGCGTTTCCCGTCGATACCCGCTATTATTCATGGCGGGGCATTAAGAAAGGACTGCCGTGAACTACCTGATAATCTTGGCCATCAGCTTCCTGTTCAGCGCTGTTGGATTCCGCATGTACATCTACTTCTTCTCGCTGGGCTACGGGCTTGCAGTTGCGGCCATCGGCGTGACGTTGGCGATCTTGTATGGGGCGAACGCGGGCCCGGCGGAACTGCTGGCGTGCTCGTTGTTCGTCATCTACGGCCTGCGATTGGCGGGCTACTTGCTCGTGCGCGAGGTGCGCAGCTCGGCGTACCGCAACGTGCTCTCGCCCGAAATGGAGCGCAGCCGCCAGATGCCCATCGGGCCCAAGCTGGCCATTTGGGTGAGCTGCGCTTTCCTGTACACGCTGCAAACCATCTCGCTGTTCTTCCGCCTCGACAACGGCGCGCCAGCCGACGGGTTCCTCTACGTGGGGCTCGTCGTCATGGTGGTCGGCTTGGCGCTCGAGACGGCGGCGGATATGCAGAAGAGCGCCGCCAAGCGCAAGAGTCCGTACCGTTTCGTCTCGAGCGGGCTGTTCGGTTTCGTGAGGTGCCCCAACTACCTGGGCGAGCTCGTCTTCTGGACGGGCGTGTTGATCACGGGCCTCTCGGTGTTCCAGGGCGCGCTGCAGTGGGTTTGCGCGCTCGTGGGATTCGTGCTCATCGTGTTCATCATGTTCAGTGGCGCGCGCAGGCTCGAGATCCGGCAAGACCGCAACTACGGCGACGATCCCGAGTACCAGAAATACGTCGCGAGCGTGCCCATCTTGCTGCCTTTCGTGCCGCTCTACAGCGTGAAGAAGTACAAGTTCCTGGTCGCATAAAGGGCGAAATGTGCACGTCACAATAAGGGACTGTCCCTTTTATGGCGAGGGCGAAATCTGATGAGAAAGCATCCCAAATGGCGTAGCCATCATGCGGTGGGTATGCGCGCCCCAGAGACCGAAAGGGAGTCTCCCTTTCGGTCTCTGGGGCGCGTTTGCTAGGCGAACCAGGCTCTGCGCAAGGCGGCGACGCCGGGGGCGATGTCTTCGAACGCGATGGCGGAAAAGCCGATCATCACGTTGTTTTCGGGTGCGGGCTTGCTGAACCACATGCGTGTCGTGCCGTAAACCTTGGCGTCTTCCCGTTGGGCGCTTGCGAGCAGCTCGCTCTGCGTCATGCCATTGTGTACGGTGACGTAGAGGTGCATGCCGGTGTCGGTTCCCGAGATGTCGATGCCGTCGTCCATCTCGGTGTGCAGGCAGCGCAAGAGCTCGTCGTGACGCTCATGGTTTCCTTTAGCCGTCTTGCGCACATGCGCGTCCCAGTACTCCTGCTCGATGAAACGCGCGAGCACTTCCTGGTCGAGCCACGATACTGGTGGATGCGCCGAGTTGAACAGCGCCCAGTAGCGTCCGAGCAGCTTCGGCGGCATCACCAGGTAGGCGATGCGCAGCGAAGGGGAGAGCACCTTCGAGACGTTGCCGAGGTACACGACGCGTCCGTAAGCATCGAGCGACTGAAGCGAGGGAACGGGGCGCGTGGCGTATCGGAACTCGTTGCAGCTGTCGTCTTCGATGATGAAGGCGTCGTTGGCCTCGGCCCAGCGCAGCAGCCGCGTGCGCGCGTCGATGGGCAGCAAGGTGCCGGTGGGGAACTGGTGCGACGGCGTGGTGAACACGACATGCGGCTTGCGCTCGTCAAGGGCGGCGAGGAATGCATCGATGCCTTGGTCGATCCGCATTTCTCGACGACCGCCAGCAAGGCGCGCAAGTGGATTCCCATCAAGCCGGGCACCGATGCGGCGATGTATCTGGGCATGGTCAGCCATATCTTGGACAACAAGCTCTACGACGAGGAATTCGTGCTCGCGCACACGTCGATGCCGTACCTGCTGAAGAAGGACGGCACGCTGTTGCGCTGGCAGGAGGTTTCGGGCGAAAAGCCCCGCAAGGTCGAGGACGAGAAAACGGGGGAGGTCAAGGATTTCGACCCGTTCGTCGTATGGGACACGAGGTCCAAATCGCTTCAGCCTTATGACGGCGGTCGGGTGAAGCCGGCCCTCGAGGTGGCAGACGTGAAGGATGCGGCTGCCTACAAGACCGTGTTCACTTCCATCAAGGAAAACCAGGAACCCTACACCATCGACTGGGCGTCCGAGAAGACCGGCATTCCGGCCGAGGACCTGATCTACATCGCCGAGCGCTATGCCACGAGCGGCGCGTCGATGCTGGGCCTGGGCATGGGCGGCGCCGACAAGTACGCCAACGCCGACGTGCTGGGGCATGCCGTGGGCATCATGGTGGCCCTCACCGACCAGGTGTACGCCACCGAGTCGGGCCGCCTCGACGTGTACTACGAGAACATGCTGAAGTGGAATCAGGCGCTCCCAACCTGGGACGAGCCCATCGAGGTGTACGAGGACAACCCGGCTCGCGAGCAGTTCCCCTTCCAGCTGACCCAGACGCGTTCCCGTTTCTTCATCCACTCGATGTTCTACGATGCCAAGTGGATCAACCAGTTCTTCGACTCGTTCGTCGAGATGAATCCGGCCGACATGGCTTCCGCGGGGGTCGCCGACCGCGACACGATCGAAGTTTACAACGACCGCGGGTCATTCACATGCCAGGTGTTCGCCAACGAGTCGGTGCATCCGGGCTCCCTGCGCACGACGGAAGGCGCCTGGTCGCGCAACATGGGCGCGGGGCACATTCAGTCCGTAACGAACGACCAGATGCGCGAACGCCGCGTCGACCTCATGAAGGGCGGCGTCACGCCGTTCAACGACACGCTCGTCGCGATTCGGAAGGCGAAATAGCCAAAAAGGGACTGTCCCTACATGGTTATTTGGAAATGGAGTAACTGATGACCAAACTTGCAATTGCAATCAACCCCGATCGCTGCATCGGTTGCCAGACGTGCGCGAACGCGTGCAAGATGCAGAACAACGTGCCCATGGGCATGCTTTGGAACCGCGTGATCACCGAAGGATGCGATTCCGTGAACGGTGCGCAGGGCACGTATCCCAATCTCGAGCGCCACTTCCTGCCGTTGGCTTGCCAGCACTGCGAGAACCCGGCTTGCCAGAAGGTGTGCCCGACAGGCGCCACCTACAAGGACGAGCAGGGCCGCGTCGAGATCGACTACGACAAGTGCATCGGCTGCCGCATGTGCATGGCCGCCTGCCCCTACAATGCCCGCACGTTCAACTGGGCCGAGCCCGTGCGCGACCCCGAGTTCAACTACGGCGATGCGCGCGTACCCGTCCGCGGTCGCGGCGTCATGGAGAAATGCACGCTGTGCAAGGAGCGTACCGACGATGGCGATGCACCCATGTGCGTCGTGTGCTGCCCGGCAAAGGCGCGCGTGTTCGGCGATCTGGACGACCCGAATTCCGAGATTTCGCGCCTGAAGCGCGAGCGCAATGTCCGCATTCTGCTGGAAGACAAGGGCACCCACCCACAGGTCTTCTACTTCAACTAGATGTCATAAAAGGGGACTGTCCCTTTTTATGACGGGCGGCGCACCCGGCCTAGCCGGGTTCCGAAATTGCTGTTGTACCTGAGCCGCAGGCGACTTGCCTTTGGCGGCTCGTCCAAGAAAGGAGATTGCACATGCAATCCAAGGGATTTTCTAAGCCCGTGCTCGGCGTGTTCGGCGTGCTCGCACTCATCGGCGTTTGCTGCTGGGTGTTCCAGCTCATGAACGGCCTGGCTGTGACCGGCATGTCCAACGCCAACTCGTGGGGCCTCTATATCTGCACGTTCATGCTGTTCGTGGGCCTTTCCGCCGGCGGCCTGATCGTGGCTTCCTCGGCGCACGTCTTCGGCATCGAGTCGTTCAAGTCGGTGGCCAAGCCCGCCGTCATCTGCTCGACGGCCTGCATCTGCGTGGCCGGCATGCTCGTGCTCGTCGACC
>CAMOLA010000110.1 GCA_946618265.1 uncultured Eggerthellaceae bacterium
TGAACGGCGAGTACTCCTACAAGCTGACCGACCCGCTGCTGTTCTACAAGAACGTCTGCGGCAACGTCGAAGAGCCCTACAAGCGCGACCGCCTCGAGTCGCAGATGAAGAGCGAGCTCCTGCTCGCGCTCCAGCCGTCGCTCGCGCGGATCTCCGAGATGGGCGTCCGCTACTCCGCCATCCCGGCGCATGCCAAGGACTTGGCGAACATCCTGAACGAGGAGCTTTCGGCAGACTGGTCCCAGAAGCGCGGCATCACGATCGTCTCGTTCGGCATCAACTCCATCACGATGTCCGAGGAAGACGAAGAGCGCCTGAAGAACCTGCAGACCGCGGCTCCGCTGCGCGACCCGAACATGGCAGGCGCCTACACCGCAGCCGCTGCCGGCGACGCGATGCGCGACGCGGCCAACAACCCGAACGGCGCCATGAACGCGTTCATGGGCATGGGCATGGCCGGCGGCATGGGCGGCCAGGCGGCAGCCGGCATGTTCGCGCAAGGTGGCGGCGGCTATCAGCAGCAGCCTGGGCAGTACGCCCCCGCCGCCGCTGCTGGCGGCGGCTATAGCGCGCAGCCCTTCGCCGGGGCCGTGGGCGGACAGCCCGGCGCCGCTCCCGCAGGCGGCTGGACCTGCCCGCAGTGCGGCAGCGTCAACAACGGCAACTTCTGCGGCCAGTGCGGAACGGCCAAACCGGCTCCCGCAACCTGGATTTGCCCGCAGTGCGGCCAGGAGAACGCCGGCAACTTCTGCGGCCAGTGCGGAACCGCGCGTCCGTAGCAATCCCGCGCACGAACACGAAAGGGACGCCACCTTCGAAAGTGGCGCCCCTTTTACATGCAACGAAGCCTGCGCTCTTGCCGCGCCTCGACGTGCGGCAAGAGCGCAAACCCCGCCGCGCGCCGCATGCTATTTCAGCAAGTTGCGCTCTTTCAGCTCGGCCATAACCGTGCGAAGCATGAGGTCGGTATCCTCGAGGCCCAAGTGGCGCTCGGCCTCGTCGGCGGCGAGCGTGCCGCGGCGCTGCGACCACGCCTCCAGGCTCGCCGGATGCGCCTCCCACGACATGAACTTCACTTCCGGGTCGAGCGCGCGGCAGATGTCGCGCGTGTCGATCGGAACGACTTTGCCCGCCTTGCGCGCCTCGGCGTAGCCGGGCAGGTGCAACAGGAACCAGGCATCCTCGAACGCGGCGTTGTGGGCCATGAAGGGCTTCTTCGTCAAGAGCTTAAGCAGCTTCTTCTGCAGCTCGACGTCTTCTCGGAACGGAAGCTTGCCCTCGACGTCTGCCCAGGTAATCTTGTGCACCTCGGAGAGCGGAACGCCCGTTTCCTCGTATTGGTCGGGCAATCCGCAGAAATGCGACTCGCCATCGTAGGGCACGGCGCCGTCTGTCAAGTCGATGAGCTCCCACCCGATGTTGACGATGTAGCCGCGATCGGGGCTGTTCGACGTCGTCTCGATGTCGATTCCCACAAAGGTGCCCTTGGCCGGCTTGCTCCCGTAGAGAACGCCACGCGTGGCGTTCATGCCGGCGGCTTCCTTCTGCACGCTTTCCGGCTTGCGGTGCTGAAGCGCCGCGATGCCGCGCAGCACGTCGTCGTCCGACAAGCTGCTCGCGAGATTGCGGCTGCGCGAGCGGTCGCCGCCCACCGTCTCGGGCGGGAGCATGTCGCTCAAGCTGCGGTTGCGATCCGCGAGGTCGAGCACGAGATCGAACCCGAACGAAGGGTCGGGGTTCTTGAAGTATTCTTCGATGAGCAGGTGCAACGCCTCTTCGTTGACGGCGCGTTCCCCCTCGATCATCGAATCGTCCATGCCGAACAGGAATTCGGGCATGAACAACGTGCTCGCGTGGTCGATTGCTTCGCTCAGATTCATCGCTTGCCTTTCGCTTCGTGGTACAAGAGGCTAGTTTACGCGAACGGCAAGAACATGGCGGAAAATGCCCGAAAACAACTCTCGCGCATTGTCGCCGGAAGGACCGATTTGCGAGCGAAACTGCACGCGTTTCGAATAGAATAGCGGTATGACCCTGCAGCAGCTAAGATACCTTATCGCCATCAGCGAGCACGGCAGCATCAACGCCGCTGCCCAGGCGCTCTATATTTCCCAATCGAACCTCTCGACCGCCATGAAGGAGCTCGAGCGCGAGCTCGGCATCACGATCTTCATGCGCAGCAACCGCGGCGTCACGCTCACGAACGACGGGACGGAGCTGCTCGGCTATGCGCGCCAGGTCATCGAGCAAGCCGACATGATGGAGGAGCGCTACGCGAAAGGCACGGCGTCGAGCAGGCGCCTGGCCGTCTCCACGCAGCACTACTATTTCAGCCTGCAAGCGTTCATAAACGTCGCAGAGAAATGCAGTTCCGACCGATACGACTTCACCCTCAGGGAATGCGCCACCGGTCAGATCATCGAGGACGTACGCACGTTCAGGAGCAATATCGGCATCCTCTACCTCGACAGCTTCAACTCGCGCGTGCTGAAGAAGGCCTTCAGCGACGCTGACGTGTCGTTCTACCCCCTGTTCGACGCCCGCGTCCACGTTTTCGTGGGCGTGGACCACCCGCTTGCCGGACGACCTTCCGTCAAGCTCGAAGACCTCGAGCCCTACCCGCGCTACTCGTTCGAGCAGGGGACGACGAATTCGTTCTACTACTCCGAAGAGCCTTTCGGATACCTCGCGCACGACCGCAACATCCGCTTCTCCGACCGCGGCACGCTCACGAACCTGCTCACGAGCTTCAACGGCTACACGATATCGACCGGCGTGCTGTCGAGCGAAATGCATTCGGGAATCGTCTCTATACCGCTCGACGTCGACGAGACCATGCAAGTCGGCTACATCATGCACGACGAGCGGCGCCAAAGCGTGCTTCTCGCAAGCTACATCGAAGAGCTGCGCAAGGTAATCGCAGAAAACCCGACCGTCAAGGCGCGGTACTGACCGCATATAGCCCGGCACGCGCTTTCGGGGATGCTGCAGCGTGAGCTCGGCATGGTAGAAGGCACCGGCAGGCCTTCGGACCTCACGCCATCGGGAACGTTTCCGAAAACGTGGCGTAAAGTGGACAGCCGTCTCGTGTTCAGTCAAGAAAGAATCGATAACTGCATTGTTCACGGTTCCATGCCTGGTTGTGGTGCATTTCTGGACGCCTATAGTCTGTATGAGCCCAATGGCGCCAAACTGGTATTTGACAATGTCTACTATAGGATTACAATGCAAGTGGCGAACTAAATGTAGTAGTTTGCTGGGTTTTGCGCAGGGCGCATCCGATGAAAGAAAGACGCCGGCGAATCGCGCAGTTCATCTGTCGGCCAACAGGTGAACTGCTTGCGTGCGATACGCCGGCTCGCTCTGGGTAGAGCAATGCCTATTATACGGGTTGTTGCTCCAATTCACTCTGCGCATGCCCGAAAGCGTCACGCAAACGAAAGGAATTGGAACAACATGAACAGTACAGCTCGTGCATTTAGCGGCGAGTTGCTCGGCACGTTCCTGATGTGCTTCTTCGGCATCGGTGCTGTCGCAACCGCCGTGATGGCCGGGGCCCACACGGGTCCGTTCCAGGTAGGCATGGTATGGGGCATCACCATCGCCATCGCCATCTACGCCACGCGCAACTTGTCTTGCGCGCACTTCAATCCCGCAGTCTCAATTGCCATGTGCGTCGCGAAGCGCCTCGAGTGGAAGGAACTGCCGATCTACCTTATCGGCCAGTGCCTCGGCGCCTTCCTGGCCGCATTCATCCTATGGCTGTACTTCGAGCCCACGTTGGCGACGCTCGCCGCGCTGCCTGCTGGCGAAGTATCCCCCAAGGGTGCCGATTGGGCGGGCGCGATCACGGTTTGGGCCGAGCCGTATCCGAACAACCCCGGCCTGACCATCGGCGTCCTGCAGGGCGCCCTTGGCGAGGGCATCATGCTCTGCATCCTTTTGATCATCATCTTCTCGATGACCGAAGACGCCAACGTCGGCAAACCCGGCGACATGATCTTCCCGCTCTTCATCGGTTTGACCATCACGATGGGCATCT
>CAMOLA010000111.1 GCA_946618265.1 uncultured Eggerthellaceae bacterium
AGTCGCTCGTAGGCGACGAGGAGCCGCCGCTGTGGATGCGCATCTTCTGGTCGGTCGGCATCGGCGCCATCTCCATCAGTTTGCTGCTCATCGGCGGCATCGCCCCCGCCCAGACAGTCTCGATCGTCGCATCGGTACCGCTCTCTATCGTCGTCATCATCATGGTCGTGAGCTTCTTCAAGGACTTGCGCCAGAAGGGTTGGATTGAAGACGGCAAGGTCGTACCCATCGAAGGGTTCACCGTGACCGAAGGCAAGGCGACGGACTCAAACGAGCCAACCGCTTCACCATCCACACCAGAACCTGCCATAGCCCAGGCCGAACCCGCACCGGCTCAATCAGCTGCCGCACAATAGACGGCACCATGGCGTCCGCGCCAAACTGCGGACGCCAATCCTGTCCACAACGCGCAAAGCATCCCGTATGATTAGGGGCGATTGCAATTCGGAAGGCATCCGCAACGCCAGTTACCGCAGCGGACCTTAAGGACAATCATGCACACTACTGATGAACAGCATGTCAACTGGCCGATCTTCGTCGCATCGGCTGCTCCCATAACATGCCTTGTCATTGCGCTTATCGGCTTCACCAATCAAGTAAGCGAGCTGGTGAACTCGTTGTTTGCTTCGTTATGCTCACATTTCGGATGGCTTTTCTTGGGCGTCGTCGTGATCATCGCCCTGTTCTCGATCGGAGTTGCGATTTCTCCGCTCGGATCGGTGAAGCTCGGCGGCGAAAGCGAGAAGAAGCAGTATTCGAATTTCACATGGGCAGCCATGATGTTCACGGCGGGACTTGGCACGGCGCTGGTCGTCATGTCCTATATCGAACCGGTCATGTTCCTGAATTCACCCCCCTTCGGCATTGAGCGCCTCAGCGATGAAGCCTTCGAGTTTGCGCTTGTTCCAGACCAGTTCCTCTACGGTTTCTTGGCATGGCTTATCTACGTCCCGGGAATCATCGGCGTTGCCCTGGCCCTCTACGTACGCGGCGAGCAGAAGCTCCGGCTTTCCACTGCCTGCAGGCCCCTCATAGACAAGCATTCTGACGGGCCGCTCGGCATGGCCATAGACGCGCTGGGAAATATAGCGGTGATCGGCGGCATCTCGAGCGCGCTTGGGCTCGGCGTTCCCATCATCACGACGCTGGTGCACAAGCTCACGGGTATACCCGAGGGCCTCTGGCTTACTTTGGCCGTGCTCATCATCTGGACGCTCATCTTTGCTTCAAGCGTGTTCTTGGGTCTCGATAAAGGCATCAAGCGACTTTCCACGTTCAACGTTTACCTATTCGGAGCGGTCATCATTTTTGTTGCAACCGTAAATCCAATAGGCGATGCCATACATATGTGGGTGAGCAGCCTCGGTCTTATGGTCGACAACTTTGGCAAGCTCGCATTCGGCGTCAGCGCTTTCGGGGAAAGCGATTTCACGCAAAACTGGGTTGTGTTCTACTGGGCTTGGTGGCTTACGTTCGCCCCCATGATGGGCCTGTTCGTGGCCCGCATTTCCCGCGGACGCACGGTACGCGAGGTGATCGTGGGCATGATGGTGTTCGGCGCGCTGGCGTCGATGGTGTGCTTCGCCTGGTTCGGGTCCTACGCCGTCTCGCTGCAGCATGACGGCACCATAGACCTTGTGGCCATCCTCACGCAATCGGGACGAGAGGAAGCCTTTTTCGCAATCCTCGAGACAATGCCCATCGCGCCCGTCGTCGAAGTGGCCTATATCGTGCTCCTGTTCGTGTTTTGCGCTACGAGCATCGACTCTACCGCTTACGTGTTGGCCTCCACCTGCATAGATGATCTTCCGAACAATGCGCAGCCCAAACGCTGGATCCGTATGACCTGGGCGATCCTGCTGCTTCTGTTCACACTTGGCCTGGTTATCGTCAGCGGTTTGGAAACGCTGCAAACCGCGACCATCCTTACGGCGCTTCCCATGATCGCCATCGTCGGACTGCTCATGGCTGCTGCCGTAAAAGGCCTGCGAGAAGCATCGAAATCACACTAGCGAGCAGACGCGCGTTCTTTCATCGGACCTCGGCGCATATCGGGCAAGACAAGCCTACAAACAGTGTGGCAGGACCGTAGCCCTGCCACACTGTTGACTTTGGCCTGCCCTCGGTTGCTCACGTCCGATACCATGGCGTTGCCGATGAAGCCCAACGGGAGCAGGATGCCTATACCGAAACCAATGAGCACCTGGACGATCATGGCAACAGCGACATTGGGCGTCTGCCACAGCACCAGGAAGCCGATACCGTTAAATGATGCAGGCGACCACGGCCGTCCTCTTGCCCAGCGCCTTGCGCACAGCGGGCAGCACGAAACCCGCCACGACGCCTGCACCGGTTATGAGCACCATCGTGATGCCGAGCATTTCGACGGGGCCGATTTGCTCGCTAATGTGGACGCGGGACATATTCGTAGGTTTGGCTAGGCTAAACACCTGCACGAACACTAAACCCAGCACGATGAGCCACACCTTGTAGGAAATGGCTTGCGATAGGCCTTCGATGGATTTCAACTGGGCGCCAATGATGTCCGTTGCTTCGAAGATGACCAGACCCGCTAAAGTAAACGTCTTGGGCGAAATCTTGGAGGCTAGCTTGCCTGACACGACCGAGAAGATCGTGACCGTCAGGCACATCGACGTCATGAGTCGCTTTATGACATTTACACCAGTTTTGCTGGCGCATGCCAGAGCTTTACCCGGTTTCGATCCAGCTTTATCGCGCTTGCACCGCCGCTAGCCCTCGAACAGGTAGCGGAACATCCGCTCTCCTCGGCGGGCCTGCACGTCCGTGCCTGCTCGGCGAAACCGCGCCTAACGTACTCCTCGCACGCGGCTGTGCTAGTGCGCCAAGTGTTTCTGATCTTGAAGGCCTTGAGCTCGCCGCTGCAGGCCATCCTGTGCACGGTCGGGTACGACGTGCCTAGCAGCTTCGCCGCGTCCATCAAGGAGATTATCCTGCCCTCGCCTGCGATGACGTCGTCGATCATTCCCGTCCTCCTACCTCTCGCTGCTTTCTGTGAGACGCTAGGGTAGCCGTTGTTCCCGCTTTTGTGCGCGTTTGTCACCGAAAGAATGACGTCTGTTCCCGAAACGGGAACGAAAGCGAAGATGCCATGAATCGAGTATGGCTACAGGCTGAAGCCGGGATAGATTGAAAAGGAGATTCCTAGTAGATATACGGTGTCGCCGTGGTGAGAGCAACCTCCCCCGTTGCTGTCGCTGTGGCGATACCTATGCTTTCGCTCTAGCGAAACCTTCTGAAGCTTAACCGGCGAATGTGGAGAGCTGCTCCCGCTACAGCGACAGCAAAGCGCCGATTTCGGCTGAATTCTCGCGTGAATAGTTTTCGAAATGTCGGTAAAATGTCGGTCAGGCGATGCTGACCGACAAAGACCGACAAAAAAAGCAGGCCAGAAACTGAATCTGACCTGCGGTTTTCGTGGTGGAGCATAGGGGGATCGAACCCCTGACCTCATGGCTGCCAGCAGACGTGGTCAAAATGCCCCTGCATAGATGGGCTTGCGCCTCGTTACCCCACATCCCGCAGGGCGTTTGCTTATGGATAATCGAAACGACTTGATTAGCTTTGAAACCCTACGTTCAGACCAATCTGGCGTAATCTTGCGATTGGTGGAAGATATGCGCAATGACGATAGTCCCTTCGTGAACCTTATAGAGCGCGACGTAGTTCTTGACGAAAAGGGGCCGGTAGCCCCTGGCGGCGAGCTCCGGCATGCGCGACAGCGCATGAAGCTCCGGGTTGTCGCGCACGGAGTCTACCTGGCGCATGAACTCGTCGACGAAGCCCTTAGCAGCAGATGGGCTTTTCAGGGTGCCGGAAAGATACGACACGATCTGCTCGTACTCGCGCATGGCCTCGGCGGCTATGGCCACGCTATAGGCCATAGCGATCCCTGATCTGCGCTGCAAAGGAGTCGAAATCCGCGACGTCGCCGGAGGATATCTGGTCTTCGGCGAGCATCATGCGCGAGAGCAGGC
>CAMOLA010000112.1 GCA_946618265.1 uncultured Eggerthellaceae bacterium
TTTCGCGGGCCGCGTTTCCGATGGCCAGGTTAACGGGGTCGCTAAGGCGACCTTGACAATATGTTCATCGGCGACGCGGGCTAGAGCAGCCCTGGAAACGAATGAGAAGCCCCCGTGCGCTTAGACCGTGGGTTAGCATGGTCTCGTTTCTGAAAGACGGCTGCCAGAGCCACAAAGAGAAGGGGGCTTCCCGATGAGCGAGTATACCACCCAAGTCGGCATGGACGTGCACGCACGCAGCGTGTCGTGCAAGGCGCTGAGGCCGGAAACCGGCGAGTGCTGGTCCAAGACGTTTTCCGGAGATGGGCACGAGCACGAGCTCCTGGAATGGCTGAAGAAGCTGCCCGGACCAGTCAGGTGCTCGTACGAGTCCGGCTGCACCGGGTTCTGGCTGAGCAGGTTCCTGGAGCGCGGGGGCGTGGCGTGCGACGTGATGGCGGTGTCCACTATCCCCAGGTCGCCGAAGAACAGGAAGCACAAGGACGACCGCCACGACGCCGGCGTCGTGCTGCGCGAGATGTGCAACCCCGCCAGCGATGTCTCCTACGTATGGGTTCCCGACCCCGAGGTCGAGGGCGCGCGGGACCTGGCCCGCGCCGCCGACTCGGCGTCCCGCGTGGTGAGGTCCGCCAAGCAGCGCGGCTGCATGTTGCTGGTCAAGCACGGTTTCGTCTGGAACGAGAGGACCGAGAGCGGAAACCTGAAGAAAACGTGGACCCCCGCGTGGAAGAAGTGGGCCCGCTCGTGCGACCTGGGCGACCCGGTGTCGAACATGGCGCTCGAGATGGAGGTCGAGTTCGTCGAGCGCATGGAGCGCAGCTCCAAGGAGCTCGCGAAGGCGGTGGCGGCAGAAGCGGGGAAGCCGAGGTGGAAGCCCTACGTCGACGCGCTGATCCGGCTGAAGGGCATCGACATCCAGACGGCGTTCCTGGCATGCGCAGAGTTCGGCGACTTCTCGCGCTTCCGCAGCGGAAGGCGCGTGTCGCGATGGATTGGCTGCACGTCGTCGGAGGACTCCACCGGCGACAACCGCCGCCAGGGCGCGATCACCAAGGAGGGCAGCTCGTATCTGCGCCACGCGCTCGTCGAGGGCATCTCGTCGATATCGCGCCAGACGGCGCACAAGAAGTACCTCCGCCCGGGACATGCCGTGTCGCCCCAGGTCGAGGACATTGCGCTCGAGGCTAACGCGCGGCTGAAGCGGAAATACGACGCGCTGAAGGGCGCCGGCAAGCACACCAACGTCGCCAAGGTGGCGGTCGTGAGCGAGCTCGCACGCTGGATGTGGGCGATCGGCCTGCAGGTGCAGCGCGAGCAGGCGGCCGCCTAGCGCGGCACGAAACCATAGCCATCCCCTCCGTCGCCGAAGGCTTGCGGTGCGTAGGGCAACTCGCGTTCGTCACATGTGCAGCTGCGACGGAAGCGCGCGAAAGCGCGTCGAAGAAGCGGTCAGGCACGTCCCTTGACTGCCCGCTGCGCGCGGGGTCTGCGACACTGCCCGTACCGGAGAGAATCGTACTGCGGGCCGGGATGCGTCCCGGTAGCCGCGAGTCTGTGAGTGGATCGCATTGAGCATCCGACATTACGGGGCGGCTAGCCCCGATTCGAGGACACGCTCGCAGCCCAGGCACGGAGGTGAGGGAAGCCAGCCCTCGGACCAGCTATCTGGGGGCTGGCGAATTATTGCCTATTGACAGGCCGATGAACGTATGTGTGACACTCGCGCATGATGCAACCTCGAAGGAGGTGGCGCCATGCGCAAGACGAAGCTCACATACGATCTGGTATCCCAATGCGTGGAACTCAAGCGCGACGGCCTTTGCGACGCGGACATCATCGCGGCGATCGGCGTGCACCCATCTACCTTCTACTGCTGGCTCAAGGACGGCGGAGGGGCCAAATCGGGAGTGAAACGCATATTACACAATGAACTAATAAAGGCGGAATCGGAATACAGGCGGAACCTGCTCACGACGATCAAGAGCACGGCCGAATCTCGGGCGCAGTTCTGAACCGCTGCCCCTGGCTGCACCTGTCGTTGAACACCTACTGCTGAATGCTGGTATCGAGTGGGTTGCCGTGCTTGTCCGTGACCCCGGGGAGCCCTTCCCCGGAGATGCTCACCGTCTGGGTGACCGTCCGGAATGTTTCAGGAAGGGATGCGAACGCGGTGCCCAGGGACGCGATCTCACCGGGGGCTTCGTAGCTTCTTCGATTTCAACCACGATACCCATGGCGGCTGGCGGGTTGTCAATCGACAACGACACGGCGGCTTTAGCTAGTTCACCTCTCCGGGTGCGTTCGATTCCGTCGTTAGTTTGGGCGGACTTACTGCTTATATTGTTGCTTTCCATTTCGTAATCCTGAACTCGTAATGGTTATATATTCATTTCCATTCTTGCTTCCATCACATCGATACAAGCAGGTAAAACGCAGTATGCGCAATTATGGCTGCTGTATTAGAATATAGTAAACAGTAATAAGAAACGGCAGATTTGCCAACTGTTGGTTCAGGATTGGGGGTTTAGTATCATGGGTAAAGCACCTAATAAGTGCCCGATGTGCGGTGAGCGGGAGAAGTGGATTAAGGTTGACACTTCGAAGAAAGGTTTCAGCGTCGGCAAGGCTGCCGTTGGCGGTGTTTTGCTTGGCCCCGTCGGGCTTGTGGGAGGCGCTCTAGGTAAAAAGCGTCAAGCATACGCTTGCGGTAATTGCGGATTCCAGCACGAATACTAATCCACACCGCACGTAACAATTCCGAGAGCGCCCCGTTAGTAGCAGGGCGCTCTTTGTTTCGATGCTTATATTGATTAGCCGATGACTATATCAAGCGCTTTCATTGTGAAATTATTTGAATCATAGTAGGTGGTGTCACCGACGTTCAACGTGATATTGGCGTAAAACTGGCTAAAAACTAGCTAAGGATTTTCTCAACGCCCTCAGTCATGGTGGTATTGGCGGTGTCGAGATACTCGGGATCGGGCTTATCGGTACCATGCTCTTTCTTGAGACGACGCTTAGGTATCGCAACTATGGTCTGCCGCGAAATCTGCTTGTCGTCGAGAACGTTGACGAGCGGGTTTACTGCATCGACTGCAATACCGGTGCCGTCGTGTCCTGGAACAAGATTGATGGAGAGCGCCCCGAGTTTTCTGATTTCAACGAGTTCGTAATAAGCCGGTTTGAGGACGCAATCGAGAACTTGTAAAGTTATCACGCATTATTTCCTAGCGCCTACTGAGGCGCATTTCCTCAGTAGGCGTTTTGCATATTTTACTATTACGCCTTGTTCGTCTTCGGCGATTAACCCAGCGGTCTAATGCAGGCAGATTAATAACCTCTGGTCTTACTGCGATTCTCCAGCAATAGAGATGCGGCCTCCGACGTCCTCGATGCGGTACCAAGGTATAGAACTATCGAGGCTAATTGGCTTATCCCGTATTGGCGCAATGATGTCGACAGCAAGCTTTCCAGCCTTGCCCACTCCCAGCTCCCCGACACCTCGAACGGTATCTCTTCGTCGATGCAGACTGGCTCGCCCTTGCCATGCTTCTCATAGTGCGGCCCATCGGAAGGATTCGGTGACGGCTGTGACGGTTGTGACGGGTCATGCTGGATATACCTCAAAGCGTCATTCATAAACGCTGGCATGCAGATTCACGTTGGAGCAAGTTTCGCCAAAGGACCTATTTACGTCGTTTGGCCTTGCTGGGGAGCCTCCCCAAACCTGGGTCGGCGCCTTCGCGCCGGCGCCGAGACGGCGCAACCGGAGCCCGGAGCTCCTGACGCAGATACGGCGGACCGGGCCGGCGGGCGTTGGGCGCCTACCGCGCCGGCAGCCGGCCTCGGGCGCCTCGGTTCTTCGCCTGAGATGCTCCCGGAAGCAATGCCGAAGCCGGCCCCGGCGAGGTCAGCGGCCATGGCCGCGGTTGCATCGAAAGATGCCAGGCGCGGGGGCGCCCCGCCGGGTCTGGGGAGGCTCCCCAGCAAGTGTCAGATCGCGTTAAT
>CAMOLA010000113.1 GCA_946618265.1 uncultured Eggerthellaceae bacterium
CACGAGGCCGTATTCCAGAGCCTGCTCGGCCGTCATGTAGTTGTCGCGCTCGGTGTCGCGCTGGATGGTGTCGAGCGACTGGCCCGTGTTGTCGGCCAGGATCTTGTTCAGGCGCTCACGCGTCTTGAGCATGAAATCGGCCACGATCTGGATTTCGGTCTGCTGGCCCTGAGCGCCGCCGCTCGGCTGGTGGATGAGGACCATCGAGTTGGGCAGGCACAGGCGCTTGCCCTTGGCGCCCGCGCTCAGCAGCACGGCTGCCATCGAGGCGCACTCGCCCAGGCAGATCGTCGACACGTCGCACTTGATGAAGTTCATCGTGTCCAGAATGGCCAGACCCGCCGTGACGGATCCTCCCGGCGAATTGATGTAGAGCGAGATGTCCTTGTCGGGATCGGCGCTTTCCAGATGGAGGAGCTGGGCGACCACGGAGTTTGCAACATGGTCGTCGATCTGCTCGCCCAAGAAGATGATGCGGTCGTTGAGCAGGCGCGAGTAGATGTCGTAGCTGCGCTCGCCACGCGGCGACTGCTCGATGACGTATGGAATGAGCGCATTGTTGATCTGACTTGTCATTCAAACCTCTTTCTCGTCGATGTGTACCGTTACATGGTATACATCTTCGAACGTTTCGCTGGGACGGAAACCGTCCCGTTACGATAAGGACATGTTGCTCCTCGCACCCAAGCAGCCCTGGTCAGCAACAAGGTGCGTGGCCGCTTGCGCGGCTCGCAGCTAAAAGTTTACTAAAACGCGCGCTGCTCTAGGCCGAGCAACCGGCCGCCGACCAGAGCGGACAGCCGAGTGGCCGGCGAAAACGGAGCCTGAGCGACATCGCCTTTGTTACACGACGGGCGCGCCCTCAAGGACGCGCCCGCGCTAGTAGGCTTGTGCCCTCGCCCGTCGTCGACGGTGGACGGAGCCTACGGCAATGCTTGGCTAAGAGCTATTCGGCAGCTTCCTCGGCCACGACGTCGTCCTGGAAGACGAGCTCTTCCTCGGCCGGCTCCTCAGCCTTTTCCTTCTTGGCATGCTTGCCGGTCTTCTTCTCTTCCTTGGCAGCTTCCTCGATGGTGACCACGGCGTTCTCGACGAGCTCGGCAGCAGCCTTCTGGCGCAGGATGCCCTGGCGCACCAAGTACATCTGGCCGTTCTGGCGCCACTGCTCCATGAGGCCGGCGGGATCGTTGGCACCCGACTTCTCGAACTCGTCGAGAATGTCCTCGTCGGTGGCGACGAGGCCCGCATGCGCGGCGTAGGCGTCGAGCGCGAGGTCCTGCTTGGACATCTCGGCGGCCTGCTGCTTCACGTCGTCGCGGAACTGCTGCGACGAGATGCCCTGCTGCTGCAGGTACGCGTCGAGCGTCAGGCCCTGGCGCTGCAGCTGGTTGAAGAAGTCCTGCAGGAGCGTGGACTCGGCGTCCTCCACGACGCTCTCGGGCACTTCGCCCTCGAAGCGCTCGGACAGGGCGGTCAGCACGCGGGTTTCCTTCAGACGCGGAATCATGGACGAAACCTGGGACTGGATCTCCTCGGCGAGCTCGGCGCGCAGCTCCTCGACGCTCTCGATGCCAATCTTGTCCTTGACCCACTCGTCGGTGAGCTCGGGAAGCTTCTTCTTCTTGACGCGCAGCACCTCGACGTCGAAGTTGATCTGGGTGGTCCTGCCCTGCAGCGTGGCCGTCATGGCCGTCGGCTCGGCGGGAACGTCGATCGTGAACTGCTTGGTGTCGCCCTTCTTGAGGCCGATCAGCTCGTCGTCGAACGTCTTGGGATACAGGCCCGAACCGATGCCGTACTGGGTGGACTCGCTTGCGAGCTGCTCGATGGCCTCGCCCTTGTCGTCGGTTGCGGAGATCTTCATCTCGACGTACTTGTCTTCCTTGACCTTGGTGTTGGCCGGGGCGTCGACGATCTCGTAGTAGTGGTCGAGCAGCGCGTCGATCTCTTCGTCGACCTGCTCGTCGGTGACTTCCTCGGACGGCATCTCGATGGCGACCGGCTCGTAGCTCGAGAGCTCGGGCGTGGGCTTGGTGTCGATTTCGAAGACATAGGTGAACGCCTTCTTGTCGACGACGAGGTCCATGTCCTCCTCGCCGAAGTCGGGCTGGCCGACCGGGTACAGGCCGCTCTCGTCGAGGGCGAGCGGATAGGTCTCGTTGACGAGCGAGTCAGTCACCATGGCGACGGCGGCTTCCTTGCCCAGCATGCTGTCGATGACCGGACGCGGAGCCTTGCCCCTGCGGAAACCCGGGAAATTATAGCTGTTGGCAAAATCCTTGTATTGCTTCTTGACGCGGTCCGTCACGACCTTCTCGTCAATGGTAACCGTGACCTTCGCGCGGTTGCCTTCCAAAACCTCAACGTTAGTTTCCACTTACCTATCCTCCGTGTACGTGCGTTCGAATGGGCATTTCTTCCGCAGGAAGTGCCTGATGGCGTTTCCTGCGCTTTGACATGCAAACTGGGATTATCGCACAACTCGTGCGGGGTTTGAAGAGCGTTCACATTATGAGGGCAAATGGGCCGTTGACGCTCATGCCGGCCTCTCGACTGTCGCCCAGGGTGATCGCTTCATACTGACCGAAAGGAAACTCCCCTTTGGTCAGTGACCGTTGGGGAGTCTCCCTTTCGGTCCGTGCGCCGGGGCAGCTCGCCTGGCAATGCGGGCCGAATGCCGGCTCGGGGAAGATGAATGCCCACATGATGCGTTGCCTGAAGGTGCAATGACCGCCTGAACCCGCCCAAGGCAAGCGTTTCGCCCAGCTTATTTTCGGAAGAATATCTGGGCATTTACGCCGATGCGTGACGGAGGAACGACGCCCCTGAGGGCATCGACCACGAAGACGGCCTGGTCCGTGCGGGCCGGATGGCCCTCGAGGCAGGCCGGCGTCCTATCGGGCGCTCCGCTCTCGGCGAGCACGCGGTCGGGCGGCACCATGCGCGCGAACTCGCAGAACCGCAGGGGATCGTCGGCAGCCAACGCGTCGAACGAGACGTAGGCGCCCCAGCGCGTCCAGCGGTCGAGCTGCTCAGATGCCCCGTCGAATGCCCGCAACAAAACCCTATCGGGTTGTGCCCCGCTGACCTCCATAACCTCGAGCAATTCGTCGTACGCTCCGGACGTTTCGACGACGAGCGGCAGATCGAGCTCGAGCGCGAGCGCCACCTGACCCTCGAGCGCGCTGACTTGCGCGGCGTTGGACGGGTCGTCGATGCCGCAGCTGCCAATCGAGCTCACATACTTATTAGTAACGGCATCCCGGATGACCTTCACGGTTTCTTCGGTGAACGAATCGGCGTTTTTGGGCGCAACGCCGAGCGCGACGTGAATCCGCGGCACGCGCGGAGAAGGGGCGCCTCAACATCGGCCGCCGGCCATGCTCCGAACGTTGATTGTGCCATCGCGCGTCCAAGCTGGGATATTGTTAATGCAGGTAACATCGTCGTCTATCACGTCGATTCCCCAACACACGTGGTGTATCTCGTGCACGCCCATGCGCGCGATTTCGACGGCAGGGTCGTCGTAGCGCGAAAGGCGCTCGAAGGCGCTTGCTATCGGGCTGCCGAGATACGGCGCGTTGACGATGCGGTCACCGGCATCGGTTTTGCGGCGGAAGAAAGATGCCTGCTGGAGCCCTTGAATGCGATTGAAAAGCTCTTGGTCCATAAGGCGTCAGGCCTCCTCGCAATCGCCCCCGCATTGTAAAGCGTGTATCCCGCGTTTGCGAGACACCATGGAGATGGTGCGGGCGAAAGGACTTGAACCTTCACACCTTGCGGTACCAGAACCTAAATCTGGCGCGTCTGCCAATTCCGCCACGCCCGCAC
>CAMOLA010000114.1 GCA_946618265.1 uncultured Eggerthellaceae bacterium
TCTTCACGAAGATGTCCATGCAGAAGCCCTGGAACACGGCGAAGAACATCCAGGAGCCGGCAACCGAACCGACCATGGCGCCGATGACCATCGAGCGAACCGTGCGGCCGCGCGAGATCTTCGCGAAGAAGATGCCCGTCTGGATGGCGCAAGCCAGATACCAGCACCAGTAGAACACGGTCCAACCCTGAGGAGTGCCCGACTGGGCGTACGGGTCGGTGTTCAGGAACAGGCGGCCGGCATACTGCACGAACATGCCGAGCGCGTCGGTGAAGGAATTCAGCATCGTGGTCGTGGGCCCCGCGATGAGCAGGAACGCCAAAATGGCGAAGCCGAGCCACACGCGGAAGTCGCTGAACATCTTGATGCCTTTCTTCAGGCCGGCGTACAGCAGCACTGCCATGAGGGCCGACCACGCGAGGATGACGCATGCTTCGGCGATGAAAGGCGGCTCAAAGCCCACGACGCGCGAGATGATACCGAACAGGGTGGGCACGTTCACGCCGACGCAGGTAACGACCGAGCACAAAAGACCGATTGAAAAGATGGCGTCGAACACCTTGCCAAGCGCTCCTTTGGCATTCTTCTCGCCGATGAGCGACTCGCATGCCGTGCTCGGGCGGGAGTCGGTCACCTTCTTGCAGTACATCTGGTATCCGAACAGCACGGCGAGCAGGACGTAAATCGCGAACGCCGCCGGGCCCCAGTGGAACAGCGGGTAGAGCGATGCCCACTCCATCGCCTCGGGCGAAAACGGTTCCATGCCCCAGGTTGGCGCGGACGCGTAGTAATACCATTCGATCGAGGTCCAGGTGAGCATGCCGAAACCTGCGGCAGAGGTGAAGATCATGCCTGCCCATGAAAGCGTGGAGTACTCGGGGTCCTCGGAACCGAATTTCTTCTTGCCGATCGGCGAGACGCACAAATACACGAGCAGCAAGATGACGATAAAGAAGAAGATTTGGAAATACCAGGCCATTTCGTTAGTGACGAAGCTGAACGCGACGCCCATTGCGGTGCCGGCAGCTGTCGGGTCGCTGATGACCCAGGCGCACAGCGCCACGATGAAGATCAGCGGCGGGAAGAATGTCCACGGAGCGATCTTGCCGCCCGTTTTTTTCTTAGTTGCCTCAGCAGCCATGTTGCCCTCCTCGATGTAGATGGTGCCGCCCTGTCGCAGGGCGGCACCAATTCTTTGCTAGAGACCCATCACCTTGTTCATGTAGCCAGTGATGGCGTTTTCGGTATCGGCGTCGAGCAGCGTCTCGGGTGCCTCGGCCAGACGGCGCTTGTACTCGCGGTTGGCGCGCTGCGCGATGTCCATCGAGCCTTCCTGAACCCACGTATCGTAGCTCTCGCATTCAGAGACGGTATTGGCGAACGGGTCCATGAAATAGTCCATCGTGTCGTCGGCGTCGAGGTAGCTGCCGCCAATGCCGACTTCCTCGATGACGTCGACTGAGAGGGCGTCGTCCGAGAGGTCGAGGCCTTCCTTGAGCGCGATGCAGCGCGCGACGATTTCCTCGTCGATGATGTGCTTCTCGTAAGACACGGTCATAATCGCGTCGAGCACGCCGAAGCATTCGAACAGGAAGTCACAGTCGGTCATGACGGCCATGAGCACGTTCTGCATGGTTTCGAGGCCCGCCTGCGCGTCGACCACCTTGGCATCGGACATGCCACACATGTTGCGCGTGGGAAGGTCGTAGAACTCGTGGGCCATCTGCATTATGGGCGCGTTGACGAGCGTCATGTCAGGCGTGCCGGTGCAGTAGGTGCCTTTCTTCATGTAGGCAATCGAAGACGACGGTGAGTAGAGCACGGGCGCCTCGGGATTGAACAGGTAGGCGAACGTGAGGCCCGAGAGGATCTCTGCGTTCATGAGCACTGCCGTTCCGAGCGGGCGCATGGGGCCGGATACGCCGCCGAGGATGCAGGGTAGGTAGTGTATGCCCTGGCCGCGGCCGAGATAGGCCTTCATCGTGCCGAGCGTTTTGGTTTCCCACTGCAGCGGGCTCAAAGGGTTGACGGGCGTTTGGCAATACTGGCCCTCGATGCGGTTTTCGGGGCCTGTTCCGTTGCCGAATGCAAGCTGGACGAGGTCAAGGTACTGGTTAGCTTTCTCGAAGCCTACATCCCAACCCATGATGGGCATGTCTGAATGGCGTAGCGTTTCGCGGCAGACGTACAGATGCTTGAATTCCTGGGGAACGTCGCTCGGGTCTACGGGGTGCTGGCCCGCCACGTCGATGACGTCGGATGCCTGGGCCAGTATCTGGAGGTTTGCGACGTCTTGTAGGGTGGCGCGGCGTTTGCCGTTGTCGAGGTCTTGGATGAAGACGGGGCCGTTGTTGGGCTGCGAATGTATGCCTTCGCCCATGACGATGGTCCTTTGCGCGTTGCGCGCGTTGTACTGGTACGTGCGCGGAGCGTTCTTCGTGGCCGCATCGATGAGCGTGCGGGGAATGTGCACGGTGCTGCCTTCGACCTTTGCGCCGTGTTTCTTGAACAAGTCGCACACTTCGTCGTCGTGGAAGACGACGCCAGTCTCTTCGAGGATCTTGCAAGAAGCAGCGTGAATGCGCTCGAAGTCGTTTTGGTCCAGATATGCCAACCGCGATTTGATCATGTGGAACAACCCCTTTCTATATTCGTCTTAAAGTCATCGTGATGACTTAATTTGGCAGTATTGTCATCGCGATGACATAAATCAATTGAACGGGGGTTAACGGTATGAAAATGATCGTGAACGGTTATTGCGTCTGGATAATTGAAAATCGAAGGTGAACGGTTAAATCATAAGCTATCTTCCCTGTTTTGCTGATACGTGTGTTAACATGCATTTATTGCCATCGCGATGACTTTTAAGGCGAATGCGATGGGGAAAGATTCGGATGCCGGTCCGCTAACGGGCCATGCTATTTCTTAAGGCTGAGTACGCATGAGAAAAAAACGAAGCAGTCACCACACCAGGCAGGAATACGTTGAAGTAACCTGCAAGATGATTGAAGAAGAGGGAATCGAGAACATCTCGATTCGCAAGATCGCGCAGCGGGTCGGATGCGATTCGGCCGTGCTCTATCGTCATTTTGCCAATCTCGACTACCTGTTGATGGTTGGTTGTATTCGATTTCTGGAGGACTACATCAAAGACCTCGCTGCCATCGAGCGCGTTCAAGAATCGGCCATCGACAAAGCTATCGATTCGTGGCATGTGTTCAGCTACTACGCGTTCCGTAACCCGAAGCTGTTCTATCACGTGTTCTACGACTGCGACAACCAGCTGTTCGAGGATGCAATCGTCGAGTACTTCGAGCTATTTCCCTTTGATCCGAAAGATCGGTCCGAGGCGTTTTACGGGTTCTTTTTTCTCTCGTTATTCAGCGGAAGCCCGCACGAGCGCAACGAGTATTATTTCAACCGTGCTGCAGGCGAGGGATGCATCGCGCCTTCCGACGTGAATTACCTGTGTCATGCATGCCCGTATGTGTTTTCTGGAACGTTGCGCGAATACGCGTTGGGTAATCTGGGCGATATCGACAGCGACACAGCTGCAGCAAAATGTAATTACCTCATAGACAGAATCATCGAGCCGTGCCGCATAGACGAGCATGTGCCCCGAATCGAAGGGGCGTTGTAGGCAACCCGGCCATGTGCGCATGCCTTTTCTGCCACGCTAGGATAATTGAAATCTAACAGTCTAGATAACGGGTGATGGATTAAGATGATTCGAGAGATTGAACTGG
>CAMOLA010000115.1 GCA_946618265.1 uncultured Eggerthellaceae bacterium
GTACATGAAGTCGAACGGCGCGGGCGCCTTCTCCGGCAACGCGTTCATCCCGTATTTCCTGTTCCCGGAAGAGGCGTCGAACCTAGCGTTCACGGCAAGTAGCGTGTGACAGGCCCTTCCATTCCCCCATCGCCAATTAACAAGCAGCCATTCATGTTGGCAAACTCTCGACGGTTGGGCTAAACGCGCATCCGATTTCGACCTGCGTGCGAAATCGATAAAAAGTCTCAATACCCCCATAGAAATGCGCCTGGGCATTTCTGGTAGGCAAGAGCTTACAGTTTCATTGTCGGTTCAATACGAACAAGGGGGTTCTCATGATTAGACGAGTAACTGACATCAAGCTCAACGTAAAGCCGATCTTCATTGGCTTTGAGCATAAGTATTACTACGAGGGGCCGTGCCGCATGGCTGGCGGCGATGCCATCGAGCCTGGCTATGACGGCATGGTCAACGGCATGATTTATAAGGGCTTCATCGGAGGGCTGAACGAGAACTTCGGCAAGATTCCGTTCCTCAATATCATGGAACCCCCGTCGACCACCTGCACCGATGACTGGGATATCACCGATGAGCATTTCGAAGCGTTGCTCGCCGACGAGCGCGATGTCGATGTCTACCTCGTTGTGGGCGGCTTTGGCACGGCGCAGATCTATGAGGAGTTCTGCACGCGGGCGAAGCACCCCATCATTCCTGTGCCCGAAAACATGTTCGGACCGCTTGTTTCGGTGGGTCCGCGCAACTTCGGCGCCGACATTATCGATTGCTTCGACTGGGACGAGGTCGTGCAGGCGTTCCGCGTTCTGCGCGCCCAGAAGGTGCTTGCCAAAGCGAACATCTTGCTCGCGCCCCGTTTCGGAGAGGCAAAGGCCAAGGCTGGCGGTACCGACACGTTCCGCGATCTGACGGCTGTGACCGACAAGCTCGGAACGCGCTTCCGCACTATCAACGTTCATGAGCTCATGGATCAAATGCTGCTCGAGCCTGAAGAGGGCAACCATACAACGCCTGGCCGCAAGACGCCCAACATCACGCAAGCAGACATCGACGAGCTCGAGAAGATGGCGGACGAAATCATGGCCGGTGCCAACCCGTGCATTATTGACAAGAAGTTCGTGGTGAACTCGCTTATCGCTTGGCGTACGGTGCAGAAGAACATGGATCTCTACGATTGCATGGGCTTCGTGGCCCCGTGCCCCGACATGTGCTCTACGCGTCGAGTGAACAAACAGCAGTTCACGATGTGCTTCAACCATTCGCTGAATTTGGAGCAGGGCATCGCCTCTGCATGCGAATATGACGTGACGGCGGCGGAGTGCATGTTGTTGCAGATGGCTCTTTCAAACAGCGCAGCCTACATGGGCAATACGATTCCCGTTGTTGCAAACGGCGACAACGTAAACTGGCCTACGTTCCTCACCGATGAGGAGAAGGCAAAGGTCAGCGATCCGTCGAACCTCTACACGGTGTTCCATTCCACCACGTGCCGCAAGCTCCACGGGTTCGCGCAGGCGGCCGACGAGTACGCGCTGCGCCACTTCGCCTACGATGCCAAGTTCGGCGCGATCTTCCGCCACGACTTCGACAAGGACAACGGGCAGACGGTCACGTTCACGCGCATGTCGGGCGACCTGAAGAAGATCCTCATCGGCAAGGGACGTATCGTCGCCGGCATCGGTTACGACACCGACAACTGCAATGGCGGCTTCATGTTCGAGGTCGAGGATGCCCGCAAGTTGTTCCACGCGCAGATGCAGACCGGCCTGCACCTCATCTACACCTATGGCGACATCACCGATGATCTGAAGATGTTCGCGGAGCGCGCAGGCTTCGAGGTACTGGCCGTCTAGCCGCGAACGGGGAAACGATGAAGGAAGAGCTTAAACGCGAGCTGCTTGCTTCCAAGGAGATGGCCCGGGCCCAGGTCCAGGCCATCCTGGCTATGCACGAGGAAGGCGTCCTCGACGAGGAAAACGCCTGTGCGCCGATGCGTGCGTACGTGCTGGCGAAGTTCTCGCTTGCGGAGGACGAAGCGGAGACGGATTCCATCGAGGGGCTCGCAGCTCGAAGCCTCGAGAAAATCCTATCCGTCGCGCCTGACATGCTGACCAATGCTGACCGCCCGGCGACCTGCGACGGCGCGCGTTCGGTCGACACGAAGCAAGCTTTGTTGTTCCATGCGGTGAACAAGGAGTTCGGCTTAACCGTAAGCGGGATGGACTACGCATTCGCAGACACCACTGCGGGTTTGGCGCGCATCGTCGCGAACGCGCTCGCAAAACAACGATAGGAAGGCCGGTAATGCCGCGCGGCAGTGTTGTATCCCGAGAACGGGAGATCATCGCCGATCTCGACGAATTGGAAGACCAGGTTCTTCAGATGCAGTACATCTTGGCGTGCGCCGAGGATGTTCGAGAGTTGCCGGCTGACCGGCGAAACGATGACGCCAAGGTCCCAGGATGCCTCTCCGAAGTATGGGTTGATTTCGAAGTGGATGAGTGTGACCGATTTCATATGCGTGCGGAAAGCGATGCGCTCATCGTGAAGGGTGTACTCGGTATCGTATCGCTCATCGTGGACGGGGCTTCCGTTCACGAGGTGGCACGGTGGGAGCCTCGGATTGAGGAATGCGATGGGCTACGCAGGCATCTGATGCGGCGTAGGCAGGGGGTGGGAGCGGTTCTCGAGCGGGTGCGTAACCACGCTCGGCGCTATATAGAAGAAAGCAGGAGCTGATGTCGAGCTCCAGCTACAAAAGAGACTTTCCCTTGCTGGCAGGCAATCCGGGGTTTTCATATCTGGATAACGCGGCTACGACCCAAAGACCAGAGGTCGTACTGGATGCCGAGCGATATTTCTATGAGAACCTGAACGCCAACGCACTGCGCGGTTTGTATCGGCTCTCGCTCGAGGCCGGCGAAGCCGTCAACGCATCCCGTGAGCATATTGCCCGTTTCCTCGGGCTGGACGATCGTGTAAGCGCCTGCGATATCGCTTTTTGCCGTAATGCATCCGAGGCGTTGAATATCATTGCAAAATCGTACGCCCCGCTTGTCCTCGGTCCTGGCGATGAGGTGTGCATCACGATAATGGAGCATCACTCCAACCTCGTGCCTTGGCAGCAGGTATGCCGCGATGTTGGTGCTCGATTGGTCTATCTGTATCCCAATGAAAAGGGCATGATCACCGAAGAGGAGGCAAGGTCGAAGATTGGGTCGCGTACGAAAATCGTGAGCGCGGCGCATGTGTCAAACGTTTTGGGCGTTTGCAACGATGTGAGGCTTTTGGCCGATATTGCTCACGAGTGCGGCGCGGCAATGGTAGTCGACGGAGCCCAATCGGTGTCGCATATGCCTGTTAATGTTGAGAGCCTGGGTTGCGATTTCTACGTGCTCTCGGCACATAAGGCGTATGGCCCGATGGGGATCGGTGTCTTTTGGGGTCGTCACGACTTGCTCGAAATGATGCCCCCGTTTCTCTCGGGTGGCGAAATGGTCGACGTCGTAACGGAGCAGGATGCCACCTGGGCTCCTGTTCCAGAGAAATTCGAGGCGGGCACGCAAGATGCAGCTGGTATTTACGCGTTTAGCGTGGCGCTGACTTATCTGGAACGTATTGGCTTTCCGAGCATTCAGGAGCATGAACAGGAGCTCGTGGCAAGGTGCATGCACCGGTTGGACAAGCTTGGTTTCATTC
>CAMOLA010000116.1 GCA_946618265.1 uncultured Eggerthellaceae bacterium
ACGACGTTCATGACGATGGCCTACATCATCGCCCTGAACCCGAACCTGCTGACCGGCTGGCGTGCCGGCGGCGACGAGCTTTGGAACGCGGTGTTCCTGGCCACGTGCCTGGCCTCAGGCATCGCCATGATCTGCATGGCGTTTTTGGCCAACAAGCCGTTTTGCCTGGCGCCGGGCATGGGGCTCAACAGCTTCCTCGCCGTGGTGGTGGCGCAGATCGTCACGCTGACGGGCGCCTCTTACGTGGCGTCGTTCCAGGCCGCGCTCGTTATCGTGCTGGCAGAGGGCGTCGTGTTCGTCATACTCACGCTGTGCAACATACGCGAGAAGATAGTCGACGCCATCCCGTACGGCGTGCGCATGGGCATCGCGCCGGCCATCGGCATGATGCTGCTCAACATCGGCGTCGGCTCGAACGCCGGCGTGTTCGACGTCGAGGGCAACCCGTTCTATGTCATGCGCGACTTCTTCGGGTCGCTGACCGCAGGTAGCGCCGCAAGCACCATGACCACGGCGTACCCCACCATGGTGCTCACGGTCGTCACGATGTTCGTGGGCCTGTTCGTCATCATCTTCCTCACGCACCGCGGCGTGAAGGCAGCAGTCATCCTGGGCATGCTCGTCGCGTCGATTATCTACTGGGCCGGCGAGGCGCTGTTCCTGGGCACCGATCCTTTCGCGGGCCTGGCCACCGCTTCGTGGCTGCCGGCGTTCGGCGACATGGTCGACCTCACGCTGTTCAAGTTCAACTTCGCGGGCTTCCTCGACCTGGGTTGGTTCACGGCCATCACGCTCATCGTGACGTTCTGCATGATCGACATGTTCGACACCATCGGCACGCTCGTGGGCACTGCGGCGCGCGCCGACATGCTCGACGAGAACGGCAAGATGCCCCAGATGAAGGAAGCGCTGCTTTCCGACTCCATCGGCACCGTCGTCGGCGCGTGCACCGGCACATCGACCGTCACGACGTTCGTTGAGTCCGCCTCGGGCGTCGAGGCTGGCGGACGCACGGGCCTGACTGCTTTGACCTGCGGCATCATGTTCCTGCTGTGCCTGTTCCTGGCGCCTGTCGCCGCCATCATCCCGGCTGCGGCCACGTCGTCGGCGCTCATCTACGTGGGCGTCGTGATGCTGTCTGGTCTCAAGAACATCGACTTCGACGACCTCGAGCAGGTCGTGCCCGTCGCGCTGATGCTTATCGCCATGCCGATCTCCGGTTCGATCGGCCACGCCATCGGCATCGGCCTGATCGCGTTCACGGTCATCAACCTCACGAGCGGCAAGGGCTCCAAGCACTTCATCCTCACCTATGTGCTGGCCGCAATCTTCCTGATCAAGTTCTTCCTCGTGGCGTAATCTGGACGGCTCATGCGAGCCAATGGGCCGCGGCGCCGCCGCAATGTTGCGGCGGCGCCGCGCTTTTCCGAGCCCGGGGACCGGCGCGGGCGCGGTCGGGCGCGGGGGTTGGCGCAGGGGCGCGGGCTGGCTGGCGCAGGGGCGCGGGCTGGCTGGCGCGGGCGCCGGGCTGGCTGGCGCAGCGTCGGTTTCAGCTCGGTAGTGAAATTAGTGTCCTTATTTTTCAACACAATTTTTGTGAGCTGGGGAAACACAAGAGAGAATGCGGGCACGACGTGAAATAAGGACACTATTTCTTGTCGCTTGCGGCGATTGCCGATAAAAGCAATCATCTTTCAAAGGCGCCTGCCCCGCGATTGCCGAACGCTCGACCCGCACCCGGCCCGCGCTCAATCCACATTCGCCCAACCCCGACCCGCGCCCGCCGGGTAAAGGACAGCGCGCCCTGACGGCCTTAGGCCCTACAATTCCACCCAGCATTCGGAGACCCTGCGAGGCCCCTCAGCAACTTCGTTGCCGTTTATAAAACGGGCAACGTGGATGTTCCTTTCATGACTGCCGGGCAGCAGCGAAAGAATCATATGCCGACGCGCATCGCTTAGCCTTTTCATACCCAGGATCTCTTTCTGCTCGCTCATGTCCCGGTCGGTCGATTGCTCTATGACGTCGATGAGATGCGCGACTATCTGCTCGAACCCGCCCTTCGTGTACAAGTCTTCCTTCACAATCGGGAAAACGGCGAGGCCACCTGCGGCAAGCTCGCGATTGCGCCTGATGTCATCGACGACTTTTGCGCGGACGCTCCGGACCGCATTCGCCAGGGATACTTGCGCTTGCACAAGCTCGGGATTGGCTTCTAGCCCCCTTGCGGCGTTCACGATGGAACCTAAGTCCAGATGAGCAGCCCCGTCGTAATTAAGGCCTACGGACGTCTCGGCAATCATGATGTCGGGCACGCGCGACTCGGCCGCTCCCGGCAAAGGCGCGCTCGGCGAAATTCGCTCATTCAGAACGAGCTCGCCAAAATCGAAGCCCAGACTGTCAGCAGGAAGACGCAGTAGCGCTGCTACGAGCGATTCGGTGGGCGACCAGGCGCTATCGTTTAGGTACTTACTCGTTTCGCGCGCGACATCAAGCCCTCGGACGCCCCGTGCCTCATCAAGGAACGAGCGAATTCGCTCGACGCTCGTCACTGGACGCACGCCATACGTAATCGGCCCATTGTAGGGATCGCTCGCGTCGCGCGAAAACGACCCACACAGCTCGTGTCCCAGCGTGAGGAGCTCGACAGGATGCATCTCCTTCGCAAGCTCCGCGAATAGCAGCTCCGGGCCGCTTATGGCGACAAGGCAATCATCGACTCCGCACCGCATGCGGATGAAGGCCTCTTTTGGGATGCCGTCTGCATAGACGGTCCAGGTCGTATCGCGTGCGCGAATCCGCAAAGCACCATCGGGGACGGCGAAGTCGACCCGTTTCCCGCCGAATTCGAAAGGAAGACCCAAATCGATACCGTCGATCAACCCCCTCGTCCAACGCTTGCGCGGCGCAGGATCGGGCGGAAGAATGTCGGCTCTCGCTAACAGCACCTTGCCAGCTGGGCCTCGCGTTGAAGAGCCGGACGGCGGCACGACGAGTTGACCCGTCGCGCGAAGCGACCGAAGAACGGCGAGGGCGGATTGTTTGCAGAGCGTGAATTGCATGCAGGAAAGATAACACCGCCCAGCTTGTTTCGGGCCCACCGGGGCGTTTCCTCGTATGAATTCCAACTGGCGCCCGTTTGCGCCTCGGGCGGCGGGCGGACGGCGGGCGACAGGCGGGCGGCAGGCGGCGGGCGGCCTGCGGGCGGCAGGCGGGCGGCAGGCGGCTGGCGCGAGCTTGGTCAAACCCGGCAAAACCGACCAAAAGCCAACTTGGCCCGCCCGAGATTCATTACCAAAAAAATAGTGTCCTTATTTCTCGATGCGTTTTTCGCGACCTGGTATTTCTTGAAAATATATCGTCGCATTCCAAAAATAAGGACACTAAATTCAAGAAAACGCAGCCCTGAAGAACAAAAGCGGCCACTTGCCCACGCCCCCCAAGCCCGAGACGGAGTGGATGATGCAAGGGACGGGTGCAAAAAAGGCGGAGCCGAAGCTCCGCCTTTCCACGTGCAGTATGTTCGCAGCTCGAATTAACGCTTGCTGAACTGCGGGCGCTTGCGGGCCTTCTTCAGGCCGTACTTCTTGCGCTCGACCATACGCGGGTCAC
>CAMOLA010000117.1 GCA_946618265.1 uncultured Eggerthellaceae bacterium
AGAAAGCTCGGACTGGACTTCGAAGAGCTCGAATCGTATGGCCTGGACGTCGACATCATAAATAAGCATGGGCATGTCAGATCGAGAGGTCGTTCAAAACCTTGCTCAACGCAAGGAGGAAAGAGCGCACTCGATAACATTCGGCGATTACATCGAACAGTACATGCGCGCGCGGGAGACAATGGGCTGGATCCTCAACAAGATCGCCTTCGGCGCCGACGCCAACCGCACGGCCGTCGACGGCATCAACTCGGTGGATATCCCCGTGCTCATTATCCACGGCGATGCCGATGACACGGTCCTCTACGACGGTGCGAGCATCATCGCCCAGCAGGACGCCATCACCAATCCCAACGTGCAGTACTTCACGTTCTCAGAGGAGTGGCGCAACGGGCATAACACGTACTTCTACGATGCGGATGCCAACGCCTACTTCGGCCAGAAGTCGGACGAGTTCGCCGCCATCATCGACGAGTACGACACCGAGATCCCCGATGATGTGCTGGCCGCGTTCCAGGCCGACTACGACATCAAGCGCGCCAACGTGGCCAATCCCGAGCTCATCGACATGCTCGACAGCTTCTTCAGCGTGGCTATCGGCCGTTAGCGAGGATGGCCTCCGAGCCGCCCTGGACGAACGCATCGATGAGACAGCGGGCCTCGGCCCATGCCTCGTCGTCTCTCGTGCTCTGCGACGCCATGAAGCAGCCATATGTGTGGAACTTGACCAGCTCGCGTGCGGCGGAGCTTGAATGGCCCGCGGCTACGAGTTTGGCGTAGGTGGGATGGGTCTCGAGCGTTGCCTCGTCGGCAAGCAGCAGCTCGATGAAGCGCGGCTCGCGCACGACCCCGGCGTACGGGCCTGCGTTGCGCATCAACTCGCAGAACGGGCGCTTGCCGTCTGAGCCGTCATGCTTGCAGAGGCCAGGTTGCGCGAGCTGAGTGAAGATGCGTCCGGAGAAGTCCCTGACCATGTCCTCGTACACCTGCGCGATATTGGGATAGTGTTTGTAGAGCGTGTTGCGGCTTACCTGGGCCGTGCGCGCGAGCTCGCTCATTCCGATTTGATCGAGCTGTTTGCTGCGCAGCAGCTCCACGAGCGCCTCCTTGATGTCGCGCCGTGCGCGCAATGAGCGTGCGTATTGCGGCATTGCATCCTCCTTTCGATGCGGCGTCTGCTGACATCCTGTACCAGAGAGGACAGATTGTCCATATTTGTGCACGACAGATTCCACTGCTCTCTTTACGATTAAAGCGCTAAACCACCGAGCTGAGGAGGCATCATGCGCGTGCTGCACTACTTCTTCTACGAGGGCTACGAGACGCTCGACATCATGGGTCCCATCGAGATGCTGGGCACGCTCAATGAGAACGGCGAGTACTTCGACGTCCATTACGTCTCTGTCGAGGGAGGCCCTATCAAGAGCTTCCAGAACTTCGAGATCATGACCGAGGCGCTGGCCGATGTGCCTGCGCCGGACATCATCGTCATCCCGGGCGGTCGCGCATCCGAGGAGGTCGCCCAGTCCGCGGGCTTCATGGAGGCGCTCACCCCGGCTCTCGAGCATGCTGAGTTCGTGCTGACCATCTGCACTGGTTCGCTCATGGTCGCCCGATCGGGCCTCATCGACGGCCTGCCTTCGACCACGAACAAGTTCGTGTTCGACTGGGTTGTGGGCGATTATCCGGCGGTCGACTGGCAGCGCAGCGCCCGTTGGGTGCATGCCGGCAAGTTCTACATGTCCTCCGGCGTCTCGGCGGGCACCGACATGGCCCTGGCGTTCGTCGCCGACCAGTACGGCGAGGATCGCGCCGAGTATCTTGTGCAGATGACCGAGTACATCTGGAGCAAGGATCCTGCCGACGACCCCTTCGCCAAGGAGTAGGGGAGCAACAAACCCGAATCGCATGCGGGCGGTCCACTCGGGCCGCCCGCTGTCGTGTGCCGTCCCGTTGCTGCGCTATACTCGATGCAACACGAAATCGCACCCTTAGGGAGCGCGCCGGGCTACCTGAAGGCGCGGGAGAAGCTCAACCCCGAGGCGCTGCTGTGCCTGGCGCAGCACCACGCCGCCAACGTGTACGCCGACGGCGACTACGAGACGTACAAAGGCATGCTGGTCGTCGCGTTCGACGGCAAGCCCACCATCCACAAGGTGAGGTAGACAACATGAGCGCCGACCCCCGTCATGGGGATCGGCGCTCTTTTTTCCGCCACAACCGCCTCCACCTGTTCCCGAGCGAGCGGGCTGGCACCGGCAAGCACGCCATCGCATATAAAAGGCGGCCCGTAATGGGACCGCCTCCGTACATGCCTCGTCGACGCCTATGCCGACGAATCCATCGACGCCGTCACCACCCCGTAATGGCGTCAACGAGCTTCTTCTGGCTCGCGTCGCTCATCGTCGTCTGCAGAACCTCGATGCGCCGCACGATCTCGGCGACGGCATCGGCCTCGTCGCGTTTCGGAAGCGGCTTCCTGCACGCCACCTCGCGCAGCGCGAGATACTCCTCGAAACGCTCGCGAGGGATGAGCACGCGGCCCTTGCCGACCTTCATCGAGGGGACGCTGCCGTCCTCGATGTCGCGGTACACGGTCGCCCTCGACCCGTAGCCCATCTTGACCAGATCGGACGGCGTGTAGAAACGCCTCACATCATCAACCATACCCTCGGACATATGAAAACACCAACCCATCCGGCACGTTCCGTCCCGGAACCTGCCTGGTATAGAGTTGGCGTTCACTCTGTCTTGTATGTCACGCGCACGACATACCGTCGTGCGGCGGGTATCTCCGAGGGTTTATCTCACGCATCTCGTCGGTGAAGCATGGCTCACGGTCCATGCCAGCCCTGTTTTAATTCGGCACCTACCCGAACTGCCGGTGGTGTGGCTCACCGATACGTATTATACCCCGAATCCAACCCGAACATTTGTCTCAATCGTTATCATCTATCTTGCTCACGACACGCTCACGAATGTGCCTCAAATGTGCCTCAGTTTGTGCCTCACCAGCCCACGCACATCCCGAAGCCCTCGTAGCAAAAGAAAAAGACCAGCTCATCGAGGAACTGGTCTTTCGATTTATGGTGGGCGTTACAAGATTTGAACTTGTGGCCTCTTCCGTGTCAGGGAAGCGCTCTCCCCCTGAGCTAAACGCCCGCTCGGGACTGCCGCTCTCGCGTCAGCAATCAGGTATGTTATCAGAACCCGCGAAAGATGCAAACTCTTTTTTGAATGATTTGGCTCGTTCACGTTTTCACCATGTCGGCGTAGCGGCGTAGAGGCGTAGAGGCGTGGCCTCGATCGTATCAGCTGCAAGCGTTCTGTATACTCCCGCGATTTCTTTAGAATGGAAGCGATCTCGTGCACTGGAAGGCGTGATGTGCGCGGATTGAGAGTATTCTGAAGAAAATGCCAGATTAAACTTGGCCTAACTTTCGGGTCGCTACGTTATCGGCGTCTTGCTGACTGAGCTCGGGAATCGCGCCTAGCCGGCTAATCCCGCGAGACCTGCTCGCGCCCGCATTCGCACAGCAAGAAGTGTTGACTGCAAAATCGCACTTGTATAGTGA
>CAMOLA010000118.1 GCA_946618265.1 uncultured Eggerthellaceae bacterium
AATTAGGAAAGAAGGAAATGCATGGCTAAGAAATCGATGATCGCCAAGGCGAAGCGCGAGCCGAAGTTCTCGACGCGCCAGCACAACCGCTGCACGCGTTGCGGACGCCCCCGCGCTTACTATCGCAAGTTCGGCCTGTGCCGCGTGTGCCTGCGCGAGCTTGCGAACAAGGGCGAACTTCCCGGCGTGACCAAGGCTTCCTGGTAGGAACCGACGAGTAGACGCAGGGTGTACCTCCGTCAAAGGCATCGACGTTAAGGGCGCCGATGAACCGGACGGCAAGGTTCATCAAGGACCAAAGGAGAAACGAAAATGACATTGACCGACCCCATTGGAGATATGCTTACGCGCGTGCGTAATGCCAACTCCGTAGGCAAGGAGACGGTTTCCATGCCGTCGAGCAAGAAACTTGTCGAGATCGCGCGCGTCATGGCCGAGGAAGGCTACATCACGCGTTACGAGGTCATCGACGGCGAGCCGCGTGCTACGCTCGAGATCACCCTCAAGTACGGCGACAAGAAGGCCAAGACCATCCGCGGCATCAAGCGCGTGTCCAAGCCCGGCCTGCGCATCTACGCCGGCAAGGACGAGCTGCCCCGCGTTCTCGGCGGCCTCGGCACCGCAATCGTATCGACGAGCAAGGGCGTGATGAGCGACCGCGACGCGCGTAAGGCAGGCGTCGGCGGCGAGGTCATCGCCTACGTCTGGTAGGAAAGGAGCGATAGGTTATGTCTCGTATCGGCAAAATGCCCATCACCGTTCCCGCAGGCGTCACCGTCACGATCGACGGCTCCACGGTTACGACGAAGGGCCCGAAGGGCGAACTGTCCCGCACGTTCCGCCCGGTTGTAAACATCAAGCAGGACGGCGACGTCATCGTCGTCGAGCGTCCCGATGATTCCCGCGAGGCCAAGGCCCAGCACGGCCTGGTCCGTACGCTCATCGCCAACATGGTCGAGGGCGTTGAGAAGGGCTACTCGAAGAAGCTCCAGCTCGTCGGCGTCGGCTACCGTGCCGCCGTCAAGGGCAGCGACCTCGAGATGCAGCTCGGTTACTCGCACCCCGTGATCGTCAAGGCGCCCGAGGGCATCACGTTCGAATGCCCGAGCCCGACCGAGATCATCGTGTCCGGCGCCAGCAAGGAACAGGTCGGCCAGGTGGCCGCCGACGTCCGCAAGTGGCGTAAGCCCGAGCCTTACAAGGGCAAGGGTATTCGCTACGAGGGCGAGTACATCCGTCGCAAGCTCGGCAAGGCCGCCAAGGGCGACTAAGCCTGAAGGCCGTTAGAAGGGATCATCAATGAAGACTCAGAATGCGAAAAAGCGGGAGACCGGCCTCGCACGTCGCCATCGTCGCGTACGTGGCAAGATCTCCGGTACGGCTGCTCGTCCCCGCATGTGCGTGACGCGCAGCAACAACAACATTTACGTGCAGGTAATCGACGACGTCGCGCACAAGACGATCTGCGGTGCCTCCACGCTTGGCGCCGAGTTCAAGGCCACGGGCAAGAAGAGCGGCACCGTCGAGGGCGCTGCCGCGCTCGGAGAGATCATCGGCAAGAAGGCCATCGAGGCCGGCATCACCGAGGTCGTGTTCGATCGTGGCGGTCATCTGTACCATGGTCGCGTGAAGGCAGTCGCCGACGCGGCTCGCGAAGCTGGACTGAAGTTCTAGAAGGGGGAATGAAAGCAAATGGCTCGTAGACAGCAACAGCAGGAAGCCGGAGTTCCCGAGCTTCAGGAGCGCGTCGTCTCCATCAAGCGCGTCGCCAAGACCGTCAAGGGTGGTCGTCGCATGCAGCTGACCGCTCTCGTCGTCGTGGGCGACGGCCAGGGCCGCGTTGGCGTCGGCCTCGGCAAGTCCAAGGAAGTCCCGACAGCCATCGCCAAGGGCGTCGAGGACGCGAAGAAGAACATGTTCACCGTCTCGCTGACGCCCGAGGGCACGGTTCCCCATGAGATTCTCGGCGAGTACGGCGCTGGCCGCGTGCTCATCAAGCCGGCCGTCCGTGGTACCGGCGTCAAGGCCGGCGGCCCAGTCCGCGCCATCATGGAGCTCGCCGGCGTCACCGACGTCATCACGAAGTCGCTCGGCACCTCCAACGCGATGAACATCGTGAAGGCGACCGCCGAGGGCCTAAAGCTCATGCAGAACCCCGAGGAAGTCGCCGAGCGCCGTGGCGTGTCCGTCGACTACATCTGGGGCCGCAAGGAGAAGGCCGCTGCGGTTAAGGAGGCCGAATAATGGCAGAGCAGAAGATGCTGCGCGTGACGCAGGTTAAAAGCGCGATCGGCCGCAAGTACGACCAGGAGCAGACGCTGAAGTCGCTCGGTCTCGGCCGCATCGGCAAGACGCACGACATCGTTGACAACGAATCTGTGCGTGGCATGATTTTTAAGGTAAAGCACCTCATCGAGGTTGAAGAGCTCTAGGAATCTGCGATAATCATCAAGTTTGGAAAAGCGTAAGCCTAACTCGACAGTTAGGCTTACGTTTTGTAAGTTTGCTGGCGAGCGAGCTGCCAGCACGGGGAAACACCCCGTACAGCGAAAGGATTTGAAAATGGAATTGAAGGATCTTTACCCCGCACCTGGTTCGCGTCATAAGCGCAAGCGCGTCGGCCGTGGCCCCGGCTCCGGCAAGGGCAAGACCGCTGGTCGCGGTATGAATGGCCAGCTGTCCCGTGCTGGTGGCGGCAAGCGCGCAGGTTTCGAGGGCGGCCAGACTCCTTTGGCGCGTCGTCTTCCGAAGCTCCCCGGTTTCACGAACATCAACCGCGTCGAGTACGTGCCGGTGAACGTGAAGCTGCTCGAGGACCGCTTCGAGGCGGGCGATGTCGTTTCTCACGAGACCCTCGTCGAGAAGAACATCATCAAGCACTACGAAGATCTCGTCAAAGTCCTCGGCGACGGCGACCTCACCAAGGCCCTCACGGTCAAGGTCGACAAGGTCTCCGCTTCCGCCAAGGCAAAGATCGAGGCTGCGGGCGGAAAGGTTGAAGAGCCTTGCTAAGTTCCCTCATCGATGCATTCAAGGTACCGGACCTTCGCAAGAAGATTCTGTTCACGCTCGCCATCCTGGCGTTGTACCGCGTGGGCGCCTACTTGCCCGTTCCGGGTATCCCGTTCCATGATTTTGCCACGGCATTCGTCGACCAGAACGCCGACTCGGTCGGCGGCGTGTCGATGACGATGCTCGACTTGTTCACGGGTGGCGCTCTGTCGAACTTCTCCGTGTTCTCTCTCGGCATCATGCCCTACATCACCGCATCGATCATCATGCAGCTCATGCAGGGCGTAATCCCGGCAGTCGGGCGTTGGGCGAAGGAAGGCGAGACGGGGCGTCGTCGCATCACTCAGATTACGCGTTACCTCACGCTCGGCCTTGGCCTCATCAACGCCATCGGATATTTGCTTCTGTTCCAATCGTCCGCGTACGGCGTCACGTTCTCCGAAGAGGTTCCCGCGTGGCTCACGAGCATCGTCATCGTGTTCACGCTCGTCGCGGGCACCGCGTTCATCATGTGGATGGGCGAGCTCATCACGCAGCGCGGTGTGGGCAACGGCATGTCG
>CAMOLA010000119.1 GCA_946618265.1 uncultured Eggerthellaceae bacterium
CTCCATCAGGCGCCTTCCATTAGCGCGCATCGGAGGGGGAAGAAAGCGAGCCGGCGCCGGCAGGCCCGCCTGGCCGATCCGCGCAATGCCATCCCGGGCCGCCGGGGCGGACAGTAGGGAAGACGACCATTCCTTTTGGCGAATTGTGATGGTATTATGTAACAACCTGATGGAAGCCTGTTTTTGACGAAGGAGGTGCGCTATGGACTTGCTGACCGACGTCGCGTTTCTCTCGCGCTTGCAGTTTACGTTGACGGTGGCATTCCACTTCGTGTTCGTGCCGCTCTCGATCGGTATTGGCCTGATTACGGCCATTGCCGAAACGCGTAGTTACAGATCGGGCAAGCCCGAAGACGCCTGCGCTGCGCTGTTCTGGCTGAAGATCTTCACCACGACGTTCGTCATAGGCGTGGCGACGGGCATAACCATGGAATTCTCGTTCGGCACCAACTGGGCCGATTACTCCCGGTTCGTGGGCGACATCTTCGGTGCGCCGTTGGCAGCCGAGGCGTTGTTCGCCTTCTTCCTCGAATCGGTGTTCCTCGGCGTGCTGCTGTTCGGTCGCGGCAAAGTGGGGCCGAAGCTCTATTGCGCGTCGGCATGGCTCGTCTGGGGCGGGTCGTGCCTGTCGGCGCTCTGGATTCTCATCGCCAACTCCTGGATGCAGACACCTGCGGGCGCCGAGCTTGCCGCAGATGGCTCGAAGGCGGTGCTCACCGACTTCCTGGCAGCGGCGTTCAATCCCACGACCGGGCTGCGCTATTTCCACACGATCACGGCGGCGCTGGTCATGGGCGGTCTCGTGGCCATTTCGATTTCCGCATACTATTACCTTAAAAAGCGCAACATCGATTTCGCCGGCAAGACCATCAAGACCGGTTTGGCCGTCATGCTCGTCGCGACGTGCGCGCTGTTCGTGTCGGCTCACTCCACGGCCGTGGGCGTGTGGGAGAACCAGCCCACGAAGCTGGCTGCCATGGAGGGCATGTACGAAGACGAGGTGCCGCCGCTGTACTTCTTCGGTTGGGTGGACGAGGCGAACGAGCAGGTCTTAGGGCTGGGCTTGCCGGGCTTCACCAGCTTTTTGGCCACGTTCACGTTCGACACCGAATACCCGGGGCTCAAGTCGCTTGCCGAAACCGACAAATACGCCGATCTTGATTCTGCAACCTTGCCCGTCAACGCCATATTCCAGGTTTACCATCTCATGGTCGCCGTTTCGGGCATCCTGGCGCTGCTCATCGTGGCGCTCGTCGTGGCGCTGGCGCGCAAGAAGATCCAAGATTGGACGTGGCTGCAGAAACTGCTCGTCATAAGCCCGATATTCCCCCTCGTTGCCATCGAGGCAGGCTGGTTCACCGCCGAGCTGGGGCGCCAGCCGTGGGTCGTGTATCCTTCGGCGACGGCGCCCGACGGCGTGGCCCTGCTCACCAACGATGCGGTGTCCCGGTCGGTGACGGCTCCCGAGCTGCTGCTGACCATCATGCTGTTCTGCGCGGTTTACCTGCTGCTGTTCGTTGCATGGCTTCGATTGACGGGCAAATTCGTGAAGGAAGGTCCGCGGCAGATTGCCGACGCTCCCGCCGAGGGATCGAGCGGCATGCCCGCCATCATCAGCCGCCTCACGGGCGACGCGCCTGAATCTGATGCGATCGACGAAGCGGAAGGGGCGATTGCCGTAAGCCCATCCGACGATCGGGAAGGCGGTGAGTAGCATGACGACTCTCGGAGTGATCTGGTATTTCCTGATTTTCCTGCTCATAGCCGGCTACTTCGTGTTTGATGGCTTCGATCTCGGAGCGGGCGTGCTGTATCCGTTCATCGCGAAGACCGACGAGGAGAAAGAGCTCGTGCGGCATAGCATCGGTCCTGTGTGGGATGGCAACGAAGTGTGGCTGCTCACGGCGGGCGGCGCGCTGTTCGCCGCGTTCGCGCCGGCGTATGCGACCACGTTCTCCGGTTTCTACCTGGCCATCATGCTCGTGCTGTTCGGCCTCATCCTGCGCGCCGTGTCGGTCGAGTTCGCCACGAGGGACCGCGAGTGGGCCAAGCTGTGGGACGTTTGCTTCTTCGTCGGGTCCCTGTTGCCGGCGCTGCTGTTCGGCGTTGCGGTCGGCAACATCTATGCGGGCATTCCCATGGACGGCGCTGGCAACTACAACGGGATGCCCCTCTTCGGGCTCATAACGCCCTTCACGTTGCTCTGCGGACTGCTCGGGCTGGCCATGTTCGTTGCGGCGGGCGCGTCGTGGGTGGCGCTAAAGGCCCCGTATGCATCGGAGCTGCGCAGCCGTGCCTCGAGCATGCGATTCGGCTCCCAGATCGTGGTGGCAGTGCTGTTCCTCGCCGTGTCGGCCTTTGGGCATTTCATCATCCAGCCCACGATGGTCCCCGAGCTCACCTACGTGCGGTTCGGCTGCGCCATCCTGTTCGCGCTGGCGCTCGTCGGCTCCATCGCATGTGGCATGAACGGCGAAGATCGCGACCTGCATGCGTTTCTCACCCAGTCGGTGGCTGCAGTTGCCCTCGTATTCCTGCTAGCGACGTCCATGTTCCCGAATCTCGTCGTCGCGTCGGCCGACAGCATCGGCTCGTCGATCACCGTCGCCAATGCCGCATCGTCCGACCTTGCGCTGACGTGGATGCTGGGCATTGCCTGTATCGGCGTGCCAATCGTGCTCGCGTACCATGTGTTTACCTACCGCGCGTTCGCGGGGAGGCTCGAAATGCACGTGGTAGCGGACGAGTAGACTACGAACCTTGCGCTTGGCGGCGCGGTTTCGACGCCGTCAAGCGCAGCAGTGGACAGGCGTTGAAGGCTAACGAGACGTGCCGAAAGGAGGGCAGAGCATGGAGACGCATCCAACGACCGAGGTCATAGGCGAGCGCCGTACGAATTGGTGGCTCGTTGTCGGCGGCCTGGTGCTCGTGCTGTTTGCTTTCGGCACGCTTTCGTTTCCGATGATCTTCCTGGGCACGGTCACGGTTCTCGCCGGTTTTGGCTTCCTGTTGACGGGCGTTTCGGGAGTTGCCACGTTCATGCGGTACCGCGGGATGCCGGGGGCCGTCTGGACGGCGGTGTTCGCGGTGCTCGACTTCGTGATCGGCACGATGATGATCATCCATCCCGTCGCATTCGCGCCCACGATTCCTTGGATTCTCGGCATCGCGTTCATGGCGTTCGGCGTCGTCGAAGTCATCGGGACGACACCGCTGGGCCTGCTCGTGCCCGAATTGCGGCCGATTACGGTCGTGTCCGGCATCATGTCCTTGGTCGTCGGCATCATGTTCATCATATGGCCGGAGTCCCTTTCCATATGGGTTGCGGCGTTCGCGGTCGTGCGCGGCATCACGCTTATCGTGATGGGCTTCCTCTCGCGGACATGACGGCCGGAGCCGCCGCGCTTTTGGCTGATGCGCTTAGGCGGGGTGGTTGTCTCCTGTTGCAGAAATCGCCGACCCGGCCCCGCAGGGCACCCCGCTCCCGGGCCTTGCGAGCGCCCCCGGAGATGCGCGCGCCTAAGAAGGCGCAATGCGGGTG
>CAMOLA010000120.1 GCA_946618265.1 uncultured Eggerthellaceae bacterium
GCCAACCCGCAGGCCACGTACGCCTGCGTGAACCTGGGCGAGGAGTACGTGCACCAGTCCATCGCGGACCGATCGATTTTGGTCGACGCCGACATCGACCGGGTGCTCGACGACCTGCTAGAAGGGCGCTAGCAATCGCACGCTACCGCTCTATGAGGCGTTACCGCCCTATACGACGCCTCTGCATCGAATTGGGGGATGGAGCGCAACATGACTCGCTCGCGCTTGCGCTCGTGGACATGGGTCTAATCATTGGCGCCGAGCACCTTCATGCTCAGCGAACGTCGGGGTTGTCCACCCAGGTGCGGTCCTCTAGGGAAAGGCAAATTCGGCTCCCGATTCAAGCATATTCCCCTTGCCGACGTCGATTTGAGATACGAGATATGCGCCCTTTGGAAGAGGTCGAAACAAAGCCAGGCAGTCACCGAATTCGTTGACTGCCTGGCTTACAGCTTGGAGCTATCCGCTCCTCGGGGGCGTTGAGCCCAAGGATATAGCTGGCGGGCAGCCAAGCGCAAACGAGACGACATGCCCGTCACAAGATGGGCATGTCGTCTTGACGTACACCAAGCGGCATTCCCGCCCGATAGGGACAAGCATCACATCTGCTGCGCCAGGTGCGCGGCGACGGTTAGGAATTAAGGCCAGCGCGTTCTCGGGCGATTCTGATGGCAGCTGAATAGACGCGGCCATTCTCGTAAGCCTTGTCCGCAGGATCCGTCGAATTCGGCGTGCGGAACCCCCAGAAGACATAGCCACGACCATCATCTGCGCAGGCGTATTCGTCAAAACAGCGCTCTACGTCGGCAACGATGACCTCGTCGGTCGCGTCAACGGACCCAGCAGGACCGTTGGAATCGTATCCGCCGATTACCGTGAGACGGTCGTCGTATTTGCGAATGATCCCTATAAGGTCATTGCAAGGCTGCGCAGACGTCCATGCCGCAGTACCGGTTTCGATAATGTCCTCAACAAGGGGCTCTACAAAACCGCAGCAGTGGCTGATCGGATACATTCCGAGCTCCTTAACTGCTGTATTGAGGCGTGTTGTCCCCGGTTTAACAACCTCGCGGTACACCTCCGGCGACATGAAAGGATTGCGTTGCGTGCACAAGTCGTCATAGCTCGTGAACATATCGGCCTTAAGGTACTCGCGGGCACGTTCGGCAACTTGGATTTTGTAGTCAACAATGCGCTCGACAAGAGCTTTGGTCGCATCCGGATCAGCCACCATTGCCAGCAGCGCCTCCTCGAAGCCCATGAGCGCAGCGAGCCTCTCGAACGGGCCATTGCCGCTGCCGAAATCAATAGGAATGCGGTCGAAGTCGATTCCCTTGTTCTTGGCAATTGCGAACTCGCTCTCAGCGTAGCCTTCCCAGTCAAACGCATCGACATCTGGGAAGGTGACTATATCCTCCCAATCCTCGATGTCGTCGGCCGTCATAATGGCGCTTCCCGGAGCCGGGACCGGCGCGCCGCCCCCCGACGCGGGATACGCCCACTTCACGCCAAAGCCGTCAAGCGCGGTAACGGGATCGCCCTTTTCGAAGCCGGGGCCGGGAAGAGATCCGAACCCAGTCGAGAAGCTATCGAAGAAGCAGATCGGCGTCCACTCGGGCTTCTCGTGGTCGAGTACTGCAAAATAGTTCTCCTTCGGTGTATACATTGCAAACCTTCTATCATTCGACCAAGATGAAACATATTATTAGGAACGCGTTACCGTAACTAGATAGTAGGCCATTAAGTTAAAATGCAGGTAGAGAAGGCGCATAGCAGTGAAGCCGCTTTGGTGTGCATGTTATACACCACACTTGCAACGATGGAAGCAAACCCCATAGGCAATTCGCTGTGCCGACAGACAGAACAGAACATCGCTCGACGATTAATAGCTTAGGATGCACAGATGGATCTTTCGCTCGCGTTCCTTAAAAGCAGAATCGAAGAAGTAAAACCGGTGACTCTCGTCAACGAACGCCGCGGTCAGAAGTACCGGGGAGTCAAGATTCTTGACCCCGACGCCAAGCTTCAAAAAGGCTTCCTCTATTTCTGGCAAGACGGCGCCGAAGAGCTGCTCAAGGCTCTGGATGATGGCGGGGTCTCGCTCGAAGAAGGAGCGGGCGTCGTCATGGCGGGCAATGCTCCGGATGACCCGAAGCGCTTCCCCGCTCCCATGCTGTGCTTTAGCGAGGCCCAAAGCGCCGACATGTTCAACCTTATCTGCGAGATTTTCGACTCATTCAACGAGTGGGGAGAACGCGTCTATCAAAAGGCGCTCGGGAAGATGGACCTCGTCCAGTTCATGAACCTCCTCAACGAGGTAACGCCCAACCCATGGTACATTGCCGATGCAAGCTACCGCGTTCTCGCAGCCAGAGACGCTCCCGAGGTCGAAGAGCTTTCGTATATCTGGCGATTCCTGTACCAAAACAAGCGTTTGCCGATCGAAACGATCTTTGCAATGGAGGATATGGGCAAGATCGAGCAGATGAGCAAGCGCAAGAAAGCCTACATACCCGCCACCGAGCCTTTCAACATCCCCTTCGTGAGCAAGTCGATCATGATTCCTGATGGAGAGATTGCCCACTTCTACCTCATCGGCGTGTATACGCGCCTATCGCAGTACGAGATCGAGATCGCCGATTTTTTTGGAGACATCCTCAACCGGGTGTTTGCAAGAGAGGGATCGGGGCTACCCGCCGCGGGCCGATTCTACGACAGCTTCCTGTCCGATCTGATTACAGGCGACGTCAGCGACGAAAGCAGTAACGTCATCGGGAAAATGTATGCCGATTTTAGCTGGACCCCCACCGATCACCTGCGAATGGCGGTTTTCAGCCGCTTGGACAAAAGCGGCTCGATATCGGATGAGCAGAGGGTCTTCCTGCTCGAGTCGCACTGCAACTCCCGCGGCTTTTTCCATGACGGACGGGTGGCGGCAATCATAAACACCACCCGTTCTTGCCGCAACGCAGAAGATGACGATGATGCATGCCTCGCGCTTCTGCGGCCGCTCGTGCGAGAGTTCAACTGCTCGGTGGGTGTAAGCGAGGTTTTTAGCGGCTTGGCGGGTGTTTTGCAACTTGGCATGCGCTACGATCAGGCGCTTTTTGCGCTCGGTGCATCCGAGCGCCCTCTCAGCACGCCTTCGCATAGCTTCGAACGATCATCTCCCATCGTGCTATTCTCGTCGGTTGCCATGCGTTACTTCCAAGAGCGGGTCGTGCAAGCCGACGCCATAAGCATCTTCGAGCATCCTTCATTGGCTATCCTAAGAAGCTACGATACGGAAAAGGAGACCGAGCTGTACAAAACGCTCCAAACATTCTTGGAAAACGACAGGAACGTCACCACGACTGCAGGCCTCCTCTTCGTACACAGAAATACGCTTCTTAAGAGGCTCAAGAAAATCGCTTCAATCACGACGCTGGACCTCGATGACGGCAACTGCAGGCGACGCCTGTCGGCATCGTTTCTCATTGCTGGAAACGCTCAT
>CAMOLA010000121.1 GCA_946618265.1 uncultured Eggerthellaceae bacterium
CCGAGCCTGGCGAGGGCTACAAGTTCGAGAACAAGATCGTCGGCGGCGTCGTGCCGAAGGAGTACATCCCCAGCGTCGACAAGGGCATCCAGGAAGCGCTCAACTCGGGCATCCTGGCCGGCTTCCCCGTCGAGGACGTGCGCGTCGAGCTCATCGACGGTTCGTACCACGAGGTCGACTCCTCCGAGGCTGCATTCAAGGTCGCTGGTTCCATGGCGATCAAGGAAGCGCTCAAGCGCGGCAAGTCTGTCATCCTGGAGCCGGTCATGGCCGTCGAGGTCGAGACTCCGGAAGAGTACCTCGGCTTCGTCATGGGCGACATCCCCAGCCGCCGTGGCATGATCCAGGGCCAGGAGAGCCGTGGCAACACGACAGTCATCAGCGCCAAGGTTCCGCTGGGCAACATGTTCGGTTACGCAACCGACCTGCGCAGCGGCACACAGGGCCGTGCAATGTACACCATGCAGTTCGACTCGTACGAGCCGGTTCCCAAGAGCGTTCAAGAGGAAATCGTCAGCAAGGCCGGCGGCGCTGCGTAAGCGGTGCGCCCACTACCAATGGAGGACAGATAAGTGGCTAATCAGAAGATTCGCATCCGCCTGAAGGGCTACGACCATGAAATCGTGGACCAGTCCACGAAACTCATCGTCGACACCGCTCAGAAGACGGGCGCAAAGGTATCCGGTCCCATCCCGCTGCCTACGGAGCGCAACCTGTACTGCGTCGTCCGCGGGCCGCACGTCGACAAGGATTCTCGCGAGCAGTTCGAGATGCGCACCCACAAGCGCCTCATCGACATCCTGGAGCCCACGCCCAACACCGTGGATTCCCTGATGCGTCTCGACTTGCCGGCGGGCGTCGACATCGAGATCAAGCTGTAAGGGGTGTCGTGAATGATCAACGCAATCTACGGTAAGAAAATCGGCATGACCCAGATGTTCAATGAAAAGGACGAGGTCATGGCCATCACGGTGATCCAGGCAGAGCCCAACACCGTCTGCCAGGTGAAGACCGCCGAAACCGATGGCTACGAGGCCGTTCAGCTCGGCTTCGGCACCATCAAGGACAAGCATCTGAACAACCCGATGCGCGGTCACTACGAGAAGCTCGGCGTCGAGCCTTGCCGTCACCTCCGCGAGGTGCGCGTGGAAGACGCTTCCGAGTACAAGCCCGGCGACACCCAGACCGTTGCCGCCTTCAACGAGGTCGCCAAGGTCGACGTGACCGGCACCTCCAAGGGCAAGGGCTTCCAGGGCGTCATCAAGCGCCACGGCTTCGGCGGCGGCCCGGGCGGCCACGGTGCGCACTTCCATCGCGCTCCGGGTTCCATCGGCCAGTGCGCCACGCCGTCGCGCGTCCTGAAGGGCGTGCGCCTGCCCGGTCACATGGGCTGCGATCGTGTGACCGTGAAGAACCTCGAGGTTGTCCGCGTCGACGAAGACCTCAACCTCATCCTCGTGAAGGGTGCCGTGCCCGGTGGCAAGAACGGCATCGTCCGCGTCCGTATGGCCGGCAACGGCAAGAGCTGGTAAGGAGAACAAGCCTCATGGCAACTATCGATATCAAAACCGCGGAAGGCAAGGTGGCATCTACTGCCGAGCTCGCCGATTCCGTGTTCGGCATCGAGCCGAATATCCCGGTCATGCACCAGGTCGTGCGCATGCAGCGTGCCTCGTGGCGTGCCGGCACCCATAACACTCTGACCCGCGGCAAGGTCCGTGGCGGCGGCAAGAAGCCGTGGCGCCAGAAGGGCACCGGCCGCGCTCGCCAGGGCACGATCCGTGCGCCGCATTGGCGTGGCGGCGGCGTGGTCTTCGGGCCGCATCCCCGCGACTATTCCTTCAAGGTCAACAAGAAGGAAATCAAGCTGGCCATCCGCTCGGCCCTTTCGGCCAAACTGGCCGACGGTCAGCTCATCGTCGTCGACGAGCTGAAGTTCGAGCAGCCGCGCACCAAGGATGCCGTTGCCATCCTCAAGGCGCTCGGCGTCGAGGGCCGTTGCACCATCGTCGTGGATGACGACAACGTGAACGCCTTCCTGTCGTTCCGTAACATCCCGACGGTCGACATCGTGCCTGCCGGTTCCGAGAACACCTACGAGCTTCTCGACAACAAGTTCCTCATCTTCGAGGAGACCGCCCTGCGTAAACTCGAGGAGGCGATGGCGTAATGAAGGACGCACGCGATATCATTATCCGCCCGATCATCACGGAGCATAGCTACGACCTGATCGAGATGAACAAGTACACCTTCGAGGTTGCGCGCAGCGCGAACAAGATCGAGATCGCCAAGGCGGTCGAGGAGCTGTTCGACGTCAACGTCAAGAAGGTCAACACGCTCAACGTCAAGCCCAAGAAGAAGCGCGTTCGCTACGTCGCCGGCTACACCCGCCAGTGGAAGAAAGCGATCGTGACCATCGAAGAAGGCCAGACGATCGAGATTTTCGCAAGCTAGACCCATCTAGTTTCGTGAATGCGAAAGGCGGGCTCCCAAGCGGGGTCCGCCTTTTTCATGAGACAACGCGGCGATTGCTGCAATAAGGAGAGGCGACCCCATCGGGGCCGCCTCGTGCTTTCGTGTGGTCTATTTGAGTCGTGTCGTGTCGGCGCTTAGCTCGTGGCGCTCTCGATGCGGCGCAGGTGCTCTTCGCCGGTCTGTGCCAGCGCGTAGAAATCGTCGATGGTCTGGCGGATGCGGGGGAGCGCCTTCTGCTTATAGGTGCTGATGTCGTCGAGCGCCTGGATGGTGTCGGCGAAGGACTGGCGCAGCGTTTCGACCGAGATGGTGGCCTCGGTGGCCTTCTCCTGGATCTCGGCGCCTTGCTCTTTCAGCATGGTGGCGGTCGAGGCGATCATGGCGTTGGTCGTCTCGTTGAGGGCGGTGACTTTCTCGAGGACGATCTTCTGGTTGTACAGCGCGCCGGCAACGGTGACGGCCACGCGCAGCGCCGATACGGTGACGTTCTCGGCACGGTCGACGGCGCGGATGAGCTCGGCGTTGTTGCGGCGCAGGACGTTCATCGAAACGATGCCCTGCTGGTTGACGATCTGGAGCTGCTGGAAGTCCGTGATCTTCTGGCGCAGCGGGAACAGCACTTCCTCTTCGACGAACTTGATGCGCTCGAGGTCGGCGCCTTCGGTGGCACGCGCTTCCTCGATGGCGTTCGTCAGGTAGTTGTCGAGGTCGCGGGCGATTTCGATCTGCTGGTTGAGCTGCAAGGTGAGGTCGCGCATCGCCGCCTCCTCGAGCTCGAGCGTCGTGTTGTCGTTCTTGAGCGTCAACTTGCCGTTCTCGAGCGACTTGACGATGTCAGAGATCTCGGCGTCGGCGGACTTGTAGCGCTCGAAGTAGCGCCGCACGGGGTTGAACAGCCTGCCGCCGCGGCCTTTCGCGAAGTCGATGCCCTTCGGGTCGAGGTCGCGCATCTTGATGGCGAGGTCCTCGAGG
>CAMOLA010000122.1 GCA_946618265.1 uncultured Eggerthellaceae bacterium
CCGTTTCCGAAACGCTGCCGGGCAAGCTGCCGCAGCGCAAGATCGTCACGACGGCAGCGGCCGGTTATTCCAGCTACGGTAACCAGATTGGCCTGGCAACCTCCCAGGTAACCGAGCTCTACCACCCCGGCTACGTGGCCAAGCGCATGGAGATTGGCGCGGTGCTGGGCGCCACGCCGGCCGACCATGTGCGCCGCGAAGAGCCCGCGCCCGGCGACGTCGTCGTGCTGCTGGGCGGCCGCACCGGCCGCGACGGCATCGGCGGTGCCACCGGCTCGTCGAAGGCCCACAAGGTTGAGAGTCTCGAGACGTGCGGTGCCGAAGTGCAGAAGGGCAACGCGCCCGTCGAGCGCAAGATCCAGCGTCTGTTCCGCAATACCGAGGCATGCCAGATGATCAAGCGCTGCAACGACTTCGGCGCGGGCGGCGTGTCCGTCGCCATCGGCGAGTTGGCCGACGGTCTGCAGATCGACCTGAACAAGGTTCCCAAGAAATACGACGGCCTCGACGGCACCGAGCTCGCCATCTCCGAGAGCCAGGAGCGCATGGCCGTCGACCTCGCACCCGAGGACGTCGAGCGCTTCCTCGAGCTGGCCTACGCTGAGAACCTCGAGGCCACGCCAGTTGCCGTCGTCACCGAGGAGCCGCGCGTGCGCATGACGTGGAACGGCAGCACGATCGTCGACGTCAGCCGCGACTTCCTGGCGAGCAACGGCGCGCCGAAGTACCAGGACATCCACATCCTTTCCGCCGAGTCGTTCGTGCCCGCATGGGCCGGCCTTGCCGACGCATCGCTTACAGAACGCATGACCGCCGTCATGACTGACCTCAACGTCGCCTCGAACAAGGGCCTCTCCGAGCGCTTCGACTCGACGATCGGCGCTGGCACGGTGCTCATGCCGTTCGGCGGCAAGCACCAGCTCACGCCTTCGATGGCCATGATCGCGAAGCTCCCCGTCAACAACGAGACGACCACCACGACCGGCATGGCATGGGGCTTCAACCCTTACATTTCCGAGAAGAACCAGTTCACCGGCGCCTATCTGGCCGTCGTGGAGAGCGTCGCGAAACTCGTGGCCGCCGGCTTCGAGCGCAAAACCATGTACCTGACGTTCCAGGAGTACTTCGAGAAACTGCGCACCGACCCGACCCGTTGGGGCAAACCGGCAGCTGCCGTGTTGGGCGCGCTCATGGCGCAGATCGACCTGGGCATCGGCGCCATCGGCGGCAAGGACTCGATGTCGGGCAGCTTCGAGGAGCTCGACGTCCCGCCCACGCTCGTCAGCTTCGCCGTGGGCGTCGGCACGACAGAGCGCGTCGTGTCGCCCGAGTTCAAGGGCGCAGGCCATCGTGTCGTGTGCATCCACCCGTACTACGAGGCCGACGGACTCACGCCTGAGAAGGCCGGCATGCTCGAGGTGCTCGACGCCGTCGAGAAGCTGATCGCCGAAGGCAGCGCGCTGGCTGTTGCCACGCCTGGCTACGGGTGCGACGCTGAAGCGCTGTTCAAGATGTGCGTCGGCAACGGCATCGGCCTTGATGTCGACGATGCCATGGACACGTCCACCTGGTTCATTCCCGCGTACGGTTCGTTCGCGGTCGAGCTCGCAGACGGTGCAGAGCTGCCGGCCAAGACCGACAGCCTGCACGTCAAGCTCATCGGCACCACGATCGACACGTACGAGATCCGCGCTGGCGACGAAACCGTCGACCTCGCTGCGCTGCAAGAAGCGTGGGAGGGCAAGCTTGAGAGCGTGTTCCCCTATCGCGGCGCCGGCGAAGAGGTCGAGACCATCTCGTTCCACGCCGAGAGCAAAAAGGCCGCTCCTGCCATCCTGACGGCGAAACCCAAGGTCGTCATCCCCGTCTTCCCCGGCAACAACTGCGAGTTCGACTCGGCACGTGCGTTCCGCCGTGCTGGCGCCGAAGCCGAAGTGTTCGTCGTGAACAACCTTTCACCTGCCGCTGTTGCCGAGAGCACCGAGGCGCTCGTGAAGGCCATCGACGGTTCGAACATCGTGTTCATCCCTGGCGGCTTCTCTGGCGGCGACGAGCCTGACGGCTCCGCGAAGTTCATCACCGCGTTCTTCCGCGCGCCGGCTGTCACCGAGGCAGTGCGCAACCTGCTGCAGAAGCGCGACGGCCTGATGCTGGGCATCTGCAACGGCTTCCAGGCGCTCGTGAAGCTCGGTCTCGTGCCGTTCGGCGACATCCGCCCGATGGATGCCGACTGCCCCACCCTCACGTTCAACAACATCGGCCGCCACCAGAGCTGCATCGTGCGCACGCGCGTGGCGTCGGACCTGTCGCCGTGGCTCTCACAGTGCCAGGTGGGCGACATCCACACCGTGGCCATCAGCCATGGCGAAGGCCGCTTCGTCGCAAACGATGACGTACTGGCGCAGCTTAAGGCCGGCGGGCAGATTGCCACGCAGTACGTCGACCTCGCCGGCGAGGCGAGCCTCGACATGCGTGCGAACCCGAACGGCTCGGTGCTGGCGATCGAGGGCATTACGAGCCCTGACGGGCGCGTGTTCGGCAAGATGGGCCACTCCGAGCGCAGCGGCCACGGCTTGTACCAGAACATCCCCGATGCAAACTACCAGCCCATCTTCGAGGGCGGCGTGAAGTACTTCACCGACTAGAGGCGGCAACCGCAGCTGGCACTGTTGATGACAACCAATGCATTTCGATTTGCATTTGAAATGCGTAATGGAAAGGCGTTATGAGCGTCCGATACCTGGACGACAACGACAGAGACGAACTTGAAGGTTTATTCGAGTTCGTGGAGTCAAATGCTACCCACAAGGACTGGTGGCCGCCCATCAGGCAAGAAGTCAGGGACCATTTCTTCGACTTCGAGTGGATGCGTTTCGTGGGCAACTTCGAGGATGAACACCTCGTAGCAGTCGCTGGCCTGTTCCTCCATCCATTCGTGCACAGCCACGAGGCGGAGGCAGCAGGTCTAGATCCCGCAAACGTTGCCGAAATCGGGCGCTGCGTCGTGCACCCGTCGTGTCGGGGAAAGAACCTGATGTTTTCCATGAGCAAGCAACTCGTCGACCGTGCGCTCATGATGGATAAAACCTGGATCATCGCAGCTGTTCATCCAGACAACGTCGCAGGGCGGAAATCGCTCGAGCGGCTTGGGATGGCCGAAAAGGGTTTCATCTTGCAAGACGGCATCTACCCTCGTTGCATCTATGCAATGCATGTGAGGCGCTTTTATAGCTGCTGCGTCATAGTTCGCCGCATCATAGCTGCCGCATCGTGGTTGCCGCATCGCCTATGCGCTCAGGACTGCATCGAGCAATTGGCGTGTATACGGATGTTGCGGATGAAGCGTCCCCTCCCGAGCCGTACCCTCTTCGACGATCCT
>CAMOLA010000123.1 GCA_946618265.1 uncultured Eggerthellaceae bacterium
GACGGCGTTCTCTACGCCGCCACGACCGACGAGGACGCAGCGCGCATCCAGGCGATGGTCCCAAACTGCGAAACCATCGAAATCGAGTCGGGCCACGACATCCACTACGAGCATCCCGACGTCTTTGTTAAGGCAATCGACCAAGCGGCTGAGAATGCCGCTCTATTTTAAGGTCGTGATACACGGTCAGAGCGACGGATGCCCTGATTATCCGGGGGCGAACCCTCCTTCGACGCGATTCATGGCGAGAGCGTTCGTGGGGTAATCCACTTAGTCCAGCTGCTTGACGCTCTTCGACAGGGCGATGGCCAGCATGCCGATGCACGCCACGAACGCCCAGTAACCGCCCTCTGGAATCAGGCCCGACACCACCGCGCCTCCGCCGACCACGAACGCGGCGGCAACGATGACGCGCGTGAGTTTCCCATGCGGGTTGACGGCCATGAGGGCCACCGACCCGACGAGCAGGCCCGCGCCCATGACCGCAGCAACGAGCGACGCCGCGAACCCGTTCCCACCGGCCGTGGGGCTGACGGTCTGCGGCGCCTGTTCCAACGGCTCCATGCTAACGCCCGATCTTCTCGGCATGCGCGTGACGGAGCCGGCGGGCGTCGCGCACCGTCGAGATGGCCCATACGACCAGTATCGCGAAGAGCATGTAGAAGTACGCGCGCTGCGGAAGCTCCTGGTCGCCTTGCAGGGCGAGCGCCAGCATCCCGATTGCCCATATGACGAAAACGACGCTCTTGACCGCGATTCTGCGCCAGACGCGATGCTTCATGCCCTCGTTTGTTGTCTCGTTTGCTCTCTTGTCCATGTTTCCAATTCGATTTGTAATCTGATACAGTAGGCACAACAAAAGTGACCGCTCGTTCACTATACATGAAAGTGACCGTACGGTCACCTATAACTTGAACAATTTCACCAGAGGAGTCCGCCATGGCCAAGGACACGAAGCAACGGATACTCGACGAGGCGCTCGTCATGTTCGCGCACCGCGGCTACGAGGGCACGAACATGCGCGAGCTCGCGCAGGCGCTCGGCCTGGGTAAATCAACCCTGTACAAACATTACGCCAGCAAGGAGGACATCTGGAACTCCATGCTCGACGCGCTCGAGGCCCATTACTCCGAGGGCTTCGGCGCCGATGACAACCTGCCCCCCATCCCGGGCTCGTGCGACGAACTCGTCGAGATGTCGATGGGAATGGTCGGCTTCACCATGCACGACGAGAAGATCGTACTCACGCGCAGGCTCCTGCTGGCCGAGCAGCACCGCGACGGGCGCGCGAGGGCGCTCGCCTCCGAACACTTCCTGAACAGACTCGAGCGCGTCTTCGCATACGTTTTCGAGGGCATGATGGAGAGGGGCTTGCTGAAGCGATGCGATCCGCAACTTCTCGCCCTCGCGTACGTTGCGCCCATATCGGCACTCATCATGGAGCGTGACCGCCACCCCGAACGCGAGCCCGAAATTGTGGAGCGCATCAGCACGTTCGCGACCCGTTTTGCAGAGGCGGCCAAGGGGTAAGCGTTGATGAAGAAGTTCTCGCTGTTCATGAACTGGTTCAACGGGGTTTGCGCACCTCTGTGCGGTATATGGATGATGCTGAGCGCGTTTTGCGACCTGCCGCTCTCGTGGAACGACTGGATGCCACTTTCCATTTATGACCCATTCCCATTGCACGACGTGCTCTTCGCGAGCCACTTCTGGCCGGGCCTGGCGCTGCTGCTCGTGAACGGCGCGCCCAACATCGTGGCACTCGTCTTGCGCCACAAAAGCGAGGCCGCCTGGCGCCGCGCTTGCCTTGTGGCCGGCGTCCTGCTCTTGTGTTGGACCATCACCGAGATGGTATTTATCCCCAACGGCCTGTCCGCGTTCTACTTCATCCTGGGCATCCTGCAAACGGCGGCTGCCATCGTGCTGATCCGGTGCGAAAGACAAGCATGATCGCACCGGATGGACTCGCATCCGCTTGAGCCCAACCCATGAAGGAGAGTGGTCTTATGGCAAAAGGAGGAAATCGCCATGCGGAACATCAGGGCATCCTCCACCCTGACCGTATATCACGACGGCCAGTTCTGGGTGGGGATGTTCGAGCGCGCCTGTGACGGACAGCTCTCAGTGTGCCGCGTCGTGTTCGGCACAGAGCCTTCGAATGAGGGGATTCAAGAGTTCATATGCAATCGGTGGAACAGCCTGCGCTTCACCGAAGCCATTGCGTGCGCGGAAGCCTCGAGGCAGGCATCCAGCCCCAAGCGCCGCCAGCGCGAGGCAGCCCGGGAGATGAAACGGCATGGCCCGTCCACCAAGGCCCAGCAGGCCCTGTCGAAGGAGCGGGAGGCTGCCGCCAAGCAGCGCAAGGCCGCCTCCCGCGATCAGCGCGAGACTGAGAAGCAGCAGCGATTCGAGCTGCGTCAACAGAAGCGCAAAGAGAAGCATCGGGGCAGGTAGCGGGAGTGCGCCAAAAGCTCCGTCCTTTTGCGAGCTGCCCCTTCTCATGCCCAAGAAAAGGGAGGCAGTTCAGGTAAAACGGTCAGGGGTTTTCATTGCGGGGAATTCGGGAAATCTTATCGAGATGATGCGGGGGAAACGGTGTCTCGTGCTTCAGGCGAGGCGAGACGGAATCTCAGCCCGCGTCGCTGCAGCACGGCAATATCAAATCTCGATTAGCGCTCGTTCCCCCTGAAGGTATCCGTTCATAACAGATTGCAAGACATCGTAAGAGAAGCGATTAAGAGTCACGTCCTGAGAGCAAGAGGAACTTCGCAACAAGCAGAGCAAAGCAAATGATTCCAGCATACGGCTGCCGAGTTGCGATGAAGACCGCGAGCCTCGCATCGTATGCTTCGACAGCGCCGCGGTACAGCATGTACAAAGCACCTGCGAGTAGGACCGATCCGACGATGTCCGTCGCCCAGTGCACGCCCGAGACCTGCCTGCCCGCGACCATGAAAGCAGAGAACACGATGACGAATATAGCCGTGGCTCTCCTGGGGGATGCGCTGTCAGACCTCCTGCCGACCTGGAGATTCAACGTCGGCATAACGCTCAGCACCAGTAGTGTCGCTTATGAGCTGGAGTTTTCCAGTCGAGCCTGCGGGCCAGGCGTATGTGAGTCCAGCCCGCAGTTCTCCTATTGTTCGGATGCCAGCGCTATCGC
>CAMOLA010000124.1 GCA_946618265.1 uncultured Eggerthellaceae bacterium
ATTTGGTGTCCCGTTTAGTGTCCTAAACAAAAGCAGGTAGACGGTTTATGCCATCTACCTGCGTCTTTCGTGGTGGGCGTTACAAGATTTGAACTTGTGGCCTCTTCCGTGTCAGGGAAGCGCTCTCCCCCTGAGCTAAACGCCCGCTCTTTGGGGCTGATGCTTTCGCGTCAGCAATCCGATAGTTTAGCAGATTGCGATTTCCTGTCAAAGCATTTTTCGTTTCTCGCGCATGTTCACGATTTCAACACGTTATTGCGATCCAACGAAAGCTCGAACCGCACGGCTAGACCTTCGACCATGCCTCCTCGACCGAATCGCCGATCTGGCTATGTATGCGGGAGGCAGCAGCGCGCGTTGCTCGGATGTTCTCGCTCTCGATGAAGATTCGCTTCGTCTGCGGGAATTCCATCACGATGTTCCGCTCGATGCGGTCGATGGACGCGTCTATCTCGTCACGGGTCGACCCGTCTTCGAACGTCGCGTCGAGCGTGATGAGCAGATCATCGGGCCCAAGGTAGAGCGACAAGATTCGGCCGCATTCGATGACCTGCGAATCCTCTTCGACGATCTGCTCGATGCGCTTGATTTCGTCGGCGTGCATTCCCTCTCCGACCAGCAAGCCCTTCGTCTCCCTGAGGAGAATCGTGGCAACGACGCACAGGAGCAGGCCGATAACGACCGACGCGCCGGCATCGATGTAGGGATTGTTGAACATATGCCCAAAGAACACGCCGCAGAACGCGATGATGAGGCCGGTCTCCGCAGCCGTGTCCTCGAGCACGACCGTGAACAGGCTGGGATCTTTCGCCTCGCGAATGAACTGCATGGGACTCTTGTCGCCCCTCGCCTTGTTGAAGTTCTTCAATGCCACGCTCAGCGACACGGCCTCGATGATCGCGGAAGCGCCTATCACGATATAGCTCATGAGCGGATCGCCCAGTTTCGTGTCAGGGCCGATTTCGGCTATGTTATGCAACCCCTCGTAAATCGAGAAGCCCCCGCCGAGCGCGAAAATCATGACCGCGACGACAAGCGTCCAGAAGTACAGCTCGTGGCTGTAGCCGAAGGGGTGCTCGATATCGGGCTTTCTGCTCGCACGCTTCATGCCGAACAGGAGAAGCAGGCCGTTGCCGCTATCGACGATCGAGTGAATGCCCTCGGAAACCATCGCCGAGCTACCAGAAATGCCGGCGGCGATAAACTTCACGATGCCGACGGCTATGTTCGCCAGGATGGCGGCGATGATGGATGCGAGGCTCTCGCTTGGCCCTCCTGCATCTTCGGGCTGGGCGGCCTGTCCGTCTGGATAGTCGAGCGGTAACATGCTCTGCACTTCTTCGTTCTTCTCGTTTTCCACGCGCGCTCCCCTGTTTTATCGATGAGTAAATCATTATAAGTCAAACCGCCTTCCGCACGAGATGGATGACGCCAAATACCGTTGGGCTGCCCAGCGACCCATTCTGCAGACTGCTACGTTTGAGAGTTCGTGGTCTGCGGAATGGGCCTTTGGGCAGCCCAACGATTTCGAGCGCGGGCGTGGGGCCTAATGTCTTCTCAACGCTTCCTTTGCGGCATGCATCTTCGATCGCGCTGTCTGCATGGTCGAGCGAGCGGCCTGAGAAACCGAATCCGTCACCGTGTTGGCGACCGTGTCCGTCTTTTCCTTGACGGCGCTCGCCACGTTCGCCGCAACCGTCCCCGTCGTCTGCTTCACCGTGTCGGTTACGGTCTGCATGAAGTCGCTTGCACGCATGAGCTCGAGCGCTTCACGGTAGGACGTGCGCCTTGCGGCGCGCATGCTTATCGGTCCGTCTTCGGCAGTCAGCCATTTCTTCGTCAGCACGCCGACGCGGAAGACGAGGAATGCGCTCACGAGCCCCTCGGCCGTTGCCCCGATGACGATGCCGCCCGCACGTGCGCCTGCTCCCCCGCCCATGAGCTGGCCCAGCAAGTCACTCAGGTCTGAATCCTCGATACCTCCTATGACGAGGGCGCTCAGCATGATGCGCGTGTAGAGCTTCGCCAGGCCGAGGTTTGTGGGCCTGAAACCGCATGTCTCGACTATCGCGCGAACGAGATCGAGGCAGAGCGAAAGCATGGTCACCGTGCTGATGAGCGGAGAACGGGACACGGCTGAAATGAAGAACGCCGTGCTTGCGGCCCGCTTCGTTTCGGCATCGATGGCGGGAATGCAATGCTTGTTGAAGTATTCAATCAGCAAATCGTCTGCCTTGTCGCCCTGCTTCAGGCATGCCTCGATTTCTGCGGCCTCCTCGTCTGTCACCTTCGTGTTGTTGATGAGGTTGTCGGCAAGCATCCGACACCACCGTTGCTTCGCCCGGCCTTTCTCGTCGCGCAGCTGGTAGAGCGAGAAAATCGGACGCTTCGCCACCTTCACGACAGGAACTACGATGCCGACCACCACCAAAGCCGCCAGCAAGCCGTAGAACACCCACCCAAGGGCTGGATGAGCAGCGTAGAGGTGATCGCCGACGTTGAGCATGCTTCCGAGCACGGTAAGCGCGAGAAGCGCGATGACGCAAACCATGACCACGATCGTGCCGGTATTGCGTTGCCCACGCGCGCTTGCGACGACGATTGGCGAGCTATCGGCAGCGAGGATTGCATCCTGGGCGTTGTCCCTGCATTCGTTCGGCTCGCTGGGGACTTCGTCCGTATTCAAGCGTTCGGATAGCGGCAATGCGTCACGATCAGGTTGCAGTGCACCTTCGAACTCGACAGGGTCCATCTCGAGGTTTTCAGCGACAGCGTCGTGCGTCATGCCATCCCCTTTCCGCAATGAAGCCTTGGCAGCGGCAATGATATACGCGAATACCCTTCGCGTCATGATGGTGTTCGAAGTGGTTATCAGTTCGTAATCGTGCCGTAACACTCGGAGTGCTCGATTATCACCATGCTTCACCTGGACTAATGGAGGAATCTTCACAAACCGAAAAAAGGGTCTTGCATAGCATGCGACATTCCCCTAATATATCTCCTTGCGACGCGGACATGGCTCAGCTGGTAGAGCACCACCTTGCC
>CAMOLA010000125.1 GCA_946618265.1 uncultured Eggerthellaceae bacterium
AAGTTAAATTGGTTTTCCTCCTTAGTCGCACCGATGTCGTCGCGGTCTCTGGACTCAATCGTAGTCTCTGCCATCGCAACTCCTCTCTCGTCTCAGTCTCGAGACTTGCGGGTGTCGGCCCCGCAAGATTGAGAGGGTGCCCGGGCGTCTTCCTGCGCCCCCTTCGGAATATCGGCGCCCCCCTCAAAAGACTGACCATAGTGAACCATGATGAGGAGGGGTGGCTATCGCTACATGGGTATGCAGTTAGGCATTTCATCCTTCTAGTATGAGGCTGTTTAACTGGTGTTTTGTGAAAGACTGCCTGATGGTGCTCATCTACCTGCTTTGCCGGGGGCGACGAGCGGTTAGCCCACGCCGAGTCCAGCCGGACGGCGGCCGCGCCACAAGCAGGAAAGACGATTAGTCGAGCGGAAACTCCTCGACGAAGTCCATGAGCTTCTGCTGGCTATGGATGTCCAGTTTGCGGTAGATGTTGTAGATGTGGCTCTTGACCGTATGCGGCGAAATGGTGAGCTCTTCCTGGATGTAGGCGGCATTGCGCCCCTTCGCGAGGTAGCCCAGAATCTCGGTCTCGCGCGGAGAGAGCTGGTAGAGCTTGGCCACAGCCGCGCAGCGCGCCTCGAACAGCTCGCTTTCGGACTTGTCGACCGTCACCACCGTCTTCGTCACCTTCTCCCCCGACGGCGATTCCCCCGACGCCGGATGATGGGCCGCATCGGGCAAGAACACCATGATGACGAGAACGAGCACAATCGCGACGCCGAGACGCAAATAGAGGAACATCTCGGAGTGCGCGCCGAACGTCATGGTGAAGGCCACCGCGAGAGCCCATCCGCACGCGAAGCCAGCTGACGGAATCGCCAAACGCGATGGGATCTGGCGGAATGTGGGCGCGTCGTGCGCGAGCACCGCCTTTTTGACCAAGTAGCCGTAATTGACGGCCATGAACATCGCCCAGGCGGCGGTCACGACGCACGAGCAGACGAGCTGGCCGGTCTTCTCGACGAACGGCAAGACGATGCAAGCCACCACCGTAATCACGACAAGAAGGCGTTGGTAGACGATGATGGAGAACTGCTTGTCGGCTATCGAAAGTATTGCGACCGCCAAAGACCCCACCAACGTCGAAATGAGGCCGAGCAGCACCGATTCCGCACCGCTGTTGAACAGGAACACGAACGTGAGCGCGAACACGACCCCGAACATGAAAAACGACGGCTCGATCTCACGCGTGAACTGCCAGGTACTGCCGACGGACTCGAGCGGCGCGCGCTCGTCGTTGCCCGGGGCGTGCTTCGTCGCGTACGTCAAAAGCCCCAAGCTGCCCGCGATGAACGCTATGGCGAAAACCGGCTGCATGGCAGTCGGGACAAAAGCGGCGAGCGAAAACAGCAAGCCACCTATGAACAGGGACAACCCGGTAAACCGCGGCTGCGCGTCGGTCCCGAGCCGCGAGCATACGTCGAGCCAGCAGAGCTTTATGGACGCCGCCGCCAACCCGGCGAAGAAATTCACTACGCACACGACGGCGAAAGGCACGAGAACGCCTTGGTACATGAGCAAGGCAACCAATGGCTGAACCACGGCGAAAGCGGTCGCGCCGATCTGCATGGGCAGGATGAACGGGTTGAAGGCGGGGTTCCTCCCCCACACGTGCATGACCATGAACCCTACGGGGACCGCAAGGAAGACGAACAGCTGCGACAAGTCGCGCATCGACGTAGGCACCTCGGGCGGAAACTCGCAGAACAGCCAGTAGAAACAGATGAACATCCAGGCAAAGAACAGGCCAAACCCGCCTATGGACAGCATTTCCATAGACGATATGCTCAGTGACGATGCCTTCTCTTCGTTATCCAACCCGTCGCGCCCCCCCAAGCGACTCGAATCCCCTATTCAAGCAGACTTGTTGCCTCGGTTACCAAACGATGTGTATTGTAGCGCAATCTCGCCCAAAGCACACCGCTCGCCATCCGGCGACATCTCGGGTCACGCGACGTATCGCCCAATGGGCCACGCGGCAAATCACGCAACGCCGGGGGGCTTGATCCCGAACTTGCTCAAGTTCTCCTCAAGAGAGTTCAGGCCCAGATCGCTGCAAGCCTGGGCCGTGCCGGGCGACGCGCCTGTCACGGCATCCGCATCAAGCTCTTCGGCAGATTCCCCGGCAATCGTTTCAGCAGGCTCTTCGGAGGGCTCTACACGGGCAACGCCATCGGGCACAAGACCCAGCTCGCCGTCCAGCCCGCCAACTGCACGCCTTTTCTCTTCGTCCAAGTTCCATCCCCTTTCACAAGGCCAACCACCATACTACGAAAGCCGCACTTTCGTAAAAAGGGCCGCCCGAACGGACGGCCCTTGTCGCGTGGTGCTTGTCGAGCGCAAATGCGCGGGACTACTTGCTACTTGCCTTCGGGCTTTCCGCCGGCTTCAGCGATTTCGCCCTTCGGCGCAGACGGCTTCATGAGCAGGCCGAAGATGATGCCCACAACGCCTACGGGCACGAAGAACATCATCATGATGTCGCTGTAGGACATGCCGGCAGCAGTGCCGTACTGGAACGCGTAGGACGTCGGGATCTGGCCGAGGTACTGACCGCAGGTCAGGAACGACAGGCCGAAGGCGACTGCGGTGGCACCGCCCTTGAACACGTACGTCGGGACCATCGGGCGGCAGCAGCCGTTGAGGAACATGTTGCCGATGCAGAAGAACAGGGCGTACAGAGCGAAGATCGGGGTGTTTGCCCTGAAGGAGAGCAGCATGCACAGCGTCAGCGAGATGATGCCGAGCAGCGGGGCGATCCACTTCTTGTCGCGCGGCAGCTTGTCCATGATCCAACCGCCGATCGGGCCGAGGATGCCGCATGCGCAGAGGATGCCGCCGATGAGGCCCGCGGGACCGGCTTCCCAGCCCATGCCGCCGGAAGCGACGTCCATGGCCAGCCAGGTCTTCAGGTACTGCGAGAACGCGTAGTTCATGTAGTTGAAGATGGCGAACAGGATGATGAG
>CAMOLA010000126.1 GCA_946618265.1 uncultured Eggerthellaceae bacterium
GCCGGTGTCGGTCATCCAGATGTCGATGTCGACGATGAGCTCCATCTGCGGGAAGATCTCGTTGAGCCACAAGCCGCGGTTCGGGCAGTTGTGCACGGGGTTGCCCGCGATGACCCAGAACGCCTTGATCGGGTACGGCTGTTGCGTCTTGACCTGCTCGATGAAGTCGGCCTGGCGCAGCAGCTTGCCCTTGTAGTTCTCGCGACCCTCGGGCATGGTGATGGCCTGGTCGTTGAACACCATCGGGAAGCCGGCGGGCAGCATCTCGGACGTGACGCCCGCACCCGGGCGGCCGAGGTTGCCGGTGAGCGCGCCGAGCAGGTAGAACGAGCGGTACGACTCGCCCTGGTTCTGGTAGCGCAGACCCAGCGCGCCGAAGATGTAGGCGTTGGGCGCGGCGACGTACTCGTCGGTCAGGCGGATGGCCACGTCGGCCGGCACGCCGGTGATGGGCTCCTGCCATTCGGGCGTGTACTGGGCGGCATGCTCGCGCAGGCGGGCGAAGGCGGTCTTGCACGCCACGCCGTCGACGACGTGGGCGCCGTCGAGCTCGGGCTTGTCGCACGGCAGCGCCTGCTGGCCGAGCACGGTCGAGCACGGCGCGTCGGCGTCGAGGTCCCACACCACGTAGTTGCCGTCGGCGTCGCGCAGGAACATGCCGTCGTCGTCACGCACGAGGAACGGCGCCACGGTGTAGGTGAGCAGGAAATCTTCCTTGTACTGCTTGCGCTGGATGATGAGGTTTGCCATCGTCATCGACAGCGCCGGGTCGCTGCCGGGCTTGACGGGGATGAACTCGTCCGCGAAACCGGCCGTGCCGTCGAACAGGAGGCCGATGTCGACGATCTTGGCGCCGCGGCTCTTGGCCTCGACGAGGTGCTTGGCGATGCGCTGCTGGTTCTCGATGGGATTGGCGCCCCAGACGATGATGTAGTCAGACGAATCGAAGTTCTTCGGATCGGTCGTCATGTACTTGTAGAAGTTGCCGAAGTCGAAGAACGCCGCATAGAACGGGCCGTTGTCCAAGCCGTACGCCTGGATGGGGTCGGTCGCGCCCCACAAGCCGATGAAGCGCGAGCTCAGCAGGGCGGCCAGGCCCTGCGACGGCGGCACGGACGCCACGACGTCCCACATGGCCAGCGCCTCGGGGCCGTATTTATCGCGGATCTCGAGCAGCTTGGCGGCGATCTCGTCGAGTGCCTGGTCCCAGCTGATCTTCTCCCACTTGCCCTCGCCGCGCTCGCCGACGCGCTTGAGCGGATGCGTCAGGCGCTTGGGGTTGTAGGGCTGACGGCACGACATGATGCCCTTCTGGCAGATGTAGCCCTCGTTCTCCTCGGCGCCGGTGTAGTCCGCCTTCTCGGTTCGCACGATCTTGCCGTCTTTCACGATGGTCTTGATCGCGCAGAACTCGTGGTCTCCCCAACCGGGGCAACACGTGTAGACGAAAGACTCTTCGGACATGCGCTTTCCTCCTTTGCTTCTCGTCTATGACTTGCGCCTTGCGCAAAGGAACGCGCAGGCACTACCCCCTTCCCGCGCACTCCCCCATAAGCGCAAGAGCTCTCCAGGTCGAAGTGTACCTTTACGTTATTGCAACCGAAAGAAACTGGTTTCTGTCATACTATGCAACCATCAGTTGCATAACGGAGGAGGCGCCATGCAAATCGAGAGCTTGCGGTACTTCATCGAGCTCGCGCGAACCGGGTCGTTCTACGGAGCTGCGAAAAACCTGCTCATTTCGCAGCAAGGGCTCAACAAGGCCATAACCTCGCTCGAGTCGGAACTCGGGCTCAAGCTCGTCGAGCGCAGCAGGCGCGGCGTTCGGCTCACGAGCGACGGCGAGGTGTTCCTCAAGCATGCCACGCGCATCGTGGGCGATCACGCAAGCATGGTCGACGAGCTGCTCGAAGGACGTTTCGAGGGTCCAGAAGGCGAAGAGCCCATCACGCTGTACGTGAGCTACTACGGAGCGGAAACCGCCGTTTCGAACACGTCCTACATCGGGCTTCTTGCAGGGAACTCGTCCTACCTCGAGGAACCGTACGACAAGCTCGTGCAACGGGCAACGGTTTCGGACGGCAGCGATCTTTGCTACGTCGATATCCATGCAAGGGCGCTCCCGGGCATCCTGCAAAACCCGAACGTCCGATTCGAGCCGATCCTGAAAACGAAGTTCGGATTCGTGTGCCACGAGGAATCCGAGCTGGCGCGCGAGACGGCGCTGCACCGAACCGACCTCGTAAAGCTCCCCGTTGCGCTGAACGCCCACCGCGAGATGACGCAGTTGGCGGAATGGCTCTTCAGGGACCACCCGCTCGAGAACGTGCGCTTGCGCGTGACGAACCCGCGCATGCTCCTCGAATACGTGCACGTGTCGGAATTCGATTCGTTCGCTGCGTTCGACTCGTTCGGTTTCTTCGTCTCGCAGCTCGATGCCAACATGCCGACCGGCGGATTGAAATTCGTGCCGCTGTCGACGCCGGAAGCAATGTGCCAGGTGGGCTTTCTCTACCCACGCCACCGAAAGCTCTCGCTGCACGCGCAGCACTGCGTCGACGTGCTCAAGCGGTTTCTCGCCGAGAACTGCGGAGCATACTTCGAAAAGTACGACTTCTAAAACAGTGCCGAAGCAAGAGCTGCCGCAACGCAAAAGTACGTGCTGCAAAATCGCACTTGTGCACTGTCAAGCGTTTGTTCGGGCAAGCGTTTCATGGTGCACAAGTGCGATTTTGCAGAATGAGACGAGGAGCTCATCGAGCACGCTCCCATCGCCTGTCTTTCGAGCTCCGATGCGCTTTCGCTCATCAAATCGGAAATCGCCGGAATCTTAATATCCCGTTAAATGATATCCCCCGATACGCATGAACGAAAGGGCCGCACTCACCGTGCGGCCCCCAAACGACGCTGTTCATGCGGTGCGGAACCCGCGGACGCTTCGCAACGTCTAGATTATCTCGCGATCCGGGCT
>CAMOLA010000127.1 GCA_946618265.1 uncultured Eggerthellaceae bacterium
TCTTTGCCTGGACGGCCTTCCTGGTCCGGAGCTGATGAACATATCGTCTATGACGACTGAACCCGCCCTGGTGAGCCGTTTCTCCAATGAAAGGGCCCCGCCGAAGCGGGGCCCGAGAAAGCCGTCTTTGAGCGCCTATTAGCCGAGCGCGGTGAACGAAAGCATGAGGCCGCCGATGGAGTTGCAGCCATCGTCCTCGTAGCCGTACTCGCCGAACGTGAACTCGGCCAGGAACGGGACACCGTCGGCCTCTGCGATGAAGGCATCGGCGACTTCGTCGATGCGCTCGGCAATGGCCGCGCGACGTCCGCCGCAGTGCACGAAGAAGTAGGCCGCGGGCTTGGCGCCTGCCTTCTCCTTCAGCTCGCCAGCAGTCTTGGCGACCGATCCAACCAGCACGTCGACGTCACCGTCCATGCAGATGACGCAGGTCTTCTCGGAGACCTTGGCGCCAACCGCGATGGAATGGTCGTCGTTGCCGTTCATGGGATGACGGATGGCGATGAGGTCGCCCATACGGTCCTTGACGCCGAGGGGAGCCACGATCGACTCGACGAGCAGATCGCCGCCCATGAGCTTGTCGGTGCTCATGCCGCGCCAATCAGCATAGACGTCGAGCGCCGGTTTGCCGTCGATTTCCGCTATGCCGCGGTCGCCGTCCATCTTGGTGACGACGCCGAACTTGTCGGTCTCGGCATAGGCGCCGGTGAACTTGTTGGTGAAGGGGGCGTCAGTATAGAAGAACGCGACGACGCATCCGTCTGCGAAGGCGTCGGTGCCGGAATAGAGCATCCAGTTGCCCTCGATGCTGTTGTCTGCTGCGCTGCCTCCGAAGAACGGCACGCGCCCGATGACTTCGGTGACGCCCTTGATGTAGTACTCTTCTTCGGCAGGCGAGGCCGCCATGTACCAATAGTCGGGGGCGCAGTCCTTGCCGGCTGCTGCCATGGCCGCTTCGGCGAGCTTCTTGCCGATCTTGCGCGGGCAGTCGTCCGTGTCGCGGGCGGCGCCTGCCGTGCCGATGACGACGTCATCGCCGCCGAGGGCGAGAATGCCGACGAACGGATCGTCGCCGCCGACGAAACCGTCGGGCGTGATGATGCCCGTGAACGAGGTGTTGCCCAGGACGGGCACGCCGGGGAGCTCGGCCGCTATGGCCGCGAGCAGCTCCTTGGAATCATAATCGCAACTACCGTAGGCCATGGCTACCTTGGCGCCATCGATGCCGCCCGCGATCTTCGATGCGACTTCTTTGCCGGCCTCGGCGGCCGTGGCGGCTTTTGACGTTGCGACGAAACTCTTCATGATGAAACCCTTTCTACTCATAACGACCTTGTCATTACTGCACAGGCTTCCAGATGGAAACCTGGTAGAACCGGATGGAGCTGTCGCGGGCATGGAGCATGCCATGCGTTCGCTGATTAAAATTATAGAACTAATAATCTTGAATGAAACGAGATTTTCGCTCGAATAAAGTTGCGTCTCGCTGACCATTTCGGCCGATTTCTTCAGAACTATTGCAGATTAAGGATTAGAATATACTCAAGCGGGAGGGAAGCGAGCTTTATGGTTCCTTCCCACGATTATTGGAATGGGGCACATCCCCAGTTGTTCGGTCTAGGAGGTTTTTGAATGAAAGAAACGCAACTCTTCATCAATGGCGAGTTCCTCGACAATGGTGACCGCGAGATGAGGGAGAACGTCAATCCCGCAACGGAGGAAGTCATCTCGTTGTTCCCGATGGCAACTGAGGAAGATGTCGCTGCCGCCGTCGATGCTGCCGTCGAGGCGCAGAAGTCATGGGAGAAGGTGCCGCCTATCGAGCGCGCCGGCTACCTGATGGAGCTCGTCGAGCTCGTCAAGGAGAACCAGGACGTATTGGCGCGCGCCACGTCCGAGGAAATGGGCAAGCCGCTCGCGCAGGCGACTGACGAGGCTGGCTGGCTGGCTGCCTACATCCAGTACTTCGCCGCCATGGCTCGCCACATCAAGGGCGAGATCATCGTCTCCGACCGTCCCAACGAGAACATCCTGCTGTACAAGATGCCCATCGGCGTCGCCGGCCAGATCATGCCATGGAACTTCCCGCTGTTCCTCATCGGCCGCAAGGTCGCTCCCGCTCTGATTGCCGGTTGCACCGTCGTGCTCAAGGCTTCGTCCGATTGCCCGAACGGCGCCTACGAGTTCGCCAAGCTGGTCGAGAAGTCCAGCCTGCCCAAGGGCGTCATCAACGTCATCACCGGCTCGGGTGCGGTCGCGGGCGCCTCGCTTGCCGCCAACCCGAAGCTCGGCATCGTCACCGTCACCGGCTCGACCGCCGTGGGCAAGAAGATCATGAAGGCCGCAGCCGACAACGTCACCAAGGTCTCCCTCGAGCTTGGCGGCAAGGCTCCGGTCATCGTCATGAACGACTGCAAGCTCGACGAGACGGTCGAGTTCGTCGTTCAGTCGCGCATATACAACTCCGGCCAGGTCTGCAACGCCGCCGAGCGCGTGTACGTGCAGTCCGGCATCGCCGAGGAGTTCACCGCCAAGGTTATCGAGCGCATGAAGACCGTCACGTACGGTCCTGGCCTCGGCGGCGAGTTCGACATGGGTCCGATGGTCAACAAGGCCCAGCAAGAGCACGTTATCGAGCTCGTCCAATCTGCCATCGACGAGGGCGCGACCATCGAGTGCGGCGGCAACGCCGTAACCGTTGACGGCAAGGGCTACTTCTTCGAGCCGACGGTCATCACGGGCGTCACGCACGAGAGCCGCATCATGGTCGAGGAGATCTTCGGCCCCGTGCTGCCCATCACCACGTTCGAGACCCTCGACGAGGCCATCGAGATGGCCAACGACTGCGAGTTCGGCCTGACCAGCTCGATCTACACCACCGACTACGATACCGTCATGCGCGCCATGAACGAGATCAAGTTCGGCGAGACCTATGTCAACCGCGAGCACTTCGA
>CAMOLA010000128.1 GCA_946618265.1 uncultured Eggerthellaceae bacterium
GGAGGTGAATGCTAGTGACTGAAATCACCGCAAAGTCCATTGACGAGGCGCTGCGAGCTCAGCTTGCAAACTTGGAGATGGGCGTTGACTCGCGTGAGGTCGGAACGGTCATCCAGGTCGGCGACGGTATTGCCCGCGTCGATGGTCTGAAAAACGCGATGGCCGGCGAGCTGCTAGAGTTCATCGGCGAGGGCGGCAAGACCGTTTACGGCCTGGTCCAGAACCTCGAGGAAGATGAAATCGGCGCCGTTCTTCTCGGCGATGTCACCGCAATCAAGGAAAACGACCAGGTTCACACCACTGGTCGTATTATGGACGTCCCGTCGGGCAAGGGTCTGCTCGGCCGCGTCGTCAACCCGCTGGGCATGCCCATCGACGGCAAGGGTCCCATCACGGCAGAGGGCACCCGTCCGGTCGAGTTCAAGGCTCCTGGCGTTATTAGCCGTAAGCCCGTTCACGAGCCCATGCAGACCGGCATCCTGGCTATCGACTCCATGGTGCCCATCGGACGTGGCCAGCGCGAGCTGATCATTGGCGACCGCCAGACCGGCAAGTCGGCTATCGCCATCGACGCCATCATCAACCAAAAGGGCCAGGACATGATCTGCATCTACGTTGCGATCGGTCAGAAGGCCTCCACGGTTGCCGGCGTTGCCGAAACGCTCGACCGTTATGGCGCGATGGACTACACCATCATCGTGTCCGCAACGGCTTCCGATTCCGCTCCGCTGCAGTACATCGCCCCCATGGCTGGTGCTGCAATGGGCGAGTACTTCGTCTACACCGGCGAAGACGGACAGCCCGCAGGCCCGAACAACCCCGGCCGCCACGTGCTCATCATCTACGATGACCTGTCCAAGCAGGCTGTCGCTTACCGTCAGATGTCGCTGACGCTGCGCCGCCCGCCCGGACGCGAGGCCTACCCGGGCGACATCTTCTACCTGCACTCCCGCTTGCTGGAGCGCGCGGTCAAGATGTCCGACGAGTACGGTCGCGGCTCCATGACGGCTCTGCCGATCATCGAGACCCAGGCCGGCGACGTTTCGGCTTACATTCCGACCAACGTCATCTCGATTACCGACGGTCAGATTTTCCTGTCCACCGACCTGTTCTTCCAGGGCCAGCGCCCGGCCGTCAACGTCGGCCTGTCGGTGTCCCGCGTCGGCGGCTCCGCTCAGACGAAGGCCGTGAAGTCCGTTGCAGGTACCCTGCGTCTGGACCTCGCCGCCTACCGTGAGCTGCAGGCGTTCACCCAGTTCGGTTCCGACCTGGACAAGGCGACGCAGGATCAGCTGAACCGTGGCGCCCACATGACCGAGCTTCTCAAGCAGGGTCGTTACGTGCCGATGCCCTTCCAGGAAGAGGCCGTGGCCGTGTTCGCAGGCTCCAAGGGCTATCTGGACGATATCCCCGTTGCCGAGACCGTTCGCTTCCGTGGCGAGCTGCTCGACTACCTGCGTGCGCAGAAACCCGAGATCCTGCAGAGCATTGCGACGGAGAAGAAGTTCACCGACGAGACGACGGACGCGCTTGTCGACGCCATCGAGGCGTTCAAGAAGCAGTTCGCTCCGGCAGCCCTCTCGGCGTAAGGAAGGTAGAGCATGCCTAACCTTCACGACATAGAACGGCGCATCAACTCCGTCACCTCGACGAAGCAGATCACGCGTACCATGGAAATGGTCGCGGCGGCAAAAATTCGCCGTGCGGCAGACCGCGTCGAGCGTTCGATGCCGTGGGCGTCTGCTTTGTCCGACATGCTCATTTCGACAGCTGGCTATTCCCGCATCAAGGATGACCCGCTGCTGAATCCGCATGACGAGGTGAAGCATTGCGTTATCGTGGCCGTGTCGTCGGACCGTGGCTTGGCCGGTGGCTTCAACAGCAACGTGCTGCGTGCAGCCGAAAAGCTGATGAGGGAAAAGGAAAGCCAAGGCGCGAAGGTCAGCATCATCGCCTGCGGCAAGAAGGCGTGTGGGTACTTCGAGTATCGTGGCATCGAACCGGTGATCGAAGTGAAGGATCGCTCGGCCGATCCGACCTATGCAGAGGCTTCCGAGATTGCCGAGTACGTCCGCAAGGGCTACATCGCCGGCGATATCGACGAAGTCATCATCGTGTTCAACCATATGGTCAACGCTGGTGAGCAGCGCCTTGTCGTCAAGCACACGCTGCCCATTCCGGCGCAGAGCTTCGTCGATCAGATGGAATTGAAGAAGAACGAAGAGGACATCTACTTCGACTTCCGCGAGCACATCGACGACAAGCACGAGGGCGAGATCGAGTTCGAACCCGACACGAGGCATTGCCTGATCTACCTCGAGCAGGCATATCTGCGTACCGACGTCTACTTCGCCCTGAACGACTCGGCTGCGGCCGAGCAGGGTGCCCGCCGTACGGCCATGAAGTCGGCAACCGACAACGCAACCGAGATGATTGCCAACTTGACCAGAATTTACAACCGTGAACGTCAAGGCGCCATCACGACCGAGATTTCGGAAATCGTCGGCGGCGCAGCGGCTTTGGAGGAATAAATGAGTCAAACACTATTTACAAGAGAGGAGCTCGAGGCCAGCAAGGGCGCGGTCGGACGCATCGTCCGTATCGTCGG
>CAMOLA010000129.1 GCA_946618265.1 uncultured Eggerthellaceae bacterium
TACACGTTGAACTTGAAGTGCATGACGTCGCCGTCCTGGACGACGTACTCCTTGCCCTCCTGGCGCAGCTTGCCGGCTTCGCGGCAGCCCTTCTCGCCGCCGAGCGCCACGTAGTCCTCGTACGACGCCGTCTCGGCCTTGATGAAGCCGCGCTCGAAGTCGGTGTGGATGACGCCTGCCGCCTGCGGTGCCTTTGCGCCGATGGGGATCGTCCAGGCCTTGGTCTCCTTCTCGCCGCTCGTGAAGTAGCTCTGGAGACCAAGCAGGGCGTACGCCTCGCGCGCCAGGCGCGCCAGGCCGCTTTCCTCGAGCCCCATCTCCTCGAGGAACATCTGCGCGTCCTCGGCGTCCATTTCGGCGAGGTCGGCCTCAATCTTCGCGCTGATGGGCACGGGCGCGCAGCCGTCGATTTCAGCGAGATCGGCCGTTACCTGGTCCTCGTCGACGTTCGCGACGTAGAGGATGGGCTTCATGGTCAGCAGGTGCAGGTCGTACACGGCCGCCTTCTCGTCGTCCGACAAGTCGAGCGTGCGGGCGCGATGCCCCTCGTTCAGGCCGTCGAGCACCTTGCGCGCCACTTCGAGCTTGGCCGCGCTCGCCTTGTCGCGCTTCGCCTCCTTCTCGAGACGCGGCAGCGCCTTCTCGATCGTGCCCATGTCGGCCAGGATTAGCTCGGTCTTGATGGTCTCGACGTCGCTCGAGGGGTTTACCTTTCCGTCGACGTGCACGACGTCCGGATCGCTGAAGAAGCGCACGACCTCGCAGATCGCATCGGTTTCGCGAATGTTCGCGAGGAACTGGTTGCCGAGGCCCTCGCCCTTCGAGGCGCCGGCCACCAGCCCGGCGATGTCGACGAACTCGACCGTCGCGGGAACGATCTGGGCGGGGTGGTCGATCTTGGCCAGCTCTTCCAATCGCGAGTCGGGCACGGGCACGACGCCCACGTTCGGCTCGATCGTTGCGAACGGGTAGTTCGCAGCAAGCGCGTTGTTGCTCGTCAGTGCGTTGAACAACGTCGATTTCCCTACGTTGGGCAAACCGACGATGCCGATTGAAAGCGCCATGGTTTTCTCCTATCGACCGAAGGCGGCCAATAAGGCCGTTCCTCCTTGGCTTTGCTCGTTTTTTCGTTTGCTCGAGAGCTGCGACCGCACGGCCGCGCTTGACGATTCCGTACATTTTAGCGCATGGCAGTTGAGGGTCCTGCGTTATTGCCTTATCGCCCCTCTTATTTCCCCCTAATTCCCCCACGCTCGAAATCCCTTCTCGGATTCGGCAGCTACCGACGGTTCTCGGATCTTGCGAGGCCTGAGTTTTTGTTCGGGCCTTCGGCTGGCCCAAAATCAAGGGGAGTCATTATCTCGTTCAAGGATATTACGCTGTGAACTGGGGCTGTTGTTTTTCCATTGCTCAAAAGTCCCGAGAATCAGTGACTCTCCTCGATTTTGGTCCAGCAAGGGAACCAAATCAGGGGAGAGTCATCATCACATCTCAGAATAAATAGCTTCGGACGGGGATTTTAGATCACTTCGAACCCCGAAAAAACAGCGTCGTCCTTTCCCGTCCTCCTTGTCCGGCCGCTGCGAAACTACGCCGGGAAGATCATGGGCAGCACGTTGGCGACCAGGATGACTATGACCAGCACGGGAGCAATGTACTTGATCATGACGGTCCAGGCGCCGGCCAGCTTGAACTTGCTCGATACGCGCACCTCGTCGATGATGGCTTTCGGCTTGATGATCCAGCCGACGAAGATGCAGGTGAGCAATGCCACGATGGGCATCATCACCGAGTTGGACAGGAAGTCGAAGAAGTCGAGCAGCTGCGTGCCCTCGCCGAGCGGCTCGATCCAGATGAGCACGTTGTAGCCGGCGTTGATGAAGCAGCCGGCGGCGATTACGAAGATGGCGCAGGCGAGCAGCGACTTGCTGCGCGACCAATGCGTGCCGTCCTGGATGATGGACGTGCAGGCCTCGATGAGCGAGATGGCGCTCGTCGCCGCGGCGAACAGCACCAGCACGAAGAACAGCACGCCGATGACCTGGGCAGCGCCGCCCATTCCGCCGAACACGTTGGGCAACGTCACGAACATGAGCGAGGGACCGGCCGCCATCATGCCGCCGTCGGTGATGCCGAGAACCACGAAGGCGGCGGGCACGATCATGAGACCCGAGAGGAACGACACGAGCAGGTCGAACCCGGCGATGCTCGCGACGGACTCGGTGAGGTTCTCCTTGCTGTCGAGGTAGCTGCCGTAGGTCACCATGATGCCCATCGCAAGCGAAAGGCTGTAGAACATCTGCCCGAGCGCATTGATGACCAGGTCAGGCGAGAACTTGCTGAAATCGGGAATCAGGTAGTACGCCGCGCCCTCGGCAGCGCCCGGCTGCATGAGCACGAACACCGAGATGCCGATGGCCATGAAGAGCAGCAGCGGCATCATGATCATGTTCGCCTTCTCGATGCCGTTCTTGACGCCGAGCGCGCACACGCCGATGCAGATCAGCATGAAGATGACCATGAACACGTACGTGAAGACGGGGTCGGTGATGAACCCGGTGAAGAACCCGTCCGCCGCGACGGCCGTCGGCCCG